>CAZPAX010000012.1:0-22673 GCA_964584535.1 uncultured Eubacteriales bacterium
TCCTGGTAACTCGAAATTGCGGCACGGAGCCCGATGATATTATTCGTTCCAGTCAATCGTCCTTTTAAGAGTTTAATAAGCTTTGGATCAGCAATACCGAAGCCGATACGCAACCCTGCAAGCCCATGGATCTTTGAGGCTGTCCTGGAGACGATGATGTTATGTCCTTCACCGACCAGCTCCACCATGGATCGATACTGAGGATCACTTACATATTCATAATAAGCTTCATCGACAAAGACCAACATCTCCTTTGCAATTTCTTCACAAAAGGGCCGCAATTTATCATAGGGTGTGATCAATCCAGTGGGGTTATTGGGGTTACAGAGGTAGAGCAATTTGACTTTTTTGGTCGCTTTTTCTTTTATGGCTTCGAGATCAAAATGGAAATCATCTTTGAGGGGAACCCGATGAACTTTGACACCGATCGTTTCTGCATATCTGATCATAGCATCAAAGGTTGGGTAAGGAGAGATGACCTCTCCCCCTTCCAGCCCTGTGAGTAAGGCGGCAGCTCTAAGAATTTCAGTGGAGCCTGAGCCAATGAGAATATGGTCAGGCGTCAACCCCACCTGTTGGCCGATTATAGCCCGGAGCTCATCCGGAGCACCTTCTGAAAATGAATAGAGATTTGCTTCATCAAAGGCTTCAATCATTGCTTTGCGGGCTAACTCAGAAGGCCCGTAGGGATTTTCGTTGAACAGCATGCGGATGGGAGAGCGAAAATCTTTCTCCACAGGCAAGGCAGAGACTTGCCTTTCGGCCAAAAAACTTCCGAGCGCTGTGCTACCAAGAATAATGCTCGTTCGCTCCAACCATTGTCTGCGAGTCATTCCCATGGACATGATGACCTCCTTTTTTAAATAAATATTTCTAAATAATTACCTTCTAAAAAATTTCTTCAGGAAGGCTTATTTTATTTCCACAATCATTTCAATCTCAACGGGAATATTTGAGGGGAGCGAAGCCACGCCAACAGCGGATCGGGCATGCTTTCCTCTTTCTCCAAAAATGGCTACCATTAGGTCTGAAAATCCATCGATCACTCTTGGCATATCTGTAAATGCTGGATCGACATTGACCATTCCCAGAACTTTAATGAAACGTTTGACCTTGTTCAAATCGCCGATTTCTTTTTCTAGAGAGGATAACAAATCCAAACCAGTCAATCGAGCTGCCTCATAGCCTTCCTCCAGAGTGAGATCCTTTCCGACTTTTCCTTGCTTGAAGCCTCCGGCCGGATGGCGAGGGCCATGGCCACTGAGGAAAACGAGATTGCCGGAACGCCGCGTGTTGACATAGTTTGCCACAGGAATCCACGGTTTGTTTAAGGTTATATGCAATTCCTTAAGTTTTTGATAGACATCAAAATCGTCTTTCCCTTCTGACCTATTTTTTGGGGAGAAAAAAGTAAATAATAAGACCATAAGGACTATCGATACCGACTTTTTAATTTTATCCCTCCTTCCTTATTGCCTCTTGGGCAAAAATTTCATTCGAATTTCCCAGATTTTTTTGAATACAATTCTGCTAAATTAAATCCCTCATGCCAAGTAGATTCAGAACCCGGGCCAACTCTCGCCAAAAGAATATCGATAAGGTAAGGTTTCCCGTCTTTTGTTTTTTGAATTCCTCTTTTTAAGGCAGGTTCGATTTCTTCTGGAGATATCACTTTTTCACCTTCAACACCCTGGCTCTGAGCCAACTTTACAAAATCAATATCCGGGTCGCCAAGATAGACCCCAAGGTATTGGCCTGTCTCAGCCATTTTTCCTTGATATCTGTCAAAGCTCGTTCGCACTGTCTGGTAGTTTCTATTGTTCCAGACAATGGTCAAAACGGGAATTCCATAGCGGGCTTGAGTCCAGAAGCCAGAGGCACTATACATCACTGAACCATCCCCGATACTCAAGACCACTTGTCTTTCAGGCTTGCCGAGCTTGGCTCCCATAGCAGCACCCACGCCCCAACCAAGAGAGTAGCTTGTGTTGAACATCCACATCATCTCATTATCCCTTAGGCCAAAATTAAAAAACTGGTAACTTCCGCCAAAGTTCTCGCTGACGATAATAGCATCTTTATCCAGTAATCGACTCATTTCATAGCCAAGGCGATCAGGATGAATAGGCGATTTTTTAAAATTGAGCTTTGCTTTCTCCAAAGACTCTGAATGGAGACTTTCTGTATAGGCTTTAATCTCTGGAAACCGAGAAGCCTTTAGTGAATTTATTCTTTCTTGGGTTAAGCTTCCTTTTAGGCAGTCAATAAGATCAGCCAAAATTTCCTTGGTATTTCCCACAACTGCCAAATCAAAGGGGTAGTCTCTGCCGATATTGGATGTATTGAGGCCGCAGTAAATGATTTTTGAATGATTATTTTCAGTAGCAATTCTGTCTCTCCCAAAATCCTTTGCTCCGAATGAGATGATAAGATCAACTTCCCTCCCCAGTACCGTCCTGCCTGGGGAATATCTTCCGATATAAAGGGGATGGCGGGTTGGAAAATTCCTGAAGGCTTCTCTTGAAGATGCGACTGGCAGAGCCAATAATTCCGCCATTTCCACAGCTTTTTCCTGGGCATCGGATTTCCAGACTTCATCGCCATAGATGACGACAGGGTTCTTTGCTTCTGCCATAAGCTTTGCCATTTTTTCAATGAGCGGAGGTGAGCCTTTAATTTCAGAGGGAATCATGAAATTCTTTTTGGGAACGATTTTCCCCCTTACATTTTGAGCTTCCAAGGCATAGTTCGCATAAGCAACATAGACAGGTCCTCCTGGCTGAGTTGTTGCCACCTTAAAGGCCCTCCTTGTGAAAACGGGAATACTCTCTGGATTCTTTACCTCCCAGGAAAGTTTTGCAAATTGCCTGTTTATTTCTTTCTGGTCAAAACCAGAAGATGCGCCCAGGGTGATATCATCACTGAAAACCTCGTTATCAAGCAACCCTGCTGAGACAATCAAGGAAGAATCATCCCTATGGGCATTATAGAGCTGCCCTGCCATCTGGGCTGTCCCGGCAATGACATGGACATTCACGAAAGCTGGTTCTTTGGTTATTCTGTGATAGCCATCGGCCATGGAGATAACAATTCCCTCATGAAGCCCCAAAATCAATTGAATCTCTGGTTCTTTAGCCAGAGCATCAAAAAAACCGACTTCAAATGAGCCAGTATTGGTAAAAACAAATTTGATGCCTGCCTCTTTGATCTGTTGAACAAGAAGGTCGCCGCCACTTCCCACCGCGATCCTGTATTCGTCTTCTTTCAAAGAATTTTCCTCTCTTAAATTATCAAGGGATTCGAGAATTGAATTTGCAGAGGCTACTGTAAAACCGGAAGCCAAAAGACTCTTCATAAATCCACGTCTCGAAATAGCTCTGTTGAGGTAACTTGCTATGATTGATCTCATGATTTTTCTCCCTTTTATTTAAATCCCTATTTCTACCTGCTATTATTGCGAAGCAAAAATATCACATGAAAAATGATCCAGTCAATAGAAAGAATCCATAAAAAAATCAAAATGATCAAGCGATTAGCTTTAGTTTTCTTCTTAGAGCCTGATCTGCATTGACATCCATAAGTTAAGTTAGTATAGTTCTATAAAAATAATAAAAAAGGGGATAGCCAATGGCAAAAAGATATTGTATTGTTTTAGGAATTGTTCTTATCCTATTCTCCGCCTGTGCCACTCATAAACCTTCAGCCGAGGCGGCGCCTGAAGCCAAAAACTTTGATCTTGCTCTTAGCCAGGGGGATTTCTATTTGAAGCAGAGCGATTATCCAAAAGCTATTGAGGAATTTAAAAAGGCCATAATTTTACGGCCGGATTCAGCCAGAGCTTATAACCTTTTGGGGATGGCCTATTTCCTCCAGAAAAACTACAACCTCGCTGAAGAAAATTTCGAGAAGGCTATTTCCCTGGACACTTCCTATGCCCAAGCCTATAACAATCTGGGGAATACCTATTTTGTTAAGCGGCAATTTGATAAGGCTAAAGAATTGTTCAAGAAAGCGCTTTCCCTTGTTCCAGACCTTATCTCTGCCAACTACAGCCTGGGAACTCTTCTTGTCTATGAAGGAAATTTTGAAGAAGGTACTGTTTATCTTTCCAGAGGAATTGAGCTAGATCCTGAGTATCTGGAGAAGCACAAAACCTTTGTGGCCAGTATCTCCTCTCCTGTTTTTGGCTCTTCAGAGATTTATTTCACTTATGCCAAGCTTTTCGCCACAGCCGGAAATGTGGAAAAGACCCTAGAATATCTCAAAAAAGCCAAGGAGGCTGGCTTTCGTGACTGGGAGAGGGTGATGGAAGAAAAGGAATTCGAGAAAGTCAGGGATGATCCCCGAATCAAGGAATTCCTTAGCCTCTTTCCTTCTTGACGAAATCGACAAATAAGGCAAATTCAAGTGTTTGATCCCAAAGTAGATTTGAAGAAGAAATTGTTGTATTTTATAAGACTAAAAGCTTTCTCCATAATTCTTGGATTGCCAAAAAATGGATGCTATCAGAGTCGAAAATTTAACCAAGCAATTCAATGGCTTTGTCGCCGTTGACCATATCTCTTTCGCCGTAAGAACAGGCGAGCTCTTTGGGCTCCTCGGTCCCAATGGGGCCGGCAAAACAACTACAATCAATATGCTCTCCACCTTGCTCAACCCCACTTCTGGCCAAGGAGAAGTGGCAGGTTTTGACATCACCAAAGACAAGGATGAGGTGAGGCGCGCTATTGGCGTTGTTTTTCAGGAGCCAGCTCTTGATAACAAGCTGACCGGAAAAGAGAATCTTGAGTTCCATGCCATGATGTATGGGATAGACAGGGAGGAGAGAAGAAAAAGAATAAAGGAAGTCCTTGAACTTGTAGAACTGACCGATAAGGGCTCGCTGCTAGTGGAAAAGTACTCGGGCGGAATGAAGAGAAGGCTGGAGATTGCCCGGGGGCTGATTCAGAAGCCAAAGGTTTTGTTCCTCGATGAGCCAACATTGGGCCTGGATGCTCAGACAAGGCGGCACATCTGGGATTACATCAAGAAACTGAACAGAGAGGGCGGAGTTACCATCATTTTGACCACTCACTACATGGAAGAAGCAGACTACCTCTGCGATAGGGTCGCTATTATCGATTATGGCAAATTCGTAGCCCTGGATACGCCGGAGAAACTCAAAGATATTCTCGGCGGAGATGTAGTTTCTCTGGAGATTAACGGAGATATTGACTGGCTGATAAGTGAGCTTAGGAGCTTCCAGTGGATTAAGACAATCACTAAGCACAATGGAATTTTGAGTCTGACCATGGAAAAAGGGGAAAGACGCATACCTGAGTTGATCAACACCGCTCAAAAGAATGGACTCACTGTGAACTGTGTCCACCTCCGCAAGCCGAGCCTTGAAGATGTCTTCATCCATTTCACGGGAAGGACAATCAGGGAGCAGGAAGCTGGCCAGAATGAATCGCACAGGGAGATGGCGAGGAGGAGGATGCGCAGATGATCTACAGGACAGCCATTTATGTCCTCTGGCTGAGGGAGATGAAGAGATTTTACCGTGCAAAGTCGCGCATTATAGGAGCTCTGGCCATGCCTCTTTTCTTTCTTGCCTTCCTCGGCCTGGGCTTCAACAGGATGGCCATTCCAGGAATCTCCCGGGATGTAAGCTATATCCGCTTCTTGGTGCCCGGTATTATCGGCATGAGTTTGCTTTTCTCCTCCACCTTTGGTGGCTTATCCGTTCTCTGGGACAGGGAGTTCGGCTTTCTCAAGGAGATCATGGTTGCTCCGGTCAGCCGCATTTCCATTGTCCTTGGCCGCATCGCCGGAGGGACGACAACTGCTCTCATTCAGGGTGTTCTTATCCTCGGTATCTCTTTTCTCATGGGCTTCAGAATGGCAAATCCTGCCTCCCTATTTCTCTCCTTTGTCTTCATGATCCTGATTGCTGTGACTTTTTTAGGACTGGGTTTGATTTTTGCCTCAAAGATGAAGGACATGCAGGGGTTCAGCATCGTCATGAACTTTGTCATCTTTCCTCTTTTCTTTTTTTCAGGAGCTCTCTATCCCCTGGATAACTTCCCTCTCTGGCTACGATACATCACTTACATCGACCCTCTGACTTATGGTGTTGACGGCTTGAGAAGCCTGATGATTGGAGTCTCCTCTTTTCCGCTCTTTTCTAGCTTTATCATCATGATTTTCTTTTCTCTGCTGATGATTTTTTTGGGTGCTTATTTTTTTGAAAAAAGCGAAAGTGTATGAGGAGAAAAAAGACAGTCCTTTTTCTTGCCTTTGCTTCCTGGCTTCTTCTTGCTGTCGCCTGGATTATGGCTTTCTATACTTACCCCCGTCTTCCCCAAAAGATTCCTCTCTGGCTGCCTTTTTCCGGCCAGCAGGTTGTCAATTTTGACAAGTCGCCACTTTTTTTCATCTACCCCTTGGCTCAGACTCTTTTTTATATCGCTTTCTGGCTTTTGTCCAGATTCACTTTTTCCAGAGATTTATCTAAGGAGAAAAAATCATTCATTCGAGATGGAAGTGACGAGAAGCTTCTT
Source organism: uncultured Eubacteriales bacterium (assembly GCA_964584535.1). Taxonomy (GTDB): domain Bacteria; phylum Acidobacteriota; class Aminicenantia; order Aminicenantales; family CAZPAX01; genus CAZPAX01. The sequence continues at coordinate 6,543 of CAZPAX010000012.1, forward strand.
GCTGACCTCGGAAAAGAGTTTGTCTACCTGGCCCTTATTTTCTTTAATCTGATTTTCATCCACCTCCAGCGGAGCATTATTCTCCTTGCCCACCAAGTGGAAAAGGGAGTTGATGAATTCTATTTCTATACTCTTTTCGGCATCCTTTTGCTTCTCATTCCTTATTACCGCCTAAGGGTAAAGCTAATAAAAAAAAGCCAGAAATATCAATTCTAACTCAATTCTTCTCGGGGGCAATCAATCCTATTTTAAGAATTCATTCACTTCCTGGGCGTTCTTGAACTTCCTATTGAAACGGGTTTCAAAGTAGAGCTTATATTTCTCGAACATCTCGTCTGAAACAAAATTCTCAATTTTCTGGCAGCGCGATGCTTTCTCCCAGGGACAAATAAAGATGTAGCCTCGTGAGATATCCGAGAATCTGACATTGGGCTGGAAGTAGAAGAAGTATGACCTGCTATCTTTTATGTTGGCAAAAGGAGAGGAAAAAACATTGAACCCACTGGCTTATTTCCTCGTTCAGCCATAATCTTCTCGATCAAAGTTCCCAGAACAGGCTTCTCTCCCTTGTATTTTTCAAGAATGACCTGAGGTGAGTCTACATAAGGAGAATGCATACAAATTTGGAAAATCCTGTTTTTGTATTTCTGGTAGAGGAGATTGGCCAGGCGCGGCCATTCACGGACTAATATTCCGTCCTTATTCACTTGAGGTTGAGCATAATGAGTGAAAGAATGATTGGCCCCGACCCAGACCATGCCTTTTGATTGTTTTCTTATGACTTCTGCCTCAATAGCAGCGGCCATCAATTCATCGCGCATGGAGAGGAGAACAGTCTCGACTCTTGCTTTTTCAAGGAGCTTTTTATCCTCAAGTTTATTGTTTTGGTAGAGAAAATTGAGAGGCAAATCAGCGCTGACATCCATTCCAATGACTTTCATGTGTTCTGCGCCAGCCGGGAGGCTCTTATTGAGTTTCCAGACAATTTCAAAAATATCCCAGTACTCTTTGGAGTTCCAGGTTGCCCATGGTCTAGAGCGGGCGATTTCCAGGGCTAAATCCCTATCGTACGTTTCACCCTCAACGAGTTTCTCTATCTTTCCATTGTCTTCATGCTTGCAGACCTCGAGAATGACATACCTCATTCCTGCTTTATGATAGGCTTCGGAGATGAGCTCGAGGAAAAAATCAAGATAGTCTTTGATGCCATGCAATTCGCCGAAGATAACGACCTGGTGCTCCCTGCATTTTTCAAGGGCATAATTGATTGGCACCTTCCCGAATTCATCAAGCCATCTGGTAAAAATTGGATATTGGGAAGAATCTATTTCTGAGGCCTCGACAGTGGCACCAAGCTCCCTCCACTGTGGCCTTTTTTGCTCTACCTGTTGTCCAGAACTCATTTGAAAGCAAATAAAAGCAATGAAACCAAAAATAAGAGCTGCACTTAAAGTAAATTTCTTTTTATTGGAATTCATGAAATCCTCCTTTTTTTTATTGATGAAAAATCATTTCTGACTCGTATCTCGCCTGGTTCCCCCTCAAAGATCACCCCAGCTTTGTAATTCTTTTCCTTAAAATGGCTTTGATGACCTCCATGGAGAAGAAAACAAAAACACTATAAGCAAAGATTATTCCCAGCATGCCAAGCGATGGCTTTTCTATTCCGAAAGAATTGCGCAAGGAAGGTATCTGGATGAGCAAAGCTGTCAAGAGAAACTGGGAGATAATGGCCAGGACAAGCCATTGGTGGGGAGGAGTTTTGAAGATACTGAATTTCATTGATCTGAAATTAAGAGCAATGACAAGCTCAATGATGATAAAGATAAAGAAGATTTCTGTCCGGGCAGCGGCGATATCGGCCAGCTCATGGAAAAAGAGAAAATAGAAGAAAGGGATTTCGATCAGGAGGGCCATCAGAATAAAAGCCTTCACTTCCCAGGTAAAGACACTCTCTTTCGGGTCTCGCGGCGGTCTTTGCATGATATCAGGATCAGGAGGTGCAACTCCAAGGGCCAAGGCTGGCAGCCCATCTGTGACCAGATTGATAAAGAGTATTGCGGCTGGAAGGAGGGGAAGATATTTTGGGCCCATGATGAGGACGATCCCTCCAATAACTGCCACCTCAGTGATATTGCAGCGAAGGAGATAGGTTAAGTATTTTTTGATATTGTCATAAATCCATCTTCCCCGCTCAATGGCCTTCAAGATAGTGGCGAAGTTGTCATCACTGAGAACAATCTCAGAAGCATCTTTTGTCACCTCTGTCCCTGTGATACCCATGGCGACTCCGATGTCAGCATGCTTGAGGGCTGGCGCGTCATTCACTCCATCGCCAGTCATGGCCACTATTTCTCCTCTTTTCTTCCAGGCCCTAACGATCTTCAATTTATCGATAGGAGAGACGCGGGCATAGACAGTCACCTTATCAACAATCTTTTCGAATTCCTCATCAGACATTTTTTCTAGTTCTTCTCCCTTCAGCACCAAATCACCCTCTTCATGAATGCCGATCTCTTTGGCTATGGAGACGGCTGTAATTTCGTGATCGCCGGTGATCATGATCGACTTGATTTTCATGGTCTTGCAGGCTCTGACAGCCTCGATGGCCTCCTCTCTGGGAGGATCCATCATGCCCATGAGCCCGAGGAAAACCATATCCTTTTCCACCTCTTCTTCACTGACTTTAATTTGCTCAGGGAGTTCTTTGCAGGCAAATCCAAGCACTCTGAGCGCGGTCTGGGCCATTTCCTCATTGATCTTCAGGATCTGATTTTTCTCTTCCTCCATTAAATCCCAGGTTTCGCCATTTTCTAAGATATGAGTGCATCTTTTGAGGACAATCTCTGGAGCACCTTTCAGGAAGGCAATTCTTTTTCCATCTTTCATTTGATGGATGGTTGTCATCCTTTTTCTTTCTGAGCTGAAAGGAAGTTCTGCAATCCTTGGATTATCAAGATTTGTCTCAACATGGCCGAAACCTGCCTTTTCTGCAGCCACAATCAGAGCCCCTTCTGTCGGATCTCCCTTGATTATCCATTTGCCTTCACTTTCTTCCAGGGAAGCGTCGTTGCAGAGAAGTCCTGCTTCAAGGAGCAGGCGAAAGGGCTTGCTCTTCTGGACTTTGGCAATATCCGGGCAACTGAATTTCCCTATGGGTTCATAGCCTACGCCCGAGGCTTCTATCATCGTCCCTTCTGTGAATATTCTTCTTACAGTCATCTCACCTTTGGTCAGAGTGCCAGTTTTATCTGAGCAGATGACTGTCGTGCAGCCAAGGGTTTCGACAGCAGGCATTTTTCTGACTAAAGCATTGCGTTTGGCCATCTGATGCATGCCTATAGCCAAGGCGCCTGTGACAATGGCTGCCAAAGCCTCTGGAACTGCTGCCACAGCAAGTGCCACGGCAAACATAACTGCGGTTATGACAAATTCAAGATTAAGAGTTCCGGCCAGAGCTTCCTTGACCGTGCTTATTCCAGCCACGAGAAAACAGATGGCCAGAGAGATAATACCCAGCCATTTGCCGATTTCTCCAGTTCTTTTCTCTAGGGGTGTCTTTTTGGGCTCTGCTGCTGTCACCTCTTCAGCAATCTTGCCAAACTCGGTCTTCATTGCGGTGGCGGTCACAACAGCCTTGGCTCTGCCATAGGTGACTGTTGTTCCAGCGAAGACCATATTCTTTCTGTCAACCAGAGCCACATCCTCATCTAGAGGTTTTTCCTCTTTGGTGACAGGAAGTGATTCTCCAGTAAGTGACGCCTCATCACATTTGAGGGAGGGGACTTTGATCAGCCTCGCATCTGCTGGAATCTTATCTCCAGCCTCGAGGAGGAGGATGTCTCCTGGGACAAGCTCTTTGGAAGGAACGTCTTTTTCCTTGCTGTCCCTGAGGACGGTTATGGTTGGAGAGAGCATTTTTTTCAAGGCCTCGAGTGCCCTTTCAGCCCGGTACTCCTGAACGAAACCCAAAATAGCACAGAAGATAATGATGACCAAGATGAGGAGAGCGTCAACTATTTCACCAACCAGAGCTGAGAGAACTGTGGCGATGAGAAGAATGATGATCAGAATATTCTTGAACTGATTGAGAAAAAGGAGAAGAGGAGATGCTTTTTCTTCTTTTTTGAGTTCATTGAGGCCGTATTTTTCGAGGCGGCTCTGAACTTCCTCTTCTTTCAGACCTAGATCAGGATCGCTTTGAAGCTCCTTGAGGACCTCTGCTGTTTCCATCGCATGCCAAGTAGCCTTTGCCATACACATCCTCTCTCAACTTTGAGCTAAATTTTCTTCTTTTTACGGAACCTAACAAAACACATGAATAGATTCATGAAGGTGAGGCATTATATCAAAAAGGTCCAGAATTTTGAATTTGGGAAGCATTCTTTTTGTGTGATTCAATCGGGTGCAGGAAGCTGCCCTTGGCCCCCGCACCCATCATAAAGATCACATATTGAGAGATGCTTTATTTGAATTTGGAAATTTTGACAGGGTTTTAACGTTGTGTTATAAAATAACGTTTAAAAGAAGAGAAAAAATCTATGCTCAATAGAGTTGTGATCGCTGTCAAGCAGGTTCCAGACACAACCCAGGTGAAGGTTGATCCTGTCACAGGCACTCTGATCCGCGAAGGGGTGCCTTTTATCATCAATCCTTTTGATACCCACGCTGTTGAAGAGGGGCTCCGGCTCAAGGATAAGTATCGCTGCAAGCTCGTAGCCATTACCATGGGTCCGCCCAATTCGATTATAACCCTCCGCAAATGTCTTGCTCTTGGCGTGGATGAGGCTGTGCTCATCACGGATCGGGTTTTTAGCGGTGCTGACACATGGGCCACAAGCTTTGTCCTTGCCGAAACGATTAAACGCATAGAAAAAGAATATGGACGGGTTGACCTTGTTATCTGCGGCAAGCAGACAATCGACGGCGATACAGCTCAGACAGGACCAGGGATTGCGACCAGACTAGGTTTAACACAGCTCACCTTGGTCGATAAAATCATAGATATTGATCCTGAAAGACGAACGATCACTGTTCGCCGCAAACTCGAAGGCCGCAAGGAGGTTGTCCAGGGCCCATTGCCTGCCCTTCTCACGGTTGTCCGCGAGATCAACAGACCTCGCTACCCCAAAGTCCAGGGCCGGCTTGAAGCAGAGATTGCAAATGTCCCTACTTGGGACAATAACTACCTGAAACTCCCTCTAAATAAGATAGGCCTTCGAGGCTCTCCAACCAATGTCAGAAAAATATTTGCTCCTGAGAGAGCTATAGGTGAGATTTTAGGTGATGGGGAAAAAGACCCAAGAGGCGCTGTCAAGCTTCTCATCCAGAAGCTCATCCAAAAGGATCTTATTACTTTTTGAGGAATAGCAAGAGGAAGGAGCTATTATTTTTGAGGAGTGTAGAAGATGAGAGAAGCTGGGAAGGATCAGAAGAAAAAAACGAAGAAGCCTCTTGGAAAAGTTCGCCTGATTCCTGGCAAATGCATTGCCTGCGGCGCCAGGTGCGAAGCCGAATGCCCTGTTGACGCCGTGACCATGAACGATAAGGGCGAGCCGATCATCGATATCGAAAAGTGCATTGGCTGTCGCAAGTGCATCAAAGTCTGTCCTGCTGATGCTCTGGAGCATTACTACACTCCTGAGGAGCTGGCCATCCTTGAACAGCTCCGCAAGCCCGGGGAGAAAATAAAAGGAGAAGAGCCAAAAGAAATAGAAGAGCCTGTACCAGAGGTTGATAAAAGCTATCGTGGGGTCTGGGTTTTTGTAGAACAGCAAGATGGTTGTGCTGCGGCAGTCTCCTGGGAGCTTCTTGGTGTGGGAGCAAAACTGGCCAAAGACCTGGAGGTTGGCTTATCTGCTTTTGTCTTGGGATACAAAATAGAGCACCTGATCAAAGAGGCTTTCACCAATGGAGCCCAGAAAGTCTATGTCATTGACGATCCCCTTCTCGAAGATTATCGGACAGAGACCTATCTTAAGGGCACAGTTGACCTGATCAACAAGTACAAGCCTGAGGTTGTGCTCATGGGAGCCACAGGTTTGGGCCGGGATCTGGCAGGAGCTACAGCCACTGTGCTCAATGCTGGCCTGACTGCAGACTGCACAGGGCTGACAATAGACAAAGAAAAAAGGCTTCTCGAACAGACACGGCCAGCTTTTGGCGGAAATATTATGGCTACCATTTTGACCCAGAGGCACAGACCTCAAATGGCCTCAGTTCGGCCTCATGTGATGCCCAGGCCAACCCCCATTCCTGACGCCAATGGCGAAATCATCCGCGAGAAATTGGACATGCCTCCAGAAAAAGTCAAGGTGCAGGTTATTGAGGTTATCCGAGATGAAACTATAGATCGCATTGACATTGCCGGAGCAGAAGTCCTTGTTTCTGGAGGCCGGGGGATGCTCGGACCAGAGAACTTCAAAATCCTGGAAGAGCTGGCAAACATTATGGGAGGCACAATCTCCTCATCCCGTGCGGCTGTGGATGCAGGCTGGATGCCCTATGAACGCCAGGTTGGCCAGACGGGAAAAACAGTAAAGCCAAAAATCTACATCGCCTGTGGAATTTCTGGAGCCATCCAGCACTTAGTTGGGATGCAGGATGCGCAAATGATAATCGCCATCAACCGTGATAAAGACGCTCCCATCTTTGAGGTCGCCCACTATGGAATTGTCGGCGATGTGTTCCAGGTTGTCCCCGCTTTTATCGAAGAGTTGAGGGAGATGATCAAAGAAAGAGACAAATGCGCTGTTGAGCCGCGGGGAGCATAGAAAGACATGTCTTCTCTTGAAAATATCGTTTTCGCCTTTGTTTTTGCTGCTGCTATATTCATTTTCGCTTTATCAGTCTTGCGCCTTATCCGTTTAGTTATTCTTGGAAGACCAGACTCAAGGCTTCGAGGGAAGCTCTGGCAACGGTTTTTCACCATGCTCGAGTATGCCTTTTTCCAGAAAAGGGTCATCTCTGAGAGATACGGTTATAATCATTTTCTCATCTTCTGGGGTTTCATGGTCCTTCTTTTTGCCAATATCGAGTTTGTCATCCAGGGTCTTTTCCCCGAATTTTCTTATGCCAGGATCATTGGTCCGACCTTGAATTCCATCCTTTATTTCGCCTTTGATCTTGTCTCTTTAATTATGATTGTAAGTGTGGCCATCGGCCTTTTTCGAAGGCTTGTGCTCAAGCCTTCCCATATTGAGTACAAGAGTCCAGAAGGTTTTATCATTCTTGGCCTGATTGCTGGGCTGATGATTGCCTTCTTTGGCCTCCACGGTGCGGAGATTGCACTTGGCGAGGCTCAGGAAGCTACTTTCATGCCTTTTAGCCAGTATGTTGCAGCTCCTTTTCTCCGCCTTTTTGAGCCTTCAACAATTTTCGTCTTGATGAAAATTTTTTGGTGGTTGCATGCTCTCATCTTTCTCTTCTTTTTGAATTATCTGCCTTATAGCAAACACATGCATATTCTGACTGCCATTCCTGATTGCTTCTGCCGCGCCTTTGAGACAGTGACAACTGTTCCTCAAGAAGAGTTCAAATTGGGAAAATCCAATGGCGTTTCTCTTATTAATGAATTCTCCTGGAAAGATCTTCTCGATTTCCTTTCTTGCACAGAGTGTGGAAGGTGCAACGCCAACTGTCCGGCAACGACAGTGGGCAAAGTCCTTAATCCCAGGCTTGTTATCCATGACGGCAAGGTCAATCTCTTGACAAACGGCAAAAAAATCCGCCAGGCCAACTGGACAAATGAACTCTTGCCTCTTGTTTCTGAAAGCACTGAGCAAAAAGGTTCAGTCTCTGAGGAGGCGCTCTGGGCCTGCACAACATGTGGTGCTTGTATGGTTCAATGCCCTGTCTTCATCGAGCATGTTCCCAAGTTCATCCAGATGCGGCGCCATCTTGTTGAGAATCTAGCCAAATTCCCTGAGGAGCTCACGGTCTTCTTCGAGAATGAGGAGCAGCGCTCAAATCCCTGGGGGATTGCCCCAGGAGAAAGAGGCAAGTGGGCAAAAGAACTGGATGTGAAGACGTTTGCTGAGGGCTCAGGCCTTGAATACCTTCTCTATGTCGGCTGTGCAGCCTCATTTGATAGCCGGAACAAAAAGGTGAGCCAGGCCATTGTCAGAACGCTCAAAGCAGCCAATGTCTCCTTTGGCATTTTGGGAAGCGAAGAGCAATGCTGCGGAGACTCTTTGCGCCGGCTTGGCAATGAGTTTGTCTTCGAGAGAATGGCCAGAGCCAATGTCAGTCAATTCCAGAGACTTGGCGTGAAAAAGATGATCACTGTCTGCCCTCATTGTTACTCCACTTTCAAGAATGATTATCGGCAGTTTGGGCTTGAGGCGGAAGTCTTTCATCACTCAAACTTTTTGTATTGGCTAATCAAGGAAAAAAGGCTCCAATTGACAGGAAGTAATGGCCTGGGCAAGGTCATTATCCATGATTCCTGTTATCTTGGCCGGTACAATGGTATTTATGAGGAGCCAAGAGAGCTGGTCCAGAGAGCGACAGGAGCGAGACCTCAGGAGATGGATCGCAACTTCACCAAGAGCTTTTGCTGCGGGGCAGGTGGCGGGAGGATGTGGATGGAGGAGCAGGCTGAGCAACGAATCAGTATTAACCGCGTCCGGGAAGCTCTGGGCAAAGGCCCTGACACCATTGCTGTTAGCTGTCCTTACTGCATGACCATGTTTGTTGATGGCATAAAGGACCTCAAGGCTCAGGACAGAGTTCAAGTCCTTGACATCGCTGAGATCGCGGCTGAGAGCTTGGTTGGATCTCGGGGTCAGACATTATCATAGGGGTGAGTTAACAGTCGAAGGTGTGCGAACGTCTCTTCTCCATGGCAATGTCTGACCCCGAAACCCCAGATGTCTGACACCATATCCTAATAAAGTTGACAAAAAAAAATAAAAAGTGTGTATAATGTAGGAAATATTTTAAAGCTGTTCTTGGGTAGGAGAAGAAGAGAAATCGGATTGCGAAGCTAATATTTTTAATTCGGCCCTCATTCGCACCTTATTCCCATGAAGAAAGATAATCCCCAACCTAAAACTGAACTCAGACGGGATGTCACTGTCTGGGGCTCCTTTATGTGGGGCTATGCTGATGTCGGGGCTGATGTCTATGTGGCCTTGGGCCTGGTTATGGCTGCAGCCCAGGGAGCGACTAACCTGGCTTTTGCTCTGGCTGGCCTTGTCTATATCATGATCGGCCTGGCCTATACAGAGCTAGCCTCAACCTATCCAGTAGCCGGGGGAGGCCATTATTTTACTTTGAGAGGGCTTGGTGATATCTGGGGTTTTGTGGCTGGCTCTGCCCTTTTGCTCGATTATACAATCGACATTGCCCTCTTTGCCTATGCCTCAGCTGGCTACGTCAATTTCTTTTTTCCTTCGATAGCAAAAATTTCTGTGAACATCGGCCCTTTTCACAATGTCAATCCTGTCTGGGCCATGGAAGCTCTGACCATCATCGGCTTTCTTATCTGGATAAACATTATCGGGGTAAGGGAATCCTCCCTTTTGAATGAGGTCCTGGGAGCAGTTGATATCATCACTGAGTCGACAATCATCATCATGGGTTTTGTTTTTGCCTGGAAGCCAGAGCTCCTCGCCCATCAGTGGAAGACTCAATTTCCAAGCCTTCACAACTTTATGTATGGGTCGTCTCTTGCTATTATCTCCTATGTCGGACTAGAATCTATCTCCCAGGCAGCCCAAGAGACAAAGCGTCCAGCCACAATCATTCCCCGCACTTCCATATCTTTGATCTTTACAGTTTTTATTTTTGCCACAGCTTTCTCAACAGTTGGACTCGGCATTCTTGACTGGCAGGAATTTGCCAAGCATGAGGGAAATCCAGTGGCCAGGCTCGCCAGTGCTATTCCCTATATTGGCTCAGTTGCTGGGCCTTTTGCTGCTTTGCTCGGGGCAACAATTCTTCTCATATCTTCAAATTCAGGAGTCATGAGTGCTTCAAGGGTTACCTTTTCGATGAGTCAGTTGAAGCTAATAACTCCCTGGTTCGATGCCGTTCATCCCAAGTATCATACACCTGTGAGGACAATTGTCTTCTTCTCTCTAATGGGTGCGCTTGAGGCAATCCTTTCTGCTTTGACACCGAGAGCCCTTGATACTCTGGGCAATATGTACGCTTTTGGAGCATCCCTCGGTTATCTGCTCGTGTTTATCTCTCTTATTAAGCTTCGTTTTAAAGATCCCTACACACCTCGTCCTTATTCTATGCCTGTCAATATTTCTATTAAACGCAATGGCCAGAAAATTAAATTTCCTGTGCTCGGTTTCATTGGGATGATTGGGGTGAGTTTAATCCTTTTTGAGGTCATTCTCACACATACCATCGGCCGGATTGCTGGCCCGCTCTGGGTTCTGGCCTGCCTCGGCTATTATTTGTGGTTCCGACACAAGAAGAGATTACCCCTATTGGGGAGCATCAAACATGACTGGGAAAAAGAGCAGATCGAGGTTCTTACCTCTGCTGAAGAATTTGAACTGGTTGAGATGTATAAACAGACCCTCAAGGAGAGGGATGAAGCGCTGGCAAGGCTAAAGAGCCATGGAACAAAATAAGATGAGGACAAGTTATTTAAGCGGGCGCCTGATCTATGCCATATTTTCGGGTATATTGTTTTTAATTTTGGGTATTATCATTTTTGTCCGGGCTAAAGGCTTTAATAATTTTTTTAGTGCTGGCCTTTTTGCTATACTTATCAGTGCCTACGGGGCCTATAGAATTTTCATGTTTTTTCAGCTTTTAAAAAAGAAGAGAGAAGAAATTAAATGACTGTAGTTCCCCACATAACTTTTCTTGGCGTTTTGCTGGCCCTTATCTTCGGAGGAGCCTTGTTCGGCATCTTCTGGTGGATGCTCCATCCGCCTCCTCAAGTTCCTCTCTCTGTGGCTAAGGCGAAGATTGCAATCTCAGCTTTAAAGAAGATTCTCGTCCCCACGACCGGTACAACCTATGCTGAAAATGCGATTGAGCTTGCCTGCCGGCTTGGCCTGATCCAAAAAGCGGAGATCGTCGTCACCTATGTCATTGAAGTCCCCTTCACTCTTCCCCTCAATGCCTCGATGGGAAAAGCGGAGGCGATTGCCAAAGAGGTGATAGGCCGGGCAGTAGCCATTGTCCAGCACCACAATCTGCCTGTAAAGCCAAAGATCGAGCGAGCCCGGCATGTTGGGGAGGGAATCGTCCGCCTGGCGAAAGAAGAGGATGCGGATTTGATTGTTATCGGTATCCGCCCTGTTATAGGAATTCCAGAAAAAATCATGGGCCGAACCTCAGAAACAGTTCTGCGCCGGGCTCCATGCGAGGTCATCATTGACCGTCGGCCAGAATAGATTTTTTAGGGAGGAGACATGAAGGCTTTGATACTGGGTTGCGGAAGGGTTGGTTCAATGCTGGCCAAATTGCTGGATGAAAACAAATGGGAGGTTACAGCAGTCGACGCTGATCCAAATGCTTTTGTCAGTTTGGGTGATAGTTTCTCCGGCCATCAGGCGAGCGGCCGGATTAGCGATGAGGAAGTGCTGCGGAATGCTGGAATAGACTCTGTTGATCTTGTTGTCGTCCTCACTTCTGATGATATCTCAAATCTTCTGGTCGCTCAGATTGCTCGCCAGAAATTTGGGAGAGAAAAGGTCCTGGTCAGAGTCCGCGATCCGATAAAAGCAGGCGCCTATCGAGAACTGGGACTGCAGACTGTATGTTCATCCGACATAGAACTGGAGATGATTCTGAAAGAGATTGGGATAAAGTCCAAGAAATCGAAAGGGGGGGAATAGATGTACATCATCATTGTCGGAGCAGGCAAAATTGGCTACAATCTGACCAAGGCGTTAATTGCTGAAGGGCATGAGATCCTCTTGATTGAAAGAGACAGGAATAAGTATCATCTTCTGGCCAAGGAATTGGGCGAAGCCATCTTTCTCGGCAATGGCTGTGAGGTCGAAACACTGAGGAGTGTTGGAGCCAGCCGGGCGGATATGCTCATCGCTGTTACCGGCCTTGATCAGGAAAATCTCGTCACCTGCCAGCTGGCCAAACTCCTGTTTGTGGTCCCCAAAACACTGGCCCTAGTCAATGACCCCAAAAACGAAGACCTCTTCAAAAGCCTGGGCGTTGATCTTACTGTCAACACAACCAATCTGATCAGTGCCCTCATTGGACACAAACTGAATGTCCATATTCTGATGCCCCTTCTTACTTTCAAGAACCTTGAGATTGTCCAAGCTGAGATAACTGATACTTCGCCAGCAGTCAACCGTCAGGTCAAAGATCTTGGCCTCCCGGTTGATTCACTTCTCATCGCTGCTATAAGGGAAGGAGATGCAGTCTTGCTCAAAGGCGATTCTTTCATCATGCCCAATGATACCATTGTCGCCCTGACTACTCGAGAGAAAGAAAACGAATTAAGAAAGATTTTATAAGATGAAGATCACAAAATTTCTCTCTCCATCCCAGATAGAGATGGAACTCAAGGCTCCAGATAAACAGGCAGTGATCGAGGCTCTGGTCAATATTTTGGTCTCAGTTGGACGCATTCCCAAAGACAAGGTTGAGGAAGTGATAACAGCGCTCATCGCAAGAGAGGGATTGACCAGCACTGGACTTGGCTATGGCATTGCCCTGCCCCATGTGAAGACAGATGTAGTGACTGAAATCTGCATTGCCTTTGGCCGAAGCACAAAGGGCATTGATTTCGAGGCCCTAGATGGAAATCCTGTTCATTTCTTTTTTCTTATCCTTGCCCCTCCCAAAAAGACTGAAGAATACTTGAAGACTCTCTCTTCCATATCAGCCCTTATGAAGGACGAGAAAACTCGCTCCCGTCTTTTCGCCGCTCAATCTGTGGATGAGGTCTTTAACATTCTCGACCAGCCTTTATAAAGAAGCAAGAAGATCTTTTTAGTTCCCCTTGAATTTATCAATTTTTTGGCGGGCTTGCAGCCTTTTTCTTTGACTCGTCTATTCTGCTTAATAAATTTAGCGCTTGATTGCGCTTGCCTCCTTTAATCAAAGCGACAACTTTATATGCATAAGCCTTGTCATTTTCCGGATCCGCATTAATGGCTTTCTCAAAATATTCAACAGCTTTCTCGAAATAACCTAACTTATAGAAGGCAACGCCAGTATTATTGAGAGGAGTGGCAAAATTAGGTTCCAGATCAGTGGCTTTTTCATAACAATCTAAAGCCATGTCAAATTTTCCTTGTTTGGAGTAGGCCGCACCTAAATTGTTTAAAGGGTCGGCATAATCAGGATTTAAGCTGATGGCTCTTTTAGAACATTCAATGGATTTTTCATAATTGCCTTTTTCGTACCAAGCGGCTCCCAGATTACAGAATTGAATTGCCTCAAATTCTTTTTCATTTAAGATTTTTGGATAACGACTGTCTTCTGGAATATTCAACCATGTTCTGTAAAAACGAGCATCCTTCTCTTCTCCAATGGTGGGCTCCCAATAAAAATTCGTAATCTCATCCAAATGACATTGCAAGAAAACATGGTTGGAAGCATAAACAGGGTTCAGAGACAAGCCAAGGCGTTCACCAGCAAAAAGATAAAGAGAAGAATAGTCATCACAATCAATATATCTTCTTCCGCTTTCTTGACTTTTCAATCCCTCAATTAAAAGGATATTTTTTCTGTATTCAAAATTTCCTTCTTCTTTTAAAAGCCTTCCAATAGCTTTCAATGCTTCTATAGCCTCTTCTTTATTGTATCTGGATCTCGGTTTAATCTTCTCGCCTATTTTTCCGAATAAGCGATCAAGGGCTTGATAAGCTGAATCAGGATTCCCAAAATCTTTCTGTAAATCTAAGAATTCGTGAATCTTTGTTTCAAATGGATATTCCGCTACAACTTCAACTTGTGTTGCTGGTTTTTGCTTTTGACTTTCTTTGGCAAAGACAATTTTAGGGATAAAGAAAACCCCCAGAACCTCGACGATACAAAGAGCTCCAATGATGACCTTGGAAGCTTTTACAATATTGTTGAATACTTTTGCTATCCTTAACTTTCGGTAAAAGCTCAAGGTCCCCGTAGGAGCGAGCATTTTGTATCTCCACTATACAATTTAAACAGATTCCAGAGTCTGTAAATCGCCTAAAGAGATGAATTTTGCAGTGATATTTTTTCATCGCCAATGCCACCTAAAAAGATGATTAATTCTCACCGCTTAGGGCGCATGAATCTAATCTAAAGCATTCTTCTAGCAAAAATGAGTTTTTAATTTGACATTATGAATGTCAACGGCTGGAAATCCGGAAAAAGTGGCTATGAATTGTCAACCTCCTAAAAGCAAGCTCTTGACCACTGGGACAGTGCAACGTTGTCTTTCCCTCATAACCGCTGGGAGAACGAGTTCTCTTTTAAGACAGCAAGTTCTTATGAAGATATTGTTACGATCGCCCCTATCAATCTTCCGGATGGAGTTATTGCCAGAAAATTGGCTGCTTATATAACGGACAACACGCCTGAAGATGAAGCGAGGATTTTAATTATTCTGGGCCGTCAAAACCTCCAAACCGGTAGTCGTGAACAAATGATTTATTTTCTTTGGTCCTTGAAGATTTTTCGAGGCCTTCCTTTTCCTCAGATTATCGCTCTATATCTCGCGAGGACAGAGAAGCTGGAAGGACGCCAACCCATGATTTTCTTAATATCGAGAGGATCAGCGTATAGATTTCCAAGCTGAGAAAAGATACATCCTCATGATATAATTCTAAGAAGTTGATTTTCGAATGAGAGCTAAATGGTATAATAAGGCTTAAGGGTCTATGGAAAATTAATAAAATGATAAAAAATCGAAAGGAACTCGAAAAATTTGAAAACGAGATACTCCGCAAAGAGAAATTGAGTATTAAGAAAAAATTTCTCCTTTTGGACGCCATGTATGAAGAGGCTGTCGCGCTCGGCTCTTTCCCTTTGAAGGATGCTCTTTCCGAGCTGGATGTGGACATAAGAATTGCCAAGGTTATAAACAGTGTTTCTTAGACTTCTAAAGAAAATAGCTCGTGCTTTAGTCAAAAATGAGATTCCCTATATGGTCATAGGAGGGCAAGCTGTTCTCTTTTACGGGGAGCCCAGAATGACTAAAGACATTGACATCACCCTTGGTGTTGGAATAGGCGGACTTGGCAAAATAAAAGGCATTGTCAGCACACTTAAACTTAAATCTTTGGTTGCCAATGTGGAGGATTTTGTGCGGAAGACAATGGTCTTCCCCGTCATTGATGAGAAGAGTGGAATCAGGATTGACTTTATATTTTCATTTTCAAAGTATGAAAGGCAGGCTATTCGGAGAGCTAAGAATATAAGATTTGGCAAAACAGAAATCAAGATTGCTGCTCTGGAGGACGTTGTTATTCATAAGATTGTCGCAGGGAGAGCTAGAGATATTGAAGATGTGAAGACGATTCTTCTTAAAAACCCTGCTTATAATACTCATTATATTGAGAAATGGCTTGGAGCATTCGATAAATCCTTGGGCGAGGACTTTGGAAAAACATTCAAATCGCTGGTTAGGATCTTAGGTTCTTAGATTTGTAAATTCGAAAGCCATAAGTGCACTTCAAATAAATCTCATCGCTACGTTCAAACCCGATAGTTTCTTAAATTTCCTTGCGGCCTCTTTTTTTCTTCCCCAGGATTCCACCGCTCAGGAAGAGGCCTGCACCAAGTACAAATCCAAAGTTATACCAGAAGCCGTTATTATGGACCTCATAGAAACGGACGTTCTTGGTGAAGATGGAGATAATGAAGGTAATTGGGGCGAGCAGGCCATGCCATATCCCTTTTAGGAAGCCGGCGACTTCCCCGGACTTGGCAGGCGTTTTCTCAAGCTCATTTGGCCCAGGAACGCAGCTCTGGCTGAAAAGCATGATGAGAAACAAGAGCAAAGCCAGCGACAATACTTTTTTCATCTTCCCTCCATTTTATTAGTTTCTATCTATCCTTTGAGAATAGATGAAATCTTCAATTATTCCAACTCTTTCCCTTTTGTTTCAGGAATCCAGCGCCAGATAAAGGCCGCCGCTAAAAAGGCAATGGATACCATGGGGAAAGCCAGGCCAAACCCTTTTCTCTGGGCCAGGGCGCCAA
>CAZPAX010000013.1:0-22271 GCA_964584535.1 uncultured Eubacteriales bacterium
TCACATAACAGACAACGATGATGCCAACTCTGGGGATGTTGAAGATGCGCCTGATCTCCGCCCTCCCCAGGTAGATCTCCTTGACCACAGGCTCCAGCAGGCCGATCATGGCCTTCTTGATGTCTTCGGTTAACTGATAAATAACATTATAGAAGCGAATTTCGACATCTTCATTTCTGGCAAATTCCAAAATTTTTGGACTTGGCTTGATGTTGTAGCCAAGGATTATGGCATTTGAAGCAGAGGCGAGGAGGACATCGGATTCCGTGATAGTTCCTGTGGCGGAATGGATGATTTTGATTTTGACTTTGTCTGTACTCAAAGCCGGAAGGGTATCCATGAGAACTTCCACGGAGCCCTGAACATCGGCTTTGGCGATAATGGGAAGTTCTTTGATTTCGCCTTCCTCAATTTTTTTGAAGAGATCCTCCAGACTGATATGGACAGGTCGAGCCGGCTCTACTTTTTTTTGCTTGGAGAGATGGTACTGGGCAAGGCTTTTGGCAGTTTCCAGGTCTTCGACTACATGAAAAAAATCTCCAGCCTGGGGCACATCGGAAAAGCCAAGAATTTCAACTGGCATGGAAGGTCCTGCATTTTTGAGTGTCTTGCCATTTTCATCGAAGATGGCCCTGACCTTTCCATAACAGACTCCGGAAACGAAAGCTTCTCCCTGGTTGAGGGTTCCATGCTGGATGATGACGGTCGCCACAGGTCCTTTTTTGGCATCCAGGCGGGCCTCCAGGATGACGCCCTGGGCCTTGAATTTGGGGTTGGCTTTAATTTCAATGACATCAGCAAGGAGGAGAATCATTTCTAGAAGCTCATTCAGGTTTGTTTTTTCTTTGGCCGAGATTTCCACACTGATGATATCTCCGCCCCAATCTTCGATGAGGAGTCCTTCCTTTTTGAGCTGCTGTTTGACTCTATCCAGATTTGCTTCAGGCTTGTCGATTTTATTGATGGCGACAATAATCGGAACTCCGGCCGCTTTGGCATGATTGATAGCCTCTTTTGTCTGGGGCATAATCCCTTCATCAGCCGCGATCACCAGGATGACAATATCTGTGATCTTAGCCCCTCGGGCTCTGAGTTGAGTAAATGCCTCATGGCCTGGTGTATCAATGAAAGTGATTGAGCGGTTGTTGGAAAAAACTCTGTAGGCGCCGATATGCTGGGTGATTCCTCCTGATTCTTTTTCTACTAGATTCGAGGCTCGAAGGGCGTCGAGGAGCGTTGTCTTCCCATGGTCGACATGGCCCATGATGGTGACAACAGGAGGCCTGGAGACGAGGTCTTTGGTGTTGCTTTCAGCTAGGAGTTTCATTTCCTTTTCAAAGGAGATGAGTTCTATCTCGAGGCCCATTTCTTTGAAGAGCAAGGTAGCCATCGGTTCATCCACAGGATCATTGGCAGCTGCATTGATTTTTTTTGCCGTAAGCCGCTCCAGAAAATCCTTGGGTTTCATTTTTATTTTTTCAGCCAATTCTCTCAGACTTGTCCCTTCCCTGACCATGATTTTCTGCCGAATCTTTTGGCCCTTGGTCATCTTGGCTATTTTTTTGCCTTCTGTATCTATAATAGATTCTCCTTTCAAATTCAATGAATTTTCTATTCCTGTTTTATGGCGATTCTCCAGCCGACGAGTTTTGAAGCGAGTTTGACATTTGTTCCCTTTTTTCCGATGGCCAGAGAGAGCTGGTCTTTGGAGGCAATCGCCTCCATCGTCTTTTCATTTTTATTGAGGATCGTAATTTTTCCCACTTTCGCCGGGCTCAATGCTGCTTTGGCATAAGAGATTGGGTTGGAGGACCACTCGATGATATCGATTTTTTCTCCGTTGAGTTCCTTGCTGATGGAGAGTATCCTGTTTCCCTTGACGCCTATGCAAGCTCCGATGGGGTCGATGTCTTTCTCATTGGTCAGGACAGCAACCTTTGCTCTCTCTCCGGGCTGGCGGACGATATCCCTGATTTCAATATTTCCATTGGCAATTTCAGGAATCTCCAATTCTAGAAGCTTAGCCAGAAATTTCGGATTAGTCCTGGAGACAATAACCTGAGGGCCCTTATTTCCCTTGAGAACCTGGATGATGACTGCTTTAACCCTGTCTCCTCTCTGGAATTCTTCATTTTGTAATTTTTCTCGGTAAGGAAAAAGGACGTCGATTTTATTTACCTCCAGAATTATGTTATTATTTTCAAATCTTCGGACAATGCCTGTGACTATTTCACCCAGGCGCGGAGCAAACTCATCAAAAATTTTTTCTTGTTCTGCATCTCTTACTTTTTGGAAAATGACCTGCTTGGCTGCCTGAGCGGCAATCCGACCCAGTGTATCTGAGGGAAGATCGATTTCCACGGATTCACCGACTGCAGAGGAGGGCTTTATTTTTTTTGCTTCTTCAAGAGAAATCTCTTTGGCCATATTTTTCGGCTGATCAGTCACCTGTTTGATGGTGTAAACCCTTAGTTCTCCTCTTTCCGGCCGGAAAGAGATGTAGATCTCCTCATTGTGGGTGAAATATTTGGAAGAAGCGACTCGGAGTGACTCTTCAATGGCATTGACAATGACAGAAGGTCCCACCCCTCTCTCTTTGCTGAGCTGCAAGATAGTATTCCAGACATTAATCTTCATCTTTATTGCCTCAGTCTTTTTGTTGAGGGGTCTAAAGAGGGGAGAATTATAACCAAAAAAAGAGAGAATATCAAATAAAGCCGGAAGCCTCTCTTTTTATGTGATTCAATCGGGTGCAGGAGGCTGCCCTTGACCCCCGCACCCCGGGGAACCAGTCCCGACGGGTCCCCCCTCCGCTACGGGGGCTTCCGGGCAGCCTCTTGCACCCATAATAAAGATCACATATTCAGAGATGCTATCAATAAAGCCTAAGAGACTTGTTTTTTTGGTGGAATCCCTATAAAATTTGTAAAATTATTTAATGCTCATTTGTAGAAGGAAAGATTGAATTCTGAGGAGAAAATTCTGTGCTAGAGACCACCCTCTTTGAAGCCTCTGCCTTGTGGACAGTCCTTGGAATCGCCATCCTTGGCCTGGCCTATGCCTTATTTTTGAGGCAACAGATTATGTCTGAGGAAAAAGGCACCAAGGGAATGATTGAAGTCTGGGAGTCCATAAAACAAGGGGCAAATGCCTATCTTACAAGACAGCTCAAGTCCATCCTGCCCTTGATAGTCATTCTGACTGTGGCTCTCTTTTTCAGTGTTTACATCGTCCCCCCTTCCACTGAGGCTCTGGAGCGGTTTCCGAATTTAAGCCCTGATCGAGTGAGAACCATAATTGGCTTGGGAAGAGCCATTGCCTTTGTCCTGGGAGCTCTTTTCTCTTTAATGGTTGGCCAGTTTGGAATGAGAATGGCTGTCCAGGGAAATGTCCGGGTGGCGGCAGCTTCTCGTTCGAGTTTTGATAAGGCGCTCAAGATCGCCTATCGCTCAGGCACCATCACTGGCATGCTGACTGATGGATTGGGTCTTTTCGGAGGCACGATTATCTTTATGACTTTCCAGAAAGCGGCGCCTGATGCCCTGCTGGGATTCGGGTTTGGCGGCACACTTCTGGCCCTATTCATGAGGGTTGGTGGTGGCATTTATACAAAAGCAGCAGATGTGGGAGCAGATCTGGTAGGGAAAGTCGAGGCTGGTATCCCTGAGGATGATCCCAGAAATGCTGCAGTGGTGGCTGACCTGGTGGGCGATAATGTTGGAGACTGCGCCGGGATGGCTGCTGATATCTTCGAGAGCTACGAGGTGACCATTGTCTCTGGTCTAATCCTTGGTCTTTCCCTAGTTCAGATTACAGGCGAGATCAAATGGATTATCTTTCCGCTATTAGTACGAGGCATAGGGGTTTTTTCCTCAATCGTTGGGACCTACCAGGTGCGAGGTAAAAAAGGTGAAAAAGAGGGCAATGCCATGGCTTCCATCAACAGGGGTTTTTATACCTCAGCAGCCCTCTGCTTTATTTCCTTTGCTTTTCTGGCCCATTTTTATATGCATGAATGGCGGGCCTTCCTATCAGTAGGAGTGGGTATTATCCTGGCTATCCTGATCGATGAACTTACCAAGTATTTCACCCACACACATTACTCTCCGGTCAAGGAGATCGCCCGTTCTACTCGGACTGGCTCAGCGACCATGATTCTTTCCGGCCTCTCTGTTGGCTTTGAGTCCACAGTCTGGGCCATAATGGTCATTTCAGCGACAATTCTATCGGCAGTGATCATTTACTGGGGCTGGCCAGTGGCTTATGTTCTCTACGGAGTGGCCATGACCGGGATTGGCATGCTGACCTTGACAGGCAACAATGTGGCCATGGATTCCTTTGGTCCTATTTCGGATAACGCCAATGGTATTGGCGAGATGGCCAAGCTTGACAAGAATGCCCGGCAAATCATGGCTGATTTGGATGCTGTGGGTAACACGACCAAAGCTATCACCAAGGGTGTAGCCATCGGTTCAGCAGTGATTGCTGCTGTTTCTCTTTTTGGCTCTTATCTGACTGAAGTGACAAAAGTTCAGGCCCAGCTCAAAGTTCCTGAAGCTCTCCAGCTTTTAAAGACAGGAATCCGGATCTCAAGTCCTGTGGTCTTCATCGGAATGCTTATCGGCGGCGCTATTCCCTGGCTTTTTTCCTCCCTGACCATCAATGCTGTTTCCCGGGCAGCCTCCTTGATCGTCCTCGAAGTGCGGCGCCAGTTCAGGATTCCAGGTCTCATGGAAGGAAGAGTCCAGCCCGATTATAAGAAGGCTGTCTCAATCTGCACTGTCGCTGCTCAAAAAGAACTTGTAGGCCTGGCCTTAATGGCGGTCCTGACTCCGATTATTATTGGCTTGGTACTTCAGGTCGAAGCTTTGGGAGGTTTCCTGGCTGGTATTATTCTTTCTGGTCAGCTTCTGGCTGTATTCATGGCCAATTCTGGCGGAGCCTGGGATAATGCCAAGAAATTGATCGAGGATGGACTCTATGGCGGTAAGGGTTCAGATTGTCACAAGGCTGCTGTCGTCGGGGATACGGTTGGCGATCCTCTCAAAGACACTTCAGGCCCAGCTTTGAACCCGATGATCAAGGTCATAAATCTTGTTTCCCTTATAGCTGCTCCAATTGTCATCCAGTACAGAAAAATTACTCCAGCTCTCGTAATTGTTGTAGCCCTTGCTTTGGTGGGAGTGATCATTTCGATCTGGTATTCCAAGCGCTCCGGCCTGGCAGAGTTTCATCAAGTAGAAGAGTCTGTTATCAAAAAAAATCAGGAAATTCAAAAATAGTGAATGGGGACAGGCACCTTTTTTCCCTGAAAAAGGTGCCTGTCCCCGCCTTTACTCGCCCGCCCTGCTAGGTCTTCGAACACACAGGGACGGTCCTGGCCCCATATTTAATTTCTATCGGCAATTCGTTGGGAGCAGCTCGATTCTATCATGGCCCAAAGTGTGTCCTGATTTTATTTTATTGAAAATAATCGAGATAGCAAAAGGGGGCGTCACAGAGTGTGACAAGAAATCTATTTTTTGCCCATTTGAGTAAAAAATCGTGATTTTAATTTGTTGAATTCAAAAGAATTAAGATTTTTTTCCTTTGGCACAAAATTTGCACAAACGAATCGAGGTGAGATTTTTTAATCTTCCCGATGAAAAAGAATGTTTGCCATCAGTGCCTCTGAAGCTCTCCGAATTGCCCTTGAGGATAGCCAGACAACCCATTTCATCAAAACAAATTTTTCCAGACCAGAGGAAAGGCCGGAAATTGTTTCCCACAAATGGCTGATAAGAGAGGAGGCGAGAGCAAAATGGAATGTGGTTCTTGCCGAGAGACCTCAGGACTCCTTTCACAGAAATCTGAAGCTGCTCAATATGGCCATTATCGAAGTGGATTTTTTGACCGGGAAAATCATCAGTCGCCAATTTTTGCGGAGTATCCTTGAGGCAGAATTCAGAGAAAGATTCTATAAAGGAGGACAAGATAAAGAATCTCTCTTTTCTCCCTGAAGGCTATAGGGCCCATAGCTTGTGATAAGGACATCGACAAATTGACCTAGAATGTTTTTTGAAGATTTAAAGTTGACTACCTGATTGCCTTCATTCCGGCCGGAAAAAAGATTTGCATCTTTTTTGCTTTTTCCTAGGCAGAGGACTTTCATGACTTTGCCGACGAGATTCTTGTGATTTTCAAGCTGCAGCTTTTTCTGCAGATTCTGAACTTCGAGAAGCCTCCTTTTTTTCTCCTCAAAGGGAATATCATCCTCCATCCGAGAAGCTGCTGTCAAAGGTCGAGGAGAATAACGGAAAGAGAAAATATTGGCAAAGCGGACTTCCTGGAGAACTTCGAGAGTCTCCTGGAATTCTTTTTCTGTTTCACCAGGAAAGCCGACAATGATATCCGTACTAAGACTGATCTCAGGCATCAGCTCTCTGAGGAAGCTGACTTTATCTAAATATTCTTCTTTTGTGTATTTCCTGTTCATTTTTTTTAGAACTGAGGTTGACCCGGATTGAAGAGGAAGGTGCAGCTGGTGACAAGTCCTTTCTGTCTCTTTCATCGCCTTGGCAATCTCCAGAGTAAAGTTTTTCGGATGGGAGGTGATGAAGCGGACCCATCCTATCCCTCTAACGCAGTTGACTTCGCTGAGAAGGGCTGCGAAGTCTTTCCTTGTTTGCGGATCCCTGTAGGAGTTGACATTCTGGCCAAGAAGCTGGATTTCTTTGAAGTCCTTATCGACGAGACTCTTAACTTCCCGGATGATGTTTTCCAGAGGCCGGAATTTTTCTCTTCCGCGGACAAAGGGGACTATGCAGAAAGAGCAAAAATTGTTGCATCCTTCCATGATCGGGACGTAGGCGCTCGTCTGGTTTTCCCGGAAGACGAGTTCTGGCGAAGTTTCATGCCAGCTGCGACACCAGCTTGTGGAGAGAAACTTCTCTTTGAGATTCCTCTGCAGAACTTGAGGAAGGAGATTATAGTTGTCTGGCCCTAGGACAAAGTCTATAAATGGCTTTTTCTCTAATAGCTGGGAACTGTAAAGTTGGGCAACACAGCCGACAACGCCGATGGTGACGTCCTTCTTCTCTTTGAGGTCTTGAAGCCGTCCGAGAAAGGAATAGAGCTTTTCCTCTGACTTTTTTCTCACTGCGCAGGTGTTGACAATGACTATATTGCATTCTTCAAGGATGGTTGATTTTTCCAATCCGGCCTGAGTCAGTATTCCAGCTATGCGCTCCGAATCATTCTCATTCATCTGACAGCCGAAAGTGTGAATAGCGAACTTGAGATTTTTGCGATCTTCAATCATTTGCAAATTTTATTATAGGGTTCGGGGTCAGACATCTGGAGGAAAATTTGGGGTCAGACATTGCCATGGAGAAGAGAACAATGCATGCCCTTGATTTGCCCTCACCCATATGATAATGTCTGACCCTGAACCTCCAGATGTCTGACCCCAAATACTTTATAATAATATTTCTTCGATAATCTCAGAAGCGGTTTGGACGAATTTGGGGCAGATTGTTTCGAAGAGTTTATTTTCTTTTGCCTTCTTCATGCCTTCAGGTGTGCTGATATCATAGCCTAGCAATTCCTTGCATTGGATTGACCCATGAAGACGCTTAAAGGCGGTCACAAAGCGTCGGACAAGCTCATAAGTCTTCTCTTTGGCCTTCTCATCTTCAGCCCTTGTCCTCCCATGTTTGAGCCCGATGAGCAGGAAAGCTCCAGTTACTGCCCCGCATGTCTCGCCCATCTGAGCCATTCCTCCGCCGAATGCCTGGGCGAGCTTCAGGGAAATTTCTCGATTCAAACCAAAGAGCTGGCTATAGGCAGAAAACACGGCCTGGGAGCAGCTAAAGCCTTCTTTAAAGCAAGAAACAGCAGATTCGATACGGTTCATTTTTTGATTCATTCCTTTTCCTTCATCCTTTATTCTCTTATTTTTCCTTTGATTACTCGATGTCTTCTTCTCCAAGCTATTTCTGGAGGTTGCGGGTGAGCATCTCTTTTGCAGTCTGAAGAGCTGTTCCTGTGATGAGACTTCCGGAAATGAGCCGGCCAATCTCTGTCACTCTCTCTTCGAAGTCGAGCTTTTTGACTGTAGTGAAGGTTCGTTCCTTGTCTATTTTTTTGTCAATTCTGTAGTGATGAAAAGCAAAAGAGGCGATTTGAGGAAGATGAGTGATACAAATGATCTGGTGCCGCTTGGAGAGATCTTTGAGTTTCTGGGCGATAAATTCTGCGGTCTTCCCTCCAATACCTGAGTCTATCTCATCAAAAATCAATGTCTTTAAAAATTCTTTTTCCTTGCCTATAGTTTTTAGAGCAAGCATCACCCTAGAAAGTTCTCCTCCAGAGGCGATTTTCCTTAAAGGCCTTAATTCTTCTCCAGGATTGGGACTGATGATGAACTCTACTTCCTCTGTTCCATTTTCTCTCGCTTTCTCCATTTCCTTTTCTTGGGGAGGTTCGGTTTCTATTTTTATCTTGAATCTCGCTTTTTTCATGCCTAGAAGCGAAATCTCCTTTTCGATCTGCTTTTCCAACCTTCTGACACCACCTCTTCGCAACAAGGAAAGTTTTTCCGCTTTTGCCTTGTAATCGTCGAACCTTTTTTGAATCTGCGCTTCTATGTCTTGGAGCTTCTCCTGGCTCCCGAGAAGCTCTTTGTATTCTCTTTTGATATTTTCGAGATAGAGGAGAATGTCGCTCGTTGTGCCACCATATTTCCTTTTTAATTTCTCGATCAGATTCAAGCGTTCTTCAAGCTCTTCGAGTTTCTCTGGAGCAAGACTTTGTCTTTCTCTGAATTTGATCAACGAGTCTGAAAATTCTCTTATGGTTATGGCAAACTGGTTGATGGATTCGCTTGTTTCCTGGAGCGATGGGTCAAAAGCTCCGAGCTCATGGACAACAGTGTTGAGCTTGGCCAGAAGAGGGGAGATGGAGTTTTCCTGGGCATAAGAAAGGTCGAGAGCTTTCTCGATGAGAGTGGCGATTTTTTCGGCGTTCTTGAGGATGTTTCTTTCATAAAGGAGTTCTTCCTCTTCCCTTGGCTTGAGTCCGGCCTTTTCGATCTCCTTTATCTGAAACTCAAGGAAATCAAGGCGCTGGTTTCTCTCTCTTTCCCTAGTCTCAAGTTCTTTTTTCTCTCTGAGCAGACTCCTGAGTCCTTGAGCGGCAAGGCTCACTTCTTCCCTGAGAGAGAAGGCATCAAGGTAGGAATCAAGATAATTGAGGTGATTTTCCAGGTGGAGAAGAAAGATATGGTCGTTTTGGCCGTAAATGTCAGCCAGGGAATCACTGATTTCTTTCAACCTCTTGACTGGGACAAGGATTCCATTGAGATAAACTTTTCCTCCGCCCTCGCCAGAAATCTGTCTCTGAATATATAGTTCCTCTTTTTCTTGGGGAAGTTTGAAGATGGCTTCGACTGAAGCTTCTGTCTTGCCTGTGCGGATGATATCCGCAGAGCCTTTTTCTCCCAGAAGGAGTCTTATGCTGTCAATGATGATCGATTTCCCAGCTCCTGTCTCACCCGTCAATATGGAGAATCCCTCATCAAAATTGAGCTCAATATCCTCGATGGTGGCTAAATTTTTGATGCGGAGGAACTTGATCATCTATTTTTTGATTTTTATCGGAACCAGGGCCTTATCCATATTTATCCGGCCATAGCCGATAAATTCATCTTTTCCTGGATGCTCAATGGAGTTGACATCATCAGCAGTAAAGCGGATGATGTCCATGATTTCACTGGGTTTGAGCCAGGGCTTGATGCTCTTGATGAGAGAGGCCAGACCTGTTACATAGGCGGTTGACATCGATGTGCCTTCAGCCCAGGCATAGGGAGCAAAACGAGGAGGAGTTAAATCCATTGGCCAGAGACTGATAATCCAATCTCCAGGTGCAGCGACATCCACTTCCGGGCCAAAGTTGGACCAATCTGGCCTTGAATCATTGTAATCAGTAGCCGCAACTGCCAGAACATATTCATCATAAGCCGCAGGATAGAGAACAGGACCTCCCTCATTTCCCACTGCAGAGACAATAACAATATCCTTTTCATAAGCATATTTGATAGCGTTAAGGAATGTTTGAGAAGGCTCAGGTCCTCCAAAGCTGAGATTGATCACCGAAGCACCCATATCGGCGGCATAGATAATGCCCTTGCAGACCCAGTCTAATTCACCCCAACCCTCTTTATCCAACACCTTGACGGGCAAGATCTTGCACTCCCAGGTTGCTCCAGCCACACCTTCGTCGTTATCCGTATCAGCCCCGGCAATTCCAGCCACATGAGTTCCATGCCCATGGTCATCTGTGGCGTCGAAATCTTTATTCACATAGTCATATCCGCTCGATTTAATTCTGTTCTTGATGTCAGAATGCCTCAGGTCAACTCCTGTATCGACTATGGCAATGATGACTTCCTCGCGTCCTTTTGTTTCTTCCCAGGCTGAAGTTGCTTTGATATCCGCTCTCTGTTTTCCTGTGGGAGCTCCAGGGATGTCCACAGGAGCAACTCTCTGGCCAGAGTTGAAGAGGGCATACTGGTATTTGAACAAGGTGTCATTGGGCGTGACAGCGATATGGACAAGGTAGTTTGGCTCCGCATATTCGACATCAGGATTCTCTTTCATGACAAAGACCATCTCCTCAACTGTCGTAGCTTCAGGGATTTGGGCTATATAGACATCGATTCTGGGAATTCTGTCAATTTCTTTAAATTTGTAGGCAGCCATAGCAGCCTGAATTCTCTGTTCAGGGAAAGTCTCTTTGAATTTGACCAGAATTTCATCCTGGACATAGTGAGGACCCTCGTAGCGCCAAAGCTGGTTTTGAATCAGTATCCTTGTTTGGAGATGGTCAGGGGATGAGTTGGATTTTTTATCCCGCTTATGCTTGGAATTCTCAAAACTTGAGGAGAAGGCAAAAGC
Source organism: uncultured Eubacteriales bacterium (assembly GCA_964584535.1). Lineage (GTDB taxonomy): Bacteria > Acidobacteriota > Aminicenantia > Aminicenantales > CAZPAX01 > CAZPAX01. Next base: position 10,935 of record CAZPAX010000013.1, read on the forward strand.
AAAAAATATTAAGAAAAGAAAGATAACTTTTCTTTTCATGGTTACCTCCTCGAAGATCCAAAGGTATAGATGGCTTTGATGGCAAGTCCAAAATCAATTCCATTTTTATAAGGCAAGAAGACGCTCGCTTCACCCTGAAGGTGAAAATCATCTCTGAATTTGTAGATTGTTCCCAAGGAAAAAGCAAAGAGTCCTTCTCCTTGAATGTCTTTCTCTTCTCTTCCACTGAGTTTCTCGATTTTTTCGTCTAAGTCGAAGGTTCCCCAGAGTTTATTGATCTTGAGACTGAGATAGGGAGTGAAGTCTATAAGGCCGTTGTAAACAAAGGAAGGGCCGACTGATCCTTCCGTCCAGCGAGGTTTTCCTGTAGCTACGCCTTTGACATTCAGTTCAGGTATCTCCCATTCTTTTTTGCCTCCCAAATAAGTGACGAATCGACCCTCAGCCGAAATCTCGAAATATCCTATATCAATAATCTTTCTCTTTATTTCTCCCCCTAAAAGAAAGCCTCCTATTCCTCCAACATCCAATTCCAAGGAAATGGGCAATTTCCGGAATGTCATTTCTGCATATTGAGAGGAAGAGTAACCGAGAAGGAGATTGAAAGAAAACCCCCCCAGGATTTCCATTTCTGTATTGAGGATGAGGGAGTACGATTTGAGTTTAGAAGTGTATTTGTTCTCATCCCAATTGATCGTCCGGGAAAAATATTCAAAACTGAGGCCTGATTTCAGGGATCTCTTTTCTTTTATCTCTTCTGATTGAAGCCTGCCCAAAGGAAAAATGAGTAAACAGAGTATCGAAATCACAAATTGAAGAGAGCGGTATTTTCTTTTCATTTAAACCTCCAGTCCAGAACATATTCTACCACGCCTTCAGGATTTTTCCTTTTTCTCTCCCCCCTGATTTTTATTTATTGTTTCCATTCTCTTCTGGGCTTTTTGGACGTATTTGCTCTGAGGATAATCAGTGATCAATTTTGTGAAATAGGGGACAGCTTGGTCAGGCTTGCCCCATTTGAAAAAGGAATCGGCCAGGAAGAAATAGATCCTATCCATTTTGGAATAGTTGGGGAAACTGGTCAGTATTTCCGATAATCGGGACGTTGAGGCTTTAAAGGCGTAGACCTGATAATAATGCTTTCCGATGCCAAAAGTGTGATCAGCAAGTTTCTCTTCACACTCTTTTATTTTTTCTTGAGCCAATTTCGCTTCTTCACTGAGAGGATAATTGGTGATGACCTTTTTGAATTCAGCTAGAGCCTGCCATGTCTTTGTCTGATCTCTTCCTGGCGAGAAGGTCTTCTTGTAGAAAGTCATTCCTACCTGGTGCTGAGCATAAGCAGAATAGGGGCTATAGGGATAGAGAGAGATGAATTCCCTGTATTCGGCAGCAGCCAGAATCAGACTCCCTTCGTCTCCCTTATGAAAATAAGAATCGGCAATGGCCAGTTTGGCTCTCTGGGCATAAAAGCTTTTCGGGAAGGAATCAATCACCTGTCTCATGTAGAGGCGGGCTTTCTCAGCATCCCTCTTGAGATATTCCTCTCCGAGTTTATAAAGAGCTTCATCAGAGGAGGCGATATCAGGAGAAAGCTCAAGTTTTTTCCCTTTGCAGTGATAAATCGATATCATATAGAAGAGAGATACAACAATAATGATCATTTTTTTCATGGTCTTAGTCCTTATCCATAAAATGACCCCTCTTTAAGAAGAATAGAGTTTTTGGATCCATAGCCATTCTTCTTTGAGACCCTCCTGGAGGCTTTTGCGAGGCATGTAATCCAAGTCTTTTCGGGCTTTTTCGATGTCGGCCCAGGTGTGAAGGACGTCTCCCTTTTGCTTTTCAAGCCATTTGATTTTTACCCGTTTTTGTCCTATTTCTTCGAGGAGCGGGAAAATGTTCTCCAATATTTCCTGATGCCCTCCCCCGATATTGTATGTTTCGCCAATTCTTCCTTTTTTCAAAGTAGCCACAGTAGCCTCGATGATATCGTCGACAGAGGTGAAGTCTCTGGTCTGTTTTCCATCACCAAAAACAACGATTTCTCTATTTTCATGAATGGCCTTCAGAAATTTGTGAAAGGCCATATCCGGCCTTTGTCCAGGGCCATAGACTGTAAAGAGCCGGAGAGAAATGGTGGGCACTCCATAGTTTTTGAAATAGAGAAAGGCAAGTTTCTCGGCGGCAAGCTTTGTCACTCCATAAGGCGAAAGAGGCAAGAGGGCGCTTGTCTCAGTCATGGGAATGTCTGGTGTGAGGCCATAGACAGAGGAGGAGGAGGCAAAGATAAACTTTTGGAGAGGAATTCCCTGAGCTGCCTCCAAGAGCTTTTGGGTAATCTGAATATTGTTTTTGATATAAACAGAAAAGTTCTCCCCCCAGCTTGTTCTCACTCCGGCCTGGGCGGCAAAATGGAAGACAGAATTGACCCTGCTCAGAATTTTTTTTAAATCCAGGGCGTCCAAATCACTAGCAGTGAACTTGAATTTTTTCTGCTTGAGCAAAGGCTCAATGTTTCGTTCTTTTATCCAGCGAGGATAGAAATCGGTAAAGGAGTCAATACCCACAACTTCATATCCTTCTCTGAGGAGTCTTCGGCACAGGTGAGAAGCGATAAAACCGGCAGCTCCTGTGACTAGGCAAATCATGAGGGGTCGTATTTTTGGGCGATCTCCTTCATTCGGGAGATCACTTCGCCGGGATTTTTTTGATGAAAAATAGCTGAACCAGCCACTATGACTTCTGCGCCCTGTTTGATTATGTTCTCCATATTATTGAGGGTAACTCCCCCATCGATTTCGATAGGAATCTCAAGATTTTGGCCCTTGATCCAGCTTTTCAGGTTTTTGATCTTTGCCTCACAGAAGGAAATAAATTTTTGTGCGCCCCAGCCAGGATTGACCGAAAGGAGAAGGACAAAGTCGAGTTCTTTGAGAATATCGTTCATCAGATGAATGGGTGTGGCTGGATTGAGAGCAAGACCTGCTTTCTTCTGGAATTCTTTGATAAGGGTGATATCTTTGTGGAGATGAGTTGAGGCTTCAAGGTGGATAGAAATCCAATCAGCACCAGCTTCATGGAAAAGGGGGATAAAGAAACGAGGATTCTCAACCATCAGGTGGACATCCAAGGGCAATGATGTTTTCCTTTTGAGCGAAGAGACTAGATCTGGCCCGAAGGTGAGATTGGGAACAAAATGGCCGTCCATAACATCGATGTGGATCAGATCTGCTCCAGATTCTTCGGCCGTTTTGACTGCCTCTTCGATTTTGGCAAAGTCGGCGGAAAGAATCGATGCCGCGATTTGAATCATTCTTTGCTTACCTCCAAGGTGATAAGATTCCTTTTTTGAATCCGGTAGCCAGGAGGAGGAGATTGTTTGATAATGATTCCTGGGTCAAGGCCCGGATAATATGTATAACGGACATCGGCAATCTTGAACTCCATCTCTTTGAGTCTGGCCATGACAAAACGTGCCTGTTTGCCGATCAAGTCAGGCATGAGGAATTTCTCTTCCCATTCGCCCTGACTAACAAGGAGGCCAACAGGAGTGTTTCTGGCCACCTCTTCTGAAGCCTGTGGCTGCTGGGCAATGATTTTCCCTGCTGCAAAGAGGGGAGTGTGCACCTGGGATACTTGTCCCCGGACCAAGCCTAGCTCTTTGAGGATCTCGACGGAAGATTCAAGGCTTACTCCTTGCAGCTTGGGAACGAGGACTTTTTCACTTCCTCCACTCAGCATGACCCTAATGAATTTATTGACTCTTATTCTTGAGCCAGGAGAGGGATCCTGAAAGATGATTTTACCCCTTTCCCTGCGATCATCAGGGCGAAAGCCTCTGAAAGCGATGGATAATTTTTTTCCGGTAAGTTCCCTCATTGCCTGATCGAGAGTTTTGCCAGTCAGGTCAGGGACAGCCACCGTCTCTCCCTTGAGGATAATCTGGGAAGAGAGGACGGCAGCGGAGAAGAAAACGATGAGGACGAGAAGCAGGTAAAGTATAAAATTAAAAATTTTTTTGCTCGGCATGCGTCAATTCTAAGAGCGTACAATCAGTGTTATCTATACCATAGATTCATAACCAAGTAAACAGGAAAAAAGTTACAGGAAGTATCTTTTTTTCCGTGATGATCTTATTTAATGGACGGGTCCTGTCACGGTGCGTCCCCGTCCGTCCTCGCCGAAGACCCTCCCACCCGCCACCATTGGCTGCGGGCGGGCGGGGACTGGCACCATGCCACCCATCCATTAATCACTATAGATCTCACGGAAAAAAAGACGCTTATAAAGTTTCAGGGATTTCCATGAATAAGAGAAAGTCGGTACCTTGACTGTCCAGATACCCCTATGATAATGTCTTTCCCCAGATCCCTGAATAACGAGCTATCTTAATAATAAACAAGGAGAAAGAAATGATAACTGCTTATTCTGATTTCAGAAGCGATACAGTCACAAAACCAACTGAGGAAATGAGAAAGGCCATGGCCGAAGCGGTGGTCGGGGACGATGTCTTTGGCGATGACCCTACGGTTCAGAAACTCGAGTCTTTAGCAGCTCGAATCATGGATAAAGAGGCTGGCCTTTTCGTTCCCTCGGGAACAATGGGAAATGCAGTTTCTGTTAAGGTCTGGACAAAAGAATTGGAGGAAGTCATTGTCGAGTCCCGGTCTCATATCTACAACATGGAATCCACCCACATGACTTTTATTTCCCGAGTGACGCCCAGGCCTCTCCCTTCTTTGAGGGGAGCCATGGAGCCAACCGAGGTAGAAAAGAATATCAGAAAGCCTTCTGTCTATATCCCCAGAACATCCCTCATCTGCATTGAGAATACGCACAACAACTGGAGCGGAGCCGTTGTCCCCATCGAGAATATCAGAGCCCTGAGAAACATAGCTAATAAGCATGAGATAAAAATCCATTTCGATGGAGCCCGCATCTTCAATGCCAGTATTGCCGCCGGTGTTTCAGTCAAGGAATATGCTAGCCTTGCCGATTCGCTGATGTTCTGCCTTTCCAAAGGCCTGTCTGCTCCTGTTGGCTCGATGCTGGTTGGGAGTCGAGAGTTTATTAGTTATGCCCGAAGGGTAAGGAAAGCCCTTGGAGGGGGGATGAGACAGGTAGGAGTTTTGGCAGCTCCAGGAATAGTCGCCTTGACCGAAATGGTTGGAAGACTCAAAGAAGATCATGAGCGCGCAAAAAAATTCGCCAGAGCCATTGCCGATTTGCCAGGAGTTTCTCTTGACCCGGAAAATATCCAGACAAATATCATCATCTTTGAGCTTTCTCATCCCAAAATTTCTATACCCCAATTTTTGGAAGAATTGAAAAGAAGAGGAGTCCTCGCTTTGGCCACCACTGGCCCAGTTCGTTTTGTGACTCATAAAGATGTGGGAGACAAGGACATTGAAAAAGCAATCTCTGCCTGCCGCGAGATTCTCAGTTATTGATGTTACTCTTTGATTGATTCAGCCACAAGCTGGGCGATATCTTTGATTTTCATATCTATTTTTCCCTTGTCCTTAAGTCCATCTTGAAGCATTGTCAGACAAAAAGGACAGGAAGTCGCCGCCACTTCACAGCCTGAAGCAATAACTTCCTCGGTACGGATATGATTGATCCTTTTGCCAAGCTTTTCTTCTGTCCACATCAGGCCTCCTCCTCCACCGCAGCAGAAACTGTGCTCGCAGTTCTCCTTAAGCTCAGTAACTTGCTTTTGACTCAGCCTGGAGAGAATTTCCCTTGGCTCACGGATTATTCCATTGTGTCTGCCGAGATAACAGGAGTCATGATAGGTTAGGCCAATATCAATTTTTGATTTCAAGGATAGTCTTCCTTCTCTAAGGAGCCTGGCGATAAGCTCAACATGGTGGATGACTTCTATATTTTGGAGAAACTCTTCCTCTCCTGCGGAATTGGCCAGCTTCGGATATTCGTTTTTAAAAGTATTGTAGCCATGAGGACAGATAGTGATAATTTTTTTCACTTGGAGTGCCTTGAAGATTTCGATATTTTCTTTAGCGAGCGTCTGAAAAAGATACTCATTGCCCAAGCGGCGGGCTGAATCGCCGCAGCATTTTTCTTCAGTTCCTAAAATGGCAAAATCAATTCCTGCTTTGTTCATTATGGAAACAAGAGCTTTCGAAATCTTTTTTCCTTCTTCATCAAAGGACCCAGCGCATCCCACCCAGAAAAGATATTCTGTCTGAGGATGATCTTTGGCCAGCTTGACTCCCAGGCCCGTAGCCCAATCCGCTCGCTTTGAGAAACCTATTCCCCAAGGATTGCTGTTTGTTTCTGTGTTGCGGAAGAAGGCACTCAACTCAGAAGGAAACTTGCTCTCCATCAAGACCTGGCTCTGCCTTATGCCGACAATCTTGGGAATATGCTCGATCTCGACAGGGCAGACATGCCTGCAAGCACCACAGGTTGTGCAAGTCCAGATTTCTCCTTCGCTATAAATGCCTGGCATCAAAGGAGTTATCTCGTCTCTTTTTCTTGCTACGAGCTTACGGCTTTCCCCCAGGAGATGTTTTTCCAAATTAAAAAGAATCATTTTTGGAGAGAGAGGTTTCTCGCTACGAAAGGCTGGGCAGACATCCTGGCAGCGGCCACACTCCATGCAGGCAAAAGCATCAAGGAAGTCTTTCCAGGTATAATCAGGAGCCTTTTCCACCCCAAAAATCTCTGCTTTCTCAATGTCAAGAGGTTTCAGTTCTCCGCTGGACTTTTGGTCGCGGAAAAGAAGATTGAAGGGACCGGTGAGCAGGTGGAGGTATTTGGAGTGGGGAACATAGGCGATGAAGGCGAAGACAAGCAGGATGTGGAGCCACCAGGAGATTCGGAAATGGCTGGAGATCGTAGCCAGACTCAATCCAGAGCTATTGATGGCCTTGGCAAAATATATTCCCAGAAAAGAAAGGCGAGACGTCTCAGGGTGGCTGGCAATTGAGAATCCTTCAAAATAGAGGTAACTGAGTGTGACTGTGATCAGGAAGAAATAGATGATTCCTGAATCAAGGGGAGTCGTGGCATAGGCCTTTGGCCTGAGAATGAACCTCTTGAAGATAAAGAAAAGAACCCCGGCCAGAACCAGGATGGCAAAAATGTCGACAAGGAGTGAGAAAAAAAGGCCGAAATGTGTTTCACCGAAGAGGTAAAAATTTTTAAAAAATCCTTCAAGAGTATGGTTAACGGTCATGGTGTCAAAGGTCAGAGCCCCATAGAAGATAAAGACATGCATGAATCCAGTGAAGAGCCTTTCGTTTTTGAGAGTGCATTTCTGAAGAAAAACCTTGGCCAGTGCCTCCAGAATTCGGCGGAGGAAATTGTCAATTCTTTTCTCAGGCTGTCCTCGGCGGATGATCCGGTAACGAAGCAAAATGGGAAAGGCGAAGGCAAAAAAAGTGATAAGGATAATGATGACGAAAACAATTTTTTCCCAGGGTGCAAGCATCGCTCCTCCTTTCCTAAAAGGGAATGGCAATGCCCCAGATGACTTTATAAAATTTTTGGTGGTTTCCCAGCTGGCTCAATCCGATATCTTTCCAGAGACTGCCTCCCAAGGATAATTCCAGCCAATCGGACATCTTGATACGGACAATCAGGTCTCCTAAGAGAGCCTGGCCAAGGGAGAAAAGCTTCTCTGTTTGGAAAATGATTTGAAAATGAAGACCGAGAGTATTCTCGTGCCAGGCCCCTATCCTTAACCCGAATTCCTGGCGGAGCCTGTTCCCTGAGAGGTCAAGATGTCCCCTCTGGTTTGTGTTGTGAAAGAACCAGGTAAAAGGTTCGATATAGAAATTATTTGTTTCATAAGGCAGGCCGATTCCTATGTAGTTGCGATTGATATAAAAAAACTCTAGATCGTAAAGACTGAGATGGTCAGAGTCATGGTTTGAGTCATGGCCGATGATTAGGACGACGTTCTCAGAAAAATTTTGCCTTAAGGAAAAATGCCAGTCAAATTTTGTCCTCAGCTGGCCATCATCATGGGTGACAAGCTGGGCTAGGAGAGAAGTGCTTGGAGTCAAGAAAATTTGATTTCTAAACCCGTAATTCCACCTATCTTCAGCTCCGCTCTGGTCATTGTAGCTAGGAAAAGTGGAAGGAAATTGAAGCTGGCCGAAGAATTCTCCATGGAGAAAAATCTTCTTTTCCTTGGAGAGAGGCTTTTTGTCTTTTTGGGGCCGATAGATAAAGATTTCTTGGCCAAAAATTGAGCAGGAGAAGAAAAAAGAAAAAATTATTGAAAAAAGAATTTTTTGATTTTTTTTAGAATTCATAACACAATCCTAAGCGAAAGACTCGCGGAGATTGGATCTCTGTAGCAAAGCGGAGCAGAAACTCAGGTCCAGTCCATTCGTTTTCCTCAGTGGCCAATCTTTGATTAAAGATATTAAATCCATCAAGGATAATCCTTAAACTGGTCTTTCCCAGGGATAAAGTTTTTTCCAACCTCACATCCACAGTCATGTTGTATTCATAGCGGGCGATTCCCCGGGGATGGGCTTGAATGTAAAAAGGGCCCTGATTGAATCCCTGGATGATAATTTTCCGGGCAAAGGGCTGACCATCATAATATTTGATCAGACACGCACTTTCGAAGCCAAAAGGCAGTCGCAAGGCGAATCCGATTCTTCCTGTATAGGCTCGGTCAAAGCGCAGTCTTCCTTTAGCATTGATTGAAGCATTGGGATTATCGTAGAGGCTTCCAGCAAGTCCATCATCATTTTCCCATTCGCTGTTGCCAGGGCTCGTTGTTCCGATGGCTTCGGTTGCTGTCAGAGATAGAAAAAAGGAGAAACGAGAGCTATTTTTCTTGACAAGGGTCAGGTCAAGCCCGCGATAGCGGGATATTCTTTTCTCGGAATCCGGGTTGGTCAGAAGGAAAAAATCATTTCCCAGTGTTTTTGGCTCTTGATTATAAACAGTAAAAGCGAGGTCATCATGGGTCGCTGGAATCCTGTCATCTCCGATATCAAAAAATTCAAGCGATCTGTATGAAGTCAAGGGGACTCCAATGTTGAGCGTTTCGATGAGACGTCTAGTCTCTCTCAAAAACCCAGCTAGAGTGAAAGTCCAGTCTGAGCCAAATGTGTGGACAAAGGAAAGAGTAAGCTCATCCGCGTAAGGCCTTTTGAGATCAGGATCGATTTCCGAAAAAAAAGGGCCTTCGCGGCGGATAAGAGCCCCGGCTTCACCCTCTTCGTATTGCCTGTCGCCATTTCTGTCCTGCCAGACGTAAGCTATCCCTCCCAAGGCATTGGGATTCCCGGAGGTCAGAAGATAAAGAGGCAGAGTAAAGAAGTATCTAGCCCCAGAGAGTTTAAGGGCCGTTCGTTTATTCTTGGAAAGAGGAAGGATGAAGCCAAAGCGGGGGGAAAGGTTCAGCCAGTTGATCTCATTTTTTGCCTCTGAGTTTGGAGAAGGAATCCAGCCTCTGGTGAGGATAAGATTCAGGCCACCATAGAGGGATAAGAAACTTGAAAGAATGAGGGTTTCCTGGGCAAAGAGATTCAGCTGGAGGGAAGATTCCTGATCGTCGAGAGGAGTATTGTATTTGACAATCTCCAGCGGCTTTCCCTCAAAAAAGCGAAGATGAATGTTGTTAAGGATTTGTTTTTTGGAGGAAGACAAACTGTGCTGGAACTGAAAGCCATACTGAAAGAGGTGGTGGGAAAGAAGAAAGTTGGTCAGGAAGTATGTTCCTTTCAAGAAGAAAAGGAATGAGCTTCGATCATCGCGGCTTGAAAGCGAAGCAGCACCTTGAGGAAGAGTGTGAAAGATTTCTATCCCATGAGGAGAAAGAGCTTCATCCTGAAAGCGGGAATGGATGTTGCCGCGGCTAAAGCTGAGCCCTGCCTTGAGGAAATGGCTGTCAACCATCCTTGAAGCCCAGATCATCTGGATAACATTATAGAGGTTTTTCTGATTTAATGTCGCTTGAAAGGGAATTCTCCTTCCTGCTCCATAAGAAGGATTGTGGACAATTTGGCCTGTCCATAGGAAGCGCAAAGTGCTTTGGGAAAAGCAATATTTGAGGTTGACCAGTCCCGAATAAATTGAGGCTTTGTCCTCTTCCTCATAGTCAGCCAGATCTCGGCTGATGTTTGTAGCTGTGAAAGAAGTAAAAAAGAACAATTTGCCAGGCACAATGGGTCCTGAGAGGGTGAAATTGGTATCAAGGAAATGATTGAAAGTATGGCTTTCAAAAATACCCTCTTTTCTTAAAGAAGGGGAGATGTTGGAGCTCGTCATGCTTTTATTGATGAAATAAGCGCAAATTCCGCCATGAAATTCAGAGTTTCCATCTTTGGGCACAAGATCAAAGTAAGCTCCTGGTGAAAAGGCTTGAGGGGGATGGCCGGCGGTAACCAGCTGGGTCGAATAGAGGCTATAGAAATCAGGGGAAAAAAGGGGTGACCCTCCCCAGTAAGGGTCGGTCACATCCAGGCCATTAAGGAGATAAATATTCTGTGTCCAGGAACAACCTCCTCTTGAGCTGAAAAGAGCTGGGATGCTTCCCCACATGCCACCCACATCGATGCGGTTGGAGGTTGCCGAGAGGTCCTGGTTTTCGACAAGAGACCAAACATTGTTACCTGAAGGAAGATGCTCGATTTGGGATTTCTGAAGACTCGTTTGGGAGAGACACTGGGAGTAGTCAAGGAGAAGAGGCTCTAAGGATAATCTTTCCTCTTTTTTTTCCGAGCCTAAGGTTATGCGGAGATAGAGACTCTGGGAAGGTTCGAGAAAAATTTTTTCCTGGATTGAAGCCATGTAGCTTTTTGCTTCAACATGAAAGGAAAAAAGACCAGAAGCAAGGCCGACGATGCGGAAGAAGCCTTTTTTGTCGCTAAGTAAAGTCTGGGCGAAGCTTTTGTCCTCCGCAGAAATAGTGATTTCTGCTCCTTGAATGGGATTTCCCTCGTTATCAACAACTTGCCCCCAGACAATTGCAGGATCAGAAGCCCTTATCTTGGGGCTGAGAAAGAAAGGAACAAAGAGAATAAAAAAAAGAAGAGAAGAAAGTGCCTTTGAGCGAGTTCCGATCAGTGGACTTTCACTCCTTGCATTTTGAGTCTCACTATTTTTTACTTTTTATGATTCTTCTGTCAAGACTGCCCTCCTGCCGGTTTGCATCTTTTTTCCGCGAAACCTTTAATTTTTTAATGGATGTAAAGACGGGGACAGGCACCTTTTTCAGGGAAAAAAGGTGCCTGTCCCCACTCAATAAATGAAGTAAGGGGAATTCGAGCATTCTATGGGTCCTAGCAAAAGGACTTAAAATACATGCCTGAAAAGTTTATAATGATTTTCGCATTCGTTTTT
>CAZPAX010000014.1:0-21108 GCA_964584535.1 uncultured Eubacteriales bacterium
AAGATATGGACAGAGTTAAATTCCGAGCAGAAGCGATGACCACAATGCTGGAGAAGAAGAAAATGAGAAAAACAAATAATCCTTTGATTCTCATCGCTGTTCTAGCCTCAGAAGAAAGAAGCTCCCAAGAGCCTGGCTGACTGAAGAGCTTGTAAAAGCTAGAGCTTCGGCCTCTCTGGAGAAGTTGCTCTCTAAACCTCCCCCATCTACAGCTGTCAAAACATAAAAATAGCGAAGCTCAGGCTTCAGGTTTCTATCGACAAAAGAAGTTCCTGAGAGAAGAGAATTGTTGATTTTTTTATAGTAAAGATGAGACGTACCTGTCCGATAGACATTGTAGCCAACCACACCAGGAACTGAATCCCAGCTGAGAGTGACATTTTTTATTGAACTGAAAAGAGAGCTGATGATTTTTGAGTTTGCAGTGAATCCTTTTGGAGTTTCGGGATAGCCTGCCCTTAATGGTTGAGAAAGATCGGCAAGAGTGGCCAGCCCAGCTTTTGTCGAAGATGTGAAAAAATCAAAATTGAGCTTATCCACGGTGTCAGTGACTTTATGATAATAGGGATTCCGCAGAGGATCATCCTCAATCCCACAGAGAGCGGGGTATCCTCTGTCCCAGAAAGGAGAATGGTCGGAATAAGGATAAGAAGATTTTATAATCTTCCTTATGATTAGTAAGGCATAGGCCTCTGAGGAAAGGCTGACTTTTTCGGCCAGCCATTCAGAAGCCGGGTTGACAATGATGTCAAGATCTTCTGGCATGGCATCCGCAAAAGCAATCATGTCCAGGTTAATAACTCCGATAATTCTCTCATTCCTGTCTCTGGCTTCACTGGCATAAGCCTTGCTTCCATAGAGCCCAAACTCCTCAGCCGAAAAGGCAATGAACCTGACACTGAAATCAAAAGGATATTTGGAGAGGACCCTGGCTGCTTCCATGACTGCTGCTGTGCCGCTCGCATCATCATCTGCACCAGGAGCAATGGCCGGTGCTAAGTTTGAGGTTGAATCATAATGAGCACAGATGATAACAATGTCTTCAGGATAAGTTATCCCTCGAAGCTCGGCAATGATATTTCGAGATGTATAATTTGCCCCAAAAGTAAATGCCTGAAATTTTGTCTCAAGGCCAAGGTATTGAAAATAATTGAAGATAAATTGGCCGGCAGCATCACAATTGGGAGTGGTGGCATATCTGGTCGTGAAGTCCTGAAGGCTCTGGACAAAATATCTCAAGCTTTGCGGAGATACCTCATTCGCAATCTGCCTTATAACCTCATTTTTTCTTCTCTCAATAATTTTCTCCCCAGGCGGCAAAGATAGATAAGGAGTCTCAAGATAAGGAAGAATCGATTCAGAAGAGAGAGCTTTGCGCTCGAATTTAGAAGGGAGAAGGAGATTCGGATCTTCTTTCTCAGTCCAGAAAAGGAGTGTCTCCTTTTCCACAGGAACAGCCTGGCCAAGCACTCTCAGCCTGTCCAAGACTGAAGGCTCAAGGGATGGAGAATAGACCAGCAAATATTGCCTGTCCTTGATATCCCTGTCCAGGATGGAATAAGAAATATGGTTTTTTTCAAGAACTGACACAAGCCCCCTTTCCATCCTGGCAATAAAACAGCTATCCAGCTCCTGAACAACAGCGATTTGGTGAGAGCGGAGAATTTCCCAGACTGAAAAATCATCTTTGGAAATCTTCACCAAGTCAATGGGCTTGGAGAAGAAAAAAAATAGGAAAAGGCTCAAAAAAGCCAAGCCTGATGATACCCGTTTTAAGATTTCCATGAAGAGTCAGTTAAACAGATTATTTGTTTCTGGTCAAGTCATTTTCAATTGAGGGACAAGAGGAGGAGAAGAATTTGTTTTTGAGCGAGGAAGAGGCCCTCGATCGAAGCCTCCTCGTTGAGACTGTGCTTATATTTTCCGTAGGTTCTTCCCAGATTCAAGGAAAGAATACCTCTCTCTAGAGCGGCATTGGCTTCAGTCGAACCAAAAGGATTGACCTTTATATTTGGGACCTTAAGAAACTCAAGAATGTCAACAACTGTTTTGACAAGAGAGGAATCACGGCCTCCAGGGATCTGGCGAGCCTTTGAATTTTCATTGAGTTTTATATCAACCTCAACTCCCTCTTGCCGGGCAATTTCCTGGCAGATCTTCCTGACCTCGTTCTGCGCTTTTTCCAGCTCTCCTTGATCCGCTGAACGCAGGTCTATGGTGAAAGAGCTTTCCTCGGAAACAGCATTCTGGACTCTCCCTCCTTTGATCACACCGATGTTTAGAACAGTCCATTTCTCCACAGGTTCAGAAGGAAGCTGGATTTTATAAATTTGCTCTATGGCTTTGGCCACTGCCAGATTGGGATTAGCCACACCTTTGCTCTGCATGGTGTGTGCTCCAGGCCCGCGGAAGATAATTCGTCCTCCGCCAAAGCCAAGAGCTCCATAATGAACTTCACCGAGATCTCCATCAAGGGCAATGACCAGATCAGGTTTATCTTTGCTCGAATCAAGGAAAGCCTCCATTCCCTTGAGACCTGTCTCCTCGCCCACTGTGGCCAGAAAATAATAGGTATTTTTTGGCTCGAACCCGGCTTCTTTCAGGGCCCGGATCGACCAGAGAAGATTTATCAGACTGGCCGTATCATCGCCTATGCCAGGAGCTTTGAGAAAATTTCCTTCTCTTTTGACTTTAATCTCGAAAACTCCCTGAAAAACAGTATCCATATGAGCAGAGACAATAATTTCTCTCCCTTGACCTGTCCCTTTCCAGATGCCGATGATATTTCCTGTAGGGTCCACTGAAACTTCTTCCAAGCCCAAAGTTCTAAACTGGTCTTTCATGTAAGCAGCCCTTTTCTCTTCATGACCTGAGGGTGCAGGTATTTCTGTGAGATAAATCCATTCCTCGATAATCTTCTCCCGATTTTTTTCGATAAAGGAAAAGAGTTTCTCAGCTAGAGGCGAGAAGGCTATCTCGCGCTTGAAGAAGGATTGCTCAATTGCCAGGCTCTCAAGATTCAGGGCTACGAGAAGAAATAAAAAAATAGAAATTTCTCTCCAAAAATTTTTCCTCATCTTTATCTCCGAGAGAGAAAAGTTTCATTGGCTATAGTGTTGAATGACGCGGATAATAGCGGCCTCGCAAACCTTGCAGAAGGGCTTTTTCCCCTTAGTAAACATGATGCAGTCGACCATCGGCCGAAAAAGACCCTGGCTTGAATAGCCTGCTCCCTCGAAGGCTCCGATTTTTCCCCAATATTTGCTTTTCTGGAGATATTCATCCACTTTCTTCGCATTTTCCCTTGACAAGCGTTCTGACTCCTCCTCCACTCTGGCAATTTCAGTCTGTGAAGCCTTTTCCCTCTTCATCCTGGCTATCTTCTCATTTATTTCCTGGCGGATCTTCTGATAGGCATTGTCCATGCGGTCAAATTCCTCTTTTTCCCACGGAGTAGGAATGGCATTTCCAGCTTCCACAAATTCCTTCCATTTGAGATTTTTGGCATCAAGAAGAGCTGTCAGATTTGGCTCTGTTGGTTCGACTCCTCTCGGGTAGAATTCATTATAGGCCACCTGGGAAGTGTAATATTCATCGCCGAGGCCAGCAAAGGAATGGCCAAACTCATGGAGGAAGAGATACTCATACCATTGATTATCCACCGTGAAGGTGCAATAGAGATTATAGATTCCGCCTCCTCCATAGCGCTTGTGGTTAACCATGATGAAGAGGGCATCATAGGGAACATGGGCAGCAATGTCGCGAAGGCTCTTGTTGTCCTCTGTCAGGAGATAGCGCTCTGAGCCCAGGGAATCAAAGGTGGCATTGAGAGAGGTGTTCTTAAAGACTCCATGACTGGGCTCGTCGCAACCGCTTTCTTCTGAAGGCTTAAAGACGCCATAGATATTAAACTTATCCTTGTAGGTCGCATAAGGCTCCTGTTTGAAAAAAACCTGAGTAAACCTTTCCAGGTCCTCTTTAAGCTTCTCTTCTTCTTTGGCAGTATAGCCTTCGGCGATAAAAGCGATGTCAATTTTTTCATGGGGATCTCCACTTTTTTGGATTTCGAAGACCCTCACTCCAGTGCCTAAAGGTTCCCTGTTTATATCTGTCCCGAACGGATCGATTTCCTGACTGAAGAGAAGCTTGAGGAGATTCTGGCGGTCTCTGACCTCTAGAACGAATCTGATCTTTTTTTTTGGATAGGGAATAAGAGCAGACTCATGGTATGTCCTTTTTATTCCTTTCAGGGCATCGCCTGCGGTTTTGTATTCCCCAAAATAGCTGTCAAATCCCCTGGAAAAGATGAGCTTTCCGGAAGCTAAGTCATAGATTTTGATATAGTAGCGGCCATTATTGAAATAATCCACAAGACGTCGCTTGCTCCCTGCCCAAATCCCCTGATCAAAAATCCTGTCTAAAGTGATGAATTCCTCCTTGGCATCACCGACATGAAAATAGTCAATGCGCATCGTCTTATCCAGAAAATACTGGTCAAAATCTATTGAATTCTGAGCCAGGAGCAATCCAGGAAGGAAAAGAAGAAAAAAAATGAGTTTAAAACGATGATTCATATTTCCTCCTTATCTCCTTTGACAATTTTTCCTGCCACTTCTTTTACAACCTTGACTGCTGCCGCAGCCGTGATCCCACTTAAATCCCGCGAAGGATTGAGTTCAACCACATCCAGCCCGACAATCCTTGCCTTTAATCCCTGAATTATGGCCAGTACCTGACGGGTCGACAGCCCTCCTGGTTCATGATGAGAAACCCCTGGAGCAAAAGCCGGATCAAGAGAATCCAGGTCGAAAGAGATGTAGAGGGGGTTAGAAAACTCGAGGGAGAGCGTGTCCTTAATATCTTTCATTTCGATCATCCTCACCCTATGCTTTGAGGCATTCGCTCGCTGGGAGCCAGTGGCAGCTCTGATTCCCACCTGAACAAGGTTCTGAGCCAGGCCCTTCTCCAAGATTCGGGCAAAGGGACAGGCATGAGAGAAAGGATCACCGTAAAGCTCTTCATATAAATCGGGATGGGCATCAAAATGGAGGATGTCCAGAGAATTGAATTTTTTGGCAAAGGCTCGAACCACAGGATAGCTAATGGAATGATCTCCGCCAAGGACAATGGGCACAGCCCCCTTCTCCACAATCTCTCCAATTCTTTTCTCGATGCGGGAGAAAATCTCTATTGTCTTGCCTCTGACATCGATATCGCCAAGGTCAACTATGACTGTATCCTCTTCGAGATTAACGACGAGCTCAGTCCAGGCATTTCCAGATTTGACAGTTGAGGCTTCCCGAATCGCCTGCGGCCCTTTGGCTGCTCCTTTTAAATAAGAAGATTTCTCATCAAAGGGAATGCCAATAATAGCAATCTTATAATCCGGGTGCTCCTCGACAGGCTTTATCGCTCCTCCAAAATCAGTCATCTCCATCCTCCACTCAGTCTTTTGAGTTTGAAGAGATTATACACAAAAAAAGGAAGTTTCGAAAAGTGCCAATTCCTATTTGATAGCATCTTTTTTTCCGCGAAATCTATAATCTTTAATGGATGGGTGGCGCGGCGCCAGTCCCCGCAACGCCCGCAGCGAATGGTGGTGGGTGGGTGGGTCTTCAGCGAGGACGGACGGGGACGCACCGTGACAGGACCCGTCCATTAATTAAGACCCTCACGGAAAAAAAGATGCTTCCTTCCTATTTCTTCTAAATATCATCTGGGAAAAAGCCTCAAGGTTAGGATAGCAAAAAGTGTTCTCCCTTGATTCAAATTTTTGAGTCAAGGGAGAAGCTTGAAAGGAGGACGGGGGAGAGGGATCCTCTTCCTCTCCCTTTTTCACAACCTCAGCTATGCCTTGGAAGAGACAAGCTGCGAGCCAAGGAGGCTGCGATTCAAAAACAATGCTGACACAAGATTTTCTGGATGACAATCACCTTTAGAGATAATTTTAAGGGTGATTTTTTTTTACCTTCTTTCACCTCAAACGATTAGCCAGAGACTTATTCTTTTCTTTTCTTCAAAAGATGACTATAATTTGGCAAAGACATATTTTGGAGGAATCATGAAAAAAATGGAACACATCAAAACAAAAGATGATGTCTTGAAGCTGCTCAACACTGCCTTGGAACATGAATGGGCTGTGAGCTTTGAGTACCTCATCCATGCTTATTCCATGGCCAAAGGAAAATTCTTCTATGAAGATCCCATCATGAAAGAAACTTATGATGTTCGGGCTCAAACCATTCAGATTGGCATTGACGAGATGTATCATGCTCTCCAGCTCGGCATTATCATCACCCAGATGGGAGGCGTCCCTTCCTTCAAAACAGATGAAATCATGCGTTTCCCGCGGATTGTGGACAACCTCGAAAGAGACAAAATGACTGAGGATATGGTAACTGACCTCTACCAATCCGCAAAATTTAAGGAAGGATCATTCCCCAAAATTCAAAATATGGTCCTCAACATCTCCTATGATGAAGTCCGCCATTCCAAACAGTTTGCTGCCATGATCGAAACGATGAAGAAAAAAGGGGTCGCAGATGCTCTCTGCTACCAGCCTGCTCCTCCGAATGTCCGCAAAGAAGAAGTCAAGCTCCTCCATGAAATCATGCGTCTGGAAAATGAGCTCATGCATCGCTATCTCAAATATGTCCTCCTTTTCAGTGAACACCAGGATCTCAGTCAGCGCCTTTTCAAGAATTCCATAAATCACATGAGGCACTGGGATAAAATCTCTGGCCTGCTGATAAAGATGGGAGATGTCATCCAGATTGAAAACGCTGAAAAAGATAGCCAGGGCGTAGAACGGAGTCGCTCTCCGATGCCTCTCTCCTACGCTGCCAAAGACCGTCTCCAAGCCCTTGAAACACTGCTTCCAGCAGAACAATCTCTTGCCACCAAATATGAAAAAGTCTCGAGCCTTGTCCCAGATGGAGAAATCAAGGATCAGCTTAAACTTCAGCTTGCCTTAACCCGCGAGCATCTCTTTACTCAAGAATGGCTGCTTGAGAATGCCCGAAAAATCAAGGGCCTGAAATAACTTTTTCTGAGTGAGGTAAAAATGAAGAGAATCTCGACCCAGGTAAAAAAATTTCAATATTTTTATCCCTACACGGTGGCTCTGGTCGGAGCCAAGTCCGGAAATCAAGTCAATTTCATGAGCTGTGCCTGGCATAGCGCTCTCTCTTTTGATCCTCCTTTGTTCGGGGTGCTAATCTCGAAAAAGCGTTTCACTCATAAGCTCATCCGAGAAGCAAGAGAATTTACGGTGAATTTCATTAGCTTCGAAAGAGTGAAACTCTCGGCCCAGATGGGAAGAAAATCAGGTTATGACCTGGACAAAATCAAAGAATTTAGGGTCAAGCTCTCCCCTTCCAAAATCATCAAATCCCCTATTATCGAGGAAGCCTATGTCTCCTTTGAATGCAAAGTTGCTGATGAGAAAGCCTATGGCGATCATGATCTTTTTGTGGGCGAGGTGCTGGCGGTTCATGAAGAGGAGAAATGCTTCAATGCCGAGGGAGTTTTGAACACAGAAAAAATTCATCCTCTTCTCTATCTCGGGAGTGACTTCTACATCACCATTGACTCTGATAGCCTCAAGCATGTCCTCCCGGATTGAAAATTCTTGTTCTTTTCATTTTTCAAAATAGCTGAATTCGAAGCTCTATGTCCTTAGACCAGGACACTTTTTTTTCTTTTTCTATTTTCGTATAATAGGGGCGAATTTCATGGCCACAGCGCTCAGGATTGAAGACCTGCACAAATCTTTCAAAATCGGTTTTATTCCCAAGAAAAAAGAAATACTCAAGGGGATCTCTTTTTCTATCCAGGAAGGAGAAATCTTCGGCTATCTTGGCCCAAATGGCGCAGGCAAAACAACCACTTTAAAATGCGTTTTGGGCCTGATCTTCCCAGAGCGAGGGAAAATTGAAATATTTGACCAGCCCCATCTGTCGCTTCAAGCCAAAGAGCAAGTTGGATTTCTCCCTGAAAATCCCTATTTCTATGATTATCTCACAGCCTGGGAGTTCCTGGGCTTTTATGGCCAGCTTTTCCTTCTCAAGAAAAAAGAAAAAGAGGAAAAAATCAATTATCTTCTCGAGCTTGTCGGCCTGAAAAAGGACGCCAATCTTCAGCTTCGGAAATTCTCCCGTGGTATGCTGCAGAGAGTGGGCCTGGCCCAGGCCCTAATTAATGATCCCCAGCTTGTCCTTCTCGATGAACCTCTGGGAGGTCTCGACCCTCTGGGGAGAAAGGAATTGAGGGACGTCATCGTCCGTCTCAAAGGGGAGGGGAAAACAGTCTTCCTTTGTTCTCATATTCTCCAGGATATTGAGATGATCTGCGACCGGGTGGCCATTATCGTCAATGGCCAGATTATCAATCAGGGAACCCTGCAGGATCTTGTCCAGGAAAAAATCTTTTTTACAGAAGTCATCATTTCTGGCCTAGATGAAAAAGAACTTGAAGGATTGGGAGAATGTTCCTCTGTTCATGGGGAGAGAATTCTCCTCAAAGTCTTTGAGGAGGAAGCTTTGGAGAGAGTCCTCAGCCTCGTTCAAGCGCAAAAAGCAAAGATTCACTCCCTTATCCCCAGGACAGAAACACTGGAAGACCTCTTTGTGGAGATAGTCAAAGAGAAATGAAAATAAGGGCGATTGCTCTCAACACCTTTAAGGAAGCCATCCGGGATAGAATCCTCTATCTCCTCCTTTTTTTTGCGGCTCTGTCCATTATCCTCTCTCGGGCACTCGCCCTGCTCACTGTCGGCGATCGAGTAAAAATCATCAAGGATGTTGGATTGGCTTCCCTCTCCCTTTTTGGGGCTCTGATGGCCATCCTGATCGGGACGAGTCTAGTCTATAAAGAAATTGATAAAAAAACGATTTTCACTCTTCTTTCCAAACCCGTTCATCGCCTGGAGTTTCTGTTGGGCAAATTCTTTGGACTTGTTTTCACCCTCTTGGTCATGCTCAGTCTGATGAGCCTCATCTTCTTAGCCCTAATTTTTTTCCACACTTTCAAAATTGAATGGAAAATGCTCATCGCCATCTTCTTCATTTTTCTAGAGCTTGTCCTTATCACTTCCGTGGCTACCCTTTTTTCTTGTTTCTCGACACCGATTCTGAGCTCCATATTTTCGCTCTCTTTTTATCTTATCGGTCATCTCTCCTGGGGGCTGGAAACTCTCATCCGCAAAATTCAATCAGGCATAGTCAAAGCCTTTGTCCAGATTCTTTATCTATTTCTTCCTGACCTTGAAAATTTCAATTTCAAAACAGAAGTAGTCCATGGGCTCCAAGTTCCAACAAAAATCTATCTTTTCTCCACCCTCTATGGAATCGTCTATACCCTCTTTATCCTGACCCTGGCCATCCTTGTCTTCCGGAGGAGAGATTTTATTTAATTTAAAGCAATGAAGAAGAGCCTTCTCAGAGGAAAAAGCTTCAGCCCTCTCTTCCTCGTTTTCTTTCTCTTCCTCAGCTGTGGCGTCTTTATGGGACTGAAGCTAAGGATCGAGCAAATTCCTAGAAAAAAAGTTCCCGGTTCTTCGATCATCTATATCCCCACGGGAAAATTCCTCAAGTTCGCCACATTCGGTTATTCATCCTTTTTTGCTGACCTCATCTATCTCTGGGCCATCCAGTATTATTCAGACTACTCCATCCCGGATAGATTCCATTATCTGGACCATATTTTCTCTATCATTTCTGAGTTAGACCCGCACTACGTCGATCCCTATGAAATCGGGTCATTGATTGCCGTCTATGAAGCCAGAGACTTGAACTCGGCTTTAAAGATTTTAGATAGAGGGCTTGAGAAAAATCCTGACCAGTGGCTCTTTCCTCTTGAAGCTGGCCACCTGGCTCAGATCTTCACCAAGGATTACAACCTGGCTAAAGATTACTATAGAAAAGCCATGGGGATAAAAGGAGCCCCTGACCTCACCAAGAGGCTTTATGCCAATGCCGCCTTCAGGACGATGGATTTTAAAACATCCTGGGAGACCTGGCTCGAAATTTATACGACTGTCAATGATGAGCGGATAAAAAAAATCGCTTCCAATCACCTCTACCAGGTGAAAGCAGCAATCGATGTCTTGGTCATCAAAGAGGCGATCGGAAAATTCCGGGCTAAATTCAGGCGCAATCCCTCAGAACTCAGCCAGCTCGTCAAAGCGGGATATCTCGCCTCTCTGCCCAAAGATTTCGATGGCCAGGACTATCTCTACGATCCCCTAACAGGAGAGGTGAAGCCTGCGACAATCCCATGGAAAAGATAATTTTTATTATCGCTTTCGGCCTTGTCTGGGGAAGCTTTCTCAATGTGGTTATCTACCGTCTCCCCCGCGGAAAAAGCATCATCAAGCCACCTTCCAGCTGCCCCCACTGCCAGAAGAGAATAAAATTCTATGACAATATTCCCCTCCTCTCTTATATTCTGCTTAAAGGGAAATGCCGTTATTGCCAGCAAAAAATTTCCTTCACTTACCCCTTGGTAGAGTTTCTCACTCCCTCCTGCTTTGTTCTCCTCTATGTCCATTATTCATTAATTTTCTATTTCTTTGCCTCCTGCCTCTTTACAAGTGCCCTGATCGCCCTCTGTTTTATCGATTTCTATCACCAGATATTGCCTGATGAAATTACTCTCCCCGGGCTAACCCTGGCTTTAATCTACTCTCTTTTCCGTCCTGACCTGAGCCTGAATCAGGCTCTGGTGGGAGCTGTGGTCGGGTCTGGATTTTTGCTCTTTATTTACGGCGCCTATTATTTGCTGCGGAGAAAGGAAGGATTGGGCATGGGGGATGTGACGATGATGCTCATGGTGGGAGCTTATCTGGGCTGGCTCCAGGCCTTTTTTACCCTGATTCTGGCTTCCTTAGCTGGTGCCCTGGTTGGAGTTTTTTTTATCCTCTTTAAAAAGAAAAACCTTCAGTATTCTCTCCCATTCGGCACCTTTCTGGCTCCTGCTGCCTTTTTCTCTCTTCTCTGGGGAGAAAAAATCCTGAGAGCCTATTTAAGTCTCTACAAAGATTAGGTCCCCTCAAAATTGGCAGTCGCCAATGCTTTGGGCAAATCAAAAGAATAAAATTTTATTTTCAATAACTTAATTGGGGTGGGAAGAGGATAAAAATATTCTCTCTTGGAAAATTATTTAAGAAAAGGGTTAAGTCAGCTACAAAGGCAGGAAATCAATGGATTTCCTTCCAGCTTCTCACAATATATGTATCGCATTCCTTCTGATATTTATCCCATTCTCGAAGAGACTCATCATAATGAATCGATGCCTGAGAGGAGAGGTTAAAATAGTCGCTGACGACTGAGCCAAAGAAATCATGGTTTGCACTATAGTCAACGTAAGCCTCGGGAGCATAAATAGTGCCAAAGAATTGGGAATTTGACCTCCAGACCATCAGATTAAAATCAGGTGTGCAAAAAATAGACAGGCTCTTCGGGTCTTGACTCAGATTGTTGATGGAAGATTTACTACTCTGAGTAAAAACCCCATTGCCCAAAATGATTTCCACTTCAGAATCATTGCTGATATCGAGCTGCGAATTGCTCATCATTGTGAAATTGCCATTAACGTAAAGGGTCACACTGCCGTTGATGGTGACCTTTGTATTGCTTTCCATGGTGAAAGAGGAATACTCGGCGCTTTCTGTGATCATAACTTCAGGGCTATTTGCAGCAACATAAAATGCTCCCAGTTGGGCAAGGTCTGTCTGGGGAAGATAGGAGGGATATACTATCGGTGCCTCCAAAGCACCAATTTCCCCGAGAATCCTTGAGTTGTTCTGGAGGCTTATAACCGAACTTGGATCACTGCCAAAGCCTGTCACCGTATTACCGTTGATTTCAGTATTATTCATTAGCTGGACGAGCCAGAGGCCGACGGCATTTGTTCCGACATCGCCGTGATTGCCAATATTCAGTCCGCCGTAAGCACCGAGTGTTGAATTATAGCTGTCTGTGTTTCCATTGCCGTGGAGCTCAAGTCCGTTTTCGGCGAAAATTCCATAGCCAAAGAGGGAGTCATAATCTCTCCCCAAGTTGACCCGGACTTTCCTTTCGATTGTCATATTTCCAATAAAAGGAACCTTTCCTGTCGCCTCAACTATGGGATTATCCTCCTCGGGATCCTGGACGCTGATGATGATCTCTCCCCGGACAGTCCCATCCGGAGACTCAAAAGAAGGGATGGTTGTTGTCCGCAAGCTGCTATCTCCGGCCCAGCTCAAGATATCTCCATAGTTTAGTTCCCAGATAGCCCTCTCAATGCCCGCTTCAGCCAAGTTCAAGGCCGTTATCCCATCATAGGATTTTTCTGTGATCCTGTAGGTTGCCGAGAGTTTGAATAAGAAAGGCGTGACAAGAATAAGGACACAGGCTGTGACCATGATGGAGACAGCCAGAATAATACCCCGTTCCTTTTTCCTTTTTCTTAAGACCCTGCTTCCTCTTTTTTTCATTTTTCCTCTCCCCGTCGATACCAATTTAGTCGCTGAAAAGAGAGAAGTTGGGAAAAAGGGCAAATAGTGTGAAGAGCTTCGCTATCCATCTTGGTGTCCTTTCTTTTAAATGAGATATTGAAATTTTTTGGGCTGAGCCTGCCTCCAGGCGCAATTCCCCATCTCGGAAAAAACCAAGAACACTGACAGTTTCCTGTTTCGCATGGTATCGACGTTACAATAATGGATGTGGGGGATTAATCTGTCAATGCTCTAAGGAGATGAAATCAAGGGTGGTATTTTTTTCACCCTTTCTCACCCTTAAAGGCTAGCCACTTTTATTATCAAAAAATCAGTGTTTTTCCTGCCAGGATTTGACAAGCAGCTTAGGCAGCCCTCCTTGGAATATGCCCACATCTTTTAGCGCTTCATCATAATGGATGCGGACATTTGGGGCGATATAAAGCCTACTGCAAATAATCCCTCCATACAAATCAGAAGTGCTATCATAATGGACTTCCGCCTTAGGGACATAGATAGCGCCATAGAGGTCAGCGTTTGCATTCCAGACCATATCGCTGGTAAACATATCTGTCCCCAAAATCAAGAGTTTGGTCGGATCCTTGGTTAGATTATTTACAGCCGTGAATTGCCATTGCGTGAAAGTTCCTCCAAGGTAAAGCCTGAGACTTGAATTTTGAGAGATCTCCAGAGTTGTCCCCTCCTTCATCTTGAACTCGCCGACGACAAAAAGTATCACATTCCCATTTACTCTTACCTTTCCCTGGTCGAGAAGGAAAGAGGTATAGAGGCCACTAGAGGACTGGTCAATTGAACCCACATTTGCACCATCATTGTAAGTATAATCTCCCTTGATGGACCAAAAAATGTTTAAGGGCGGATAGACGGGAGTGAGGCTGAAAACATCAGAAAGAATAAATTTTGTCCCTTCCAGAATGCCGTCGTTTGTGTTGATTACTTGATTTAAAGAAGTAGGATCTGTCCCAAAACCAGCACCAGCGTTTCCATAGATCTTGCCATTATTGCCCAAAAAGATGCTATTGGTCGCTGATTCGTTTGTCCCGACCCGGCCATTGTGTCCCCTTTTGGTTACATCATAAAGAGCAACTTTTGAGTTATAGCTATCTATTTCTACATCTGAGCCCAGATCAACTCTACCACTTGCAAAAATTCCAAAATCAAACATAGAGTTTAGTTTACGCTCGACAACTACCCTAACTGTCCTGTCAATTGTCTGCCCGTCAGACCAGGGAACTTTTCCTGTACTTTCTATCTTCAGATAAAGGGGAGATTCGGAGGGATCAACCCTGATATCAATGTCTCCAAGGGCTTTTCCTTCTGGGAAGTCATTGAGAGTTGTCCACAACGATATGCCATTTGTCCCAAAAGATATCTGCCAGGGAGAAACAAGCCCACGATTGAGTTCCCAGATCGCCCTTTCCACCCCGGCTTCGGCCAGATTGAGGGCGACAATGGATTTATAGAATTTCTCTGTCGTCCTGAATTGAGCGATAAGCTTGAACAAAAGAGGAATAACAATGACTAACAGGCAAACGAGGATAATCAGAGTAACGGCTAAGATTGCCCCCTGTTGGCTGGACCTTTTTTGGAGGAACCAATGCCTTTTTTGTCTCATAAAACTCAAATCTCCCCGCAAAAAAGTAAGATTATACTAATCCTCTTACTTTTGTCAATAACCTAGAGAAATTTTTCCCTTTTTAACTTGCCTTGTTGCGGAGCTTGACCCCTGTACTGAGCGTTTCTTGAAAAGTCCGGCCAAGTCCTTGTCTGCTGGTAGTCAGGGCAAGGCTGAGGTTAGTAGCGGCCTCAAATCCTGAGGTGAGAACCCCTCCTGCAGAATCATAATAACTGATGACCATGGAATTCACATTCTCAGCCAAGACTCGACTGCCATCACTTCTGGCACTCACTCCATCAAGGGCATCAATAATTCTTTCCAATTTATTGGAGTTGACCCGATAGATGATGTAATCAAAGTTTGTGGCAATGTCAATGATTACTCCACTAGAATCCACAGAGGGAAGCTGCAAGACTAACGAATTGGAAGATGTGGCATAAACATCCCAGGCAGAGACAACTCCGGTTGCTTCTTTGACATCCCGGGTAATCCAGGCCAGAGGATAGCGGCTGGCCTCAATCGTCGCCGCCCTAGCGCTCTCATTGATGAAATATTTCTGACCTGTAGTATAAAGAGAAAGGAGAGCAACCAAAATCACAGCAACAATGGCAAGAGAAATCACTACCTCAATGAGAGTTAACCCCTGAGCTCTTGACTTTGTCTCCTCAGATTTCTTGGTCATTATTTTTTATTAATTCCTTCTCTGGTGATATAGGTGACAATATCCTTGCGCATATCCCTTCCCTTGTTATTCCATCTGACGCTGGCTGTAACCTTCTTGATATTGTTTTGGGTGTCTTCAGGAACACCTTCGATGGTCAGAACACCCTGGCCTTGTAACAGAGAAGACAGCCTGGGATGGGAAAAAGATGTTCCTAAAGTCAAGATCGTATCAAAAGGAAGATTGCGGATGGTCTCAATCTCCTCCTGGCAGATCTGGGAGGCAAGGGCGATTTGCTTTGTTCGGGAGAGGATGCTAAAGCCGTAGATAAAAGCACTGATGAGAGTCGTCAGAACAATAGCTAAGATAAAAATAGTGATCAAAACCTCAATTAAAGAGAAACCCCTCCCTCTCCTCTTTTTAGCCATTATTCTATTTCCTCTCGGCTTTAGGTATCATTATACATACTTCTAATATCCTTGGCAAAAGAATTGTAGACCTTTTTCTTTTTTTCTTATTCTTATTCTTCATGCACTTCTTCTCTTTCTTCGTCAATCACCTTTAGGGATGAATTTAGGGGGGATTTTTTCTTCCTACCCTCACCTTTTCCTCAATTCCCAAAATGCCGATAGAAAATAAAGACGAACTCCCACTATCAATTTTTGGATCAGCTCAGCTTTATTGAATTTTGCCCCCGACTGTGATATTGGTTTTATCAATGACCGAGGAAAAAAAGCTTTCTCTTATCCTCCTAGTTCTTGTCTTTCTTTTCTTTCTCGGACTTTCTCTTTTCATCAACTTCCCTCCTCTCCACAATCACTTTCTTTTTGCTGACCAGGCAGTCTACTATGCCATGGCCCAGAGTATTGCCTACGATGGAGACCTTGAGTACTCAAAAAAGGATTTGGCCCGCTACTATCAGGATTTCCCTTCTGGACCGCAGGGAATATTTTTAAAAAAGGGAAAGGAGGGAAAAATTTTCTATGCCAAATCCTTTGCTTATTCTCTTTTTGCTGCTCTTTTTGTTAAAATTTTCAGCACAAATGGCTTTTTTGTTCTCCATTCTCTTCTTCTCTTAGGAGTATTATTTGCGGGCTTTACCTACCTTTCTCTCTCCAATAGCCCAATCATCTCTTCTTTCTACACTCTGACTTTTCTCTTCGCCTCTGTGGCCTGCGTCTACTATATCTGGATTGCCCCTGACTTTTTCAACCTCTGTTTGGCCTTTCTCATCATCTTCCTCTGGACTTATAAACTGAAAGTCAAGGAAGTCGGATGTTCTGAGGAGAAAAAGGGGAGATTGCAGATTTTCCTCCAGTCCGACTGGACTGATTATCTGGCCTCTTTTTTGGCAGGAATAGCTGTCTTCTCTAAGCCTCCCAATGCCGTCTTGATGGTACCTCTTGTGCTTGGCACCCTTTTTCAAAAAAGATTTTTGAAATCCCTTCTTCTCGTTTTCCTCTTTATTCTGAGTTTGAGCCTTCTTTTCGGCACAAATTATCTACTGACTTCTGACTGGAATTACATGGGAGGAGAGCGCAAAACTTTTATCAGCCAGGAAGGAGTTTTTCCCTTGGCCAAAGAGAGCGTGACCTTTGACAACACCGGTTATCTTATGACCTCAGAGGGATACTTCAAGAGGTTCCTCATTCCGGTCAAATTCATTCTTTACAATCTTTTCTATTATTTCAGCGGAAGATTCACAGGAATTGTCTGGTATTTTTTCCCGGCTTTTCTTTCCCTTCTTCTTTTTGCCTTTGGAAGCCGCCGGCTCTACCAGTGGCTCATCCTTTTAGCTTTAGCCGGAGAAATTCTAATCTACATCATCTTCATGCCCACTAATTACGGAGGCGGTGGAGGATCCCTGGCCAACCGCTATTTCCTGGCTATCTATCCCTTCTTCTTCTTTCTTCCTGGCCTGAAAAAAACAAGAAAGGAGCTCATTCTGATCTGGATTGTGGCCGCTTTCTTTATCTCCCAGATCATAGTTAGCCCTTTCCGTTCCTCAGCTTCACCGGCAAATCATGTCAAAAAATTTCCCTTCAAGATTCTTCCTGTGGAGATGACTCTGGTCAACGAATTCCCCACAAATACCAATCCTAGCGCCTTCAGAGTTTCTTTTGGAAAGCCACCCAACGATGGCTATATGCACTTCCTAGACGACAATTTCTACCCCAGACAGGAGCCATCAGGTATCTGGACAAGAGGCCCAAGAACAGCTGAGATGGTCCTCAAAACCTATTTTCCTGCTAGTGAGATTATTGTTCATCTCCTCAATAATCCTCGATCCAGGAATGAAATCACAGTCAAGGTTGAAGGAAAGACACAGAAAATCATTCTCGGATCGAAACAGAGGGGAACTCTTGTCTTTCCTGTCGGAAAAGGTTTCCAGATGAAAGAGATTCACCTCTACAGGCTAAAAATCAGAGCTTCGAAAGGCTCAATTCCCTATTATGAAGATAAGCAGAGCCAGGAACGGAGGTTCCTGGGCGTATTTTTTGAGCTAGAGATCATCCCTAGGAAATAATGTGCGGAATCTGCGGAATAGCTAAACCCTTAGAGGGAGAGCCCATTTCTCCTTCCCTCCTCTCTTCCATGTTGGAGACTATTGTTCACCGCGGGCCTGATGACTACGGGACTTTTATAGAAAAAAATATCGCTCTTGGGACGCGGCGGTTGAGCATCATCGACCTTGAGCATGGCCATCAACCGCTCGGCAACGAGGATCGCTCCGTCTGGATCTCCCACAACGGAGAAATCTATAATTTCCCCTCCCTGAGAGAGGAGCTTGAGAGGCAAGGCCATCTTTTCAAGACTCGCTCGGATACAGAGACCATTGTCCATGCCTATGAAGAATGGGGCGAGGATTTTGTCCAGAGACTGAGGGGGATGTTTGCCTTTGCCCTCTGGGACGGGAGAGACAGAAGGCTTCTCCTTGTCCGGGACAGAATCGGCATCAAACCCCTCTACTACACTCTCCTTGAAGACAAAAGCCTTGTTTTTGGCTCTGAGCTCAAGGCGATTCTTGCCCATCCCGCAGTCGAGCGCTGCTTAGAGCCTCGAGCTCTGGACCTTTTTCTGACCATCGAGTATGTGCCTTCGCCTCTTTCCATCCTTAAGAACATCTACAAGCTTCCTGCTGGCTGCCTCCTTGTTTATAAGGAAGGCAAGGTCCAGATCAAAAAATACTGGGACCTGAGGCCAGAGCCTCAAGAGAAAAGGTCCAAGAAAACTCTTCCCTCCCTTATGGATGAGCTTTACAGCCTGCTCAAAGAGTCAGTCGAATTGAGACTCCTGAGCGATGTCCCTCTAGGAGCATTCCTCAGCGGAGGAATTGACTCCTCGACAATTGTCGGCCTGATGAGAGAACTCGGAGCCTGTCCGCTCAAGACTTTTTCAATCGGTTTTGAAGAAGTCTCTTACAATGAGCTAGCTTACGCCAGGCGAATCGCAAAGACATTCGAGACAGAGCATGAAGAGTTCATACTCGAGCCAAAAGTCTTGGAGCTTACAGAAAAGCTCATTGGCCATCTTGATGAGCCTTTCGGGGATTTTTCGATTTTCCCGACCTATCTCGTCTCTTCCCTGGCAAGGGCGAAGGTCAAGGTCATTCTCTCTGGAGACGGAGGGGATGAACTCTTTGGCGGCTATGAGCATTATCAAGCCCAGAAAATCTCAGAGCTTCCTTTTGCCGGCTCCCTGGCTAAACCATTTTCATCCCTGACGAAAAAGTTCCCGCCTTCGAGGAAAAAAAAGGGGGCCTGGAACAAGCTGCGGCGCTATTTGCAGGGCTTTGATCAAGACCCTGAGCTGAGGCATCTGCGCTGGATGGTATTTCTCTCCAAAAAAGATAAGGAAAAACTTTACTCAAAAGCATTCCTAGAAAGTCTGGGAGGCATTAAAGAAATCAATGAAATCGAACCCTTTGCCGAAATTTTCAAGAGGCTTGACCACTTTGACCCCATAAGCGGAGAGCTTTTTTTGGATCTAAAAACCTATCTTGCTGATGATATCATGGTCAAAGTTGACAGGATGAGCATGGCCACTTCCCTTGAGGCCAGAGAGCCGCTCCTCGATCATAAGCTGGTTGAGTTTGCTTTCTCCATTCCAGGAGAATGGAGGGTCCAGGGATTAACCACCAAATGGATTTTTAAAAAGACGATGGAGAGGCTTCTCCCCAGAAAAAATATCTACCGCAGCAAAGAAGGCTTCAGCATCCCTATCAAGCAGTGGTTAAAAGTGGAGCTCAGAGACCTTATGCTCGATTATCTCAACGAGAAACGTATCGCTCGAGAAGGATTTTTCAATTTTTCGTGTCTAGAAAAAATGATCAAAGCTCATCTTGAAGGGAGGGAAAACTACAGCCACCAGCTCTGGGCTCTCCTTGTTTTTGAAATCTGGAAGGAAAATTATCTATAATTTTTCAATTAAAAAAATTTCTTTTGTCGCCCGATTGACTTTATAATTCTCGGAGACAGGGAATCCCAGGACCCAGACAATCTTTCCTCCAGATAGAAAAGCAGGCTTCTTTTCCCTCTCGGAAACTGGAATTTGTCTGGCCCGCATAATTTCCTTGAGCTTTCTCTGGCCAGGCGAGCCCAAAGGCTGGTATCTGTCTCCCTGGCGGCGATTTCGAACAAGAAGGGGAAAGCAAAGCTTTTCCCAATCAAGATAGGCCCTTTTCTCGTCATTGAACTGGAAGGGAGAAGCGTCTTTTTTTTTATACTTCTGGCCTTTAAACTTCAGGCCTAATTCCTTGATTTCAAGAGAATTTTCCCCTCTCCAGAGATGCTCATACTCAATTTTCGGCTTATCACTTTTTAAAAAAAATAATCCTCTTTCTCTTCTGAGAACAAGGTCTTTGCCGAGGCGATGCTCTTTTCCCTCAGCAAGCCTGAGGATTGCTTCAACATCCGCAAAAGAGACGCCGCGCAGATCTCCTTTAAGTTCAAAAATAAAGTTCCGCACACACCGTCTAGCCAAAGCCGGATGAAGAGAGGAAAGAAACTTCGCTTCAAGAAAGAGGAAATCTTTTTCTTTGCGGATTCCAAGATGGAATTTCTCTTTTCCGATTTCTTCAAGGAAACACTCTTCCTCCTTTAGAAGAGAAGCTGCCCGGCTCAGGTGCCGGACGATTTTTGGCTCAAAATTCTGGCGAAGATAAGGAATAAGGTCTAATCTGATTCTATTCCGCAGGAAGCGACGGTCAAGATTGCTCTCGTCAAGACAATAGGCAATGCCCTGCTTTTTGAGAAATTCTTCAATTTCCTGACGCTCGATCTCAATAAGGGGTCTAATAACCATTCCCTCCATTTGAGGCAAGATACCAGCCAGGCCTCTCATCCCGCTTCCTCTTAGAAGTCTGATCAGGAATGTTTCGGCCTGATCGGACATGGTGTGGCCTGTGGCTATTTTGGTGGCACCAACATCAACAGCAGTCTTTTTTAAAAAATCGTACCTGAGGCACCTTCCTGCTTCCTCGAGATTAAGCCTTTGGCTTCGGGCATAAGAGCGAACATCTCTGCTTCCTACAAAAAGGGGAAGAGAGTGCTTCTGGGCAATGCCTCTGACAAACTGCTCATCCTCTTCTGCTTTCTGGCGAAGCTTGTGGTTAAAATGGGCAAGGAAAAGCTCAAGCTCTCTCTCTTCCCGGATTTCAAGAAAGAGGGCAAGAAGGGCAGTCGAATCCATTCCTCCTGAGCAGGCAAGGAGGACCCTTTCTCCGTTCTTAAGGAGTTGGTATTTGGAGATTGTCTCTCTGAATTTTTTTCGAATCATCAGAAAAGTGGCGGTGGAGGGATTTGAACCCCCGACTCTGCGGATATGAGCCGCATGCTCTGACCAACTGAGCTACACCGCCGAATGTATCAGATTTTAGCTGAATCCCCCCTTGAAGTCAATTTGCAGAATATCTCCTTTCGAAGACAAGCATTTGACTCTTTAGTTGATAATTGTTACCCTTAACCCAGCCAGCTAAAGCTTTTAGGTCGAGGAGAGAATGAGTTCTTCGAAAGGGGAAAAGACTCCTTCCACGAAATCAAGGGAATCTTTTTTCAAGATTTTTCTCACTAAACTCAGAAAACGGCACATCATGGAAACTCTGGCAGCCTTCATCGGAGGCGGATGGCTGCTACTCGAATTTGTTCACTGGCTCCTTGTTGACCATTATCATTTTCCTGAAAAAACCATCGATATCACGTTTGTCACAATCCTTGGCGCACTCCTTTGCACTTTGATTTGGCGGTGGCTTTCTGATCGAGAGAAACCTAGGAAGTTCAAGCTGGAACTGGTCTTAATACCTCTGGTTATCCTAATCATTGTTCTCCTAGA
>CAZPAX010000015.1:0-21045 GCA_964584535.1 uncultured Eubacteriales bacterium
GTCTTATCCTTGATCCTATTCTCGAAAATCAAAAAGAAATCAACCTAAGATTTCTCAAGGAAATCAAACGCTTAAAAGAGGCAGTTTCTAGCGGTGGATTTAATGAATCAAAAACAGAAAATGGTTCAAAAAGTCAAAAACCTCTTAATGAAAATTCAAAATAGGTTAAAGCATTCAGAAAAAAATCAGGAAATAAAGACAATTGCAGTTTGTGCCGCTCAAGTTCCGTTCTTTAAAGGAGGAGCTGAAGAACACGTCAACGCCCTTGTTAGAGAATTAAGATGCAGAGGATACGATGTTGACATCATCAATATTCCTTATAAATGGTATCCACACGACCAGTTATTAAAGAGCATCAGAATCTGGGAATTGCTTGATCTCAGTGAATCCAATGACAAAAAAATTGATATGGTCATTTCGACGAAATTTCCTTCCTATTTTGTAGAACATCCAAAGAAAACTCTTTGGCTGACTCATCAATACAGGCAGATTTATGATCTCTATCTAACGCCATATTCAGGCTTTGACCCTACAAAGAAAGCCGAGAGAGAATTGAGAATCAAGCTTATCGAAATGGACAATCAGGCTTTAAAAAAATATAAGAGAATTTATACGATTTCCAAAAATACATCAAATAGGTTGAAAAAATTTAACAATATTGAATCTACTCCCTTGTATCATCCTCCGAAATTGGCCGGCAAATATTTTTGTGCTGATTATAAAGATTATATTCTTTCACTCGGTCGATTGGATCCCCTAAAAAGAGTGGATTTGCTGATCCAATCTTTGAAGCACTGTGATGAAAGGGTCAAATGCAAAATCGCTGGCGTCGGACCAGAGCTTAGCAGGCTTCAATCGATTGCTAAAAAGTGCCGGGTTTCCGAACGAATAGAATTTTTAGGTTTTGTTTCTGATGAAACCCTTCTTAATCTTTATGCTAACTGTTCTCTTGTTTTTTTTGCGCCCATAGATGAAGATTATGGCTATGTTACCCTGGAAGCATTCTTATCAAAAAAGCCAGTGATAACCAGCTTCGATTCGGGTGGCCCATTGGAATTTGTTGAAAATCAAAAGTCGGGAATTGTACTTAAATCGCTCGAACAAAGAGATGTTGCCAGAGAAATAGAAGGACTCTTTTTCGATAAGGAGAAATGTCAAACCTTAGGTTTCAATGGATACCATAGAGTGAAAGATATCAATTGGAATACTGTTATCGATACCTTAATTCATGGAGATTAAGTTGAAAATTGCCCTGTTCAGTCCACTCAATCCCGTTAAAACAGGAATATCCGATTATACTGAAGAAATGCTCTTCCTATTGAATAAATATATGGATATTGATCTTTACATTGATGAAAGTTATCTGCCTGTTAATAAAGAAATTCAATCTCATTTTGCGATCATTCCCTTCCGCATCAATGAGTTTAATCCTTCAAAATATGATGAGATCGTCTACCATATGGGGAATTATTATGCAGGGCACAAATATATCTATGAAGCTTTGAAGAGATTTCCTGGAATTGTGGTGCTTCATGATTATGTATTACAGGGCTTCTATGCAGAGAGGTTATCAGAGACGAGAAATTTTGAGGAATACAGGCAATTGTTGAGGAAATATTATTTTCAAAAAGGTGAGGAAATTGCTAGGCACACAGCTCAGAAGATGCCTTCTCCTATCTGGGAAAGTGATGAAGCCTTTGAATTCCCTTTGAATGAAGAGGTCATTGAGCATGCCAGGGCTGTCATTGTCCACTCCAATTTCATAAGAAACAGAATTAAAAAAGTGACCAGCAAGCCTGTTGTGAAAATTAACCATCATGGGCACTTCACAAAAACTTTTGATACAGACAAAATCAGGAAAGAACTTGGATGTGAAAATGAGGATATTCTTGTCTGTTCTGCGGGCTTCGTGAACAAAAACAAAAGGTATGATATTATTCTCTCTGCAATCGCAGAACTTGACAGATATAAAATTAAGTATGTTATCGCTGGCCTGGACAGAGGGAATATTTTAGACAATGTGTGGAATGAGAATTTAAAGAATGTCATTGTCCTTGGACACCTCCCGATAAGAAACCTCGAAGGATTAATTTGCGCCTCTGATATTTGCATAAATTTGCGCTATCCCACAATGGGGGAAAGTTCTGGTTCTCTCCTGAGAACGATGGGATATGGGAAGCCAACCCTAGTTTCCGATGTTGGATCTTATGCTGAACTTCCAGATTATTGCGTCCTGAAGATTTATCCGGATATAGACGAAAAAGAGATGATCAAACGATACATCACGGCACTCATCTTGGATAAAGATTTCCGTCTATCCATCGGAAGAGAGGCTAAAAACTATATCCAAAGGGAATGCAGCATCGAAAAATGCGCTGCGGAGTATGCCGCTTTTATAAGAAACAAAAAAGAATAGAAAAAAGAGTTAAAAAATGGAAAAGAAAGAAGATATCCGACTGGCAATTCAAAACTTAAAATTCAAGTTAAGCGAACAAAAAAAGACAACAGATACCCTAGACACGCTTATAAAACAAAGAATTGATAGAGATGTGGATTTATGGGAATACAATGATAGTGAACTTGATAAAGAAATATGGAATCGCTTTTCTTCCTTAAAAAAGTATAGTGATTGCCTGAGTGAAGAAATGATCGTTTCCCACAGGAAAATCGTTGGCTGGATGATTGTTTTAATAAAAAAGATTTTTAGAAAAATAACCGCACCTTATTCTAACTTGCTTTTAGGCACGCAGAAGCGCTTCAACCAGGACCTGACAATTTTTCTTTTGGCTTTCATTTTGAGATTGCAGATGATTCATAAGAGGCTTGCTGAACTCGAAACGACGACTCCTGAATCTATCAAAAATCAGAAGGAACTCCAGGATGAACTCATGAGCTTAAAAAAGTCAATTTTGATTCAACTTAAAAAGACGTCTTGAATGTCATATCAAAATAAACTTCTTAAAGCTGCAGAAAAATCTCCAGCGCATTTCTACAAGCTTTTGAATTCTTCCTATAGAAAGGGAAAAGAGTTTTCTGACGATTTCTTGCGTTTGCTTTTTCTCGAAATGATTCAAAAAAATCCCTCTGACAAGGTAATCCTTTTTTTACCAAAAATTGTCGATTTAATTTCTGAAAAGAAAGGTCTACAGCCTGCATATAATATCCTTTCGGGGATAGAAGTCCTATTGAACTTTCGTAAATCTACCATAGGTATTTATGATCATGCCTTTCACCTCATCGGGGGAGCTCAGAAATATGGATGCACAATTGCTCATGCTCTGCAAAATGACTTTGATATTACGCTAATTGCAAATAAAAATATTGGCATTGATGAGCTTCAAAAATGGTACAATCTTGACCTTTCTCGTTGCCAAATAAAAATTATTAAAATTCCCTTTTTTGAGAACCGAGAACTGAATAAATCTCTTATTGAACCAGGAATTGTGGATTTAAAAAAAGACAATCCTTTCCACATCATAAGCAGAGAAAGTGGCAATTATGATATTTTTATAAACAATTGTATGCTGGAAATGGTCTATCCATTGGCCAATTTATCCCTCTTCATCTGCCATTTCCCGGAGAGAGAAAAATCCAGATTTTTTTATGTCAATAAATATTCAGAAATTATATGCAATAGCCAATATACAGCTTCATGGATCAAGAGAAGATGGGATATGATACCTCAAAAAATCGCTTATCCACCTGTTGATATGGAAGCGAAGGTTCTCCCAGAAAAAAAAGAGAATGTTCTATTATCTGTCTCACGGTTCGATTTGGGTGGCAATAAACAGCAGATCGAAATAATCAAAGCTTACGAAAATATTGTCAAAAAATATCCCGAAAGAATGAAAGGGTGGAAGCTTATGCTTGTAGGGGGGAGTTTTGCTGATAATCCATACTTGGAAAAGATCAGAAAAATATTATCCGAGAAAGTCGAACTCCATATTGTCCTGAAAGTCAATATTTCGGCAGAGGAGCTTAAATTGATTTTTCAGAAATCAAAAATCTTTTGGCATTTTGCCGGTCTCAATCAATCTGATCCAGCTCGATTTGAACACTTTGGAATGACTGTTGCCGAATCCATGCAGAGTGGCTGCGTGCCGATCGTCTTTAATGGCGGCGGTCAAAGAGAAATTATCGAGAACAACATTTCTGGATTTCTCTTCTCTTCGGAAAAAGAATTATTCGAAAAAACTCTAGAGCTGATTGAGAACCCAGATCTACTTAATCAGATTAGCCAAAATGCTTTCGAGAGAGGAAAGCAATTTCGTAAAGAGATTTTTATAACTGAAATCAAAACATACTTCAACCAATTCCTCATGAAAAACCTGGGAAGCTGTTGATGAGGTTTTCAAAATTCTAAGGTTACATGGCGAAAAATATCATGATCTGAGCGCGGTAACTTTAAAAGATACCCCTTTGGGATCAGGACAGTTGAGGATATCTGTTTCCGAAATCCAATCGTCATCGGGAAGCTCATCTTCTCTCTGTTTAGATGACAGGAAAGGGAAAAGGCTGTTCAGGGCATAAATGCAAACTCTCTTCCCCTGGGGAATTTCGATCGTGCCCTCACCCCTAATAAAAAAGCAGTCTCCGACTTTATGTTTGGCCCCACACCTCTCTTTGACTTTGACAACCTCAATCTTTAATTCTCTCATCCCTCCTCCTTTCTAGATTTAACTATATCCAGTCCAAAGAGAAAATTCAACAAAACATTGACAAAACAAAAATTTTTGTCATAAAATACATTCCCATAGAGGAGGAAATTATGGCCAAAACAAGAGCTGAACCCAATGTCGTTCCACTTTGCGATGTGCTACTTGTTCTGCTCATTATTTTTATGGTTATCACACCATTGGTCCAGAAAGGAATCGATGTGAAACTTCCTGAGACATCAAGTGACGCCTCAGGTGGAACTCCCTCAGGCCTTATCGTTCTGACTTTGAAGAAAGATAATACTGTTTTGATTAATCTAGAACAGATTGATATAACCATGCTTCAAGACCGACTCAGGCAAATCTACTCCGATCGCCAGGACAAGACAATATTCATAAGAGCGGATGCCAAAGTCTCTTATAGAAGAGTCATTGAACTCATCGATATTGCCAAGGGGGCTGGGATTGAAGTCTTTGGAATGATTCCTGAGTATTTCACAGAAGAAAATCCTTAAAAGTTTCTTCAATTCTTTTCAGGGATAAAACCAATGAAAAAGCACTTATTGATCTTTGTTATCGCCTTTCTTTTCCTTTTCATTTCTTCGGAGGCTCAAGTTGAGCTCTTAGGTGAGCTAACCAAAGAGGAAATCCTGGAAAAACTTCCTGACTGGCAGGCTGTTGTTGCCTCCTATACACCAAAGCCAGAAGTCATTGAAAAACTAAAGTCGATCAACCGGGAAATTCAGATTGAAGTCTTTCTGGGCACTTGGTGTCCGGACAGCAAGGCTCATGTCAGTGCCTATTTCAAGATCATGGAGCTTGTTGAAAATCCTCTCCTTCGAACAACCTACATCGGACTCCCCCAGGAAAAGCAGGCCCGCCAGGAATTCATTGAGGGAAAAAATATCGTTAGAATCCCGACATTTATCGTTACTATGAATAACCAGGAAAAGGGCAGGATCATTGAGACGCCAGTTAAGTCTGTAGAGGAAGATCTCTTAGATATTACTAACAAATAATAATCCTGGCAGCAAAAGCTTCATAGAAAATAGTTTTATGATGCGAGGTTAATAAGAAATGAAGAAATTAGGTATAGTCAAATTCATCTTATTGTTTGTTTTGTTGACTGGAATTTTTGGTTTATTCAGTGCCATTTCTGCCCTACAGATAGAAGAAGAAAAGAAATCCAAATTGGAAGGGACTATTACAGATCCCGCCAAGCAGCCGATTCCAGATGCAAAGATACAGCTTAAGCATGTGGAGACTGGGAGGACATTTAAATCAGAAAGCAATAAGAAAGGAAAATTCTTTTTCGGTTTCCTCCTCCCAGGGAATTACACTTTTCTAGTGGAAAAGGAAGGATACCAGAGCCAAACAGGGGAGTTTCCACTTCCTGCAGACACCCTTAGAACTATTACAATTGTGCTGACTCAGGAAGAATCAGCAGAGGAAAAGGCCCAGAGAGAAGCCGTCTCGCTTTTTCAAGAAGGAATCAAGCTGGCTGGAGAAAACAAGCCAGACGAGGCAATCCAGGCTTTTCAAAAAGCAACAGAGCTAAAACCAGATCTTGCTGAAGCCTATCTGAATATGGGGATTCTCTATTTTCAGCAGCAGAAAGATGACGAAGCAGAAAAAGCCCTTCTCAAAGCCAGTGAATTGAAGCCAGAAGAGCCAAAAACCAAACAGATTCTGGCCGATATTTATTACGAAAAATCAAGGACATTGATCGAGCAGGATAAAACAGATGAAGCTCTGGAAAAACTCAAGCAGGCCTACGGCTTCAATCCCAATCATGCTTATGTCAGTTATCTCTTAGGCTTTGTCTATGCCAGCAAAAAAATGATGCAGGAAGCGATTACCCATCTTGAAATTTTTCTCAAACTCGAGCCAAATTCTCCTGTCGCAGAAAAGGCAAAACAACTCCTGGAAAGCATAAAAAAATAGATATAATTATTTAAATCCCAAGACCGAACGGTAACCGGGGATATCGAGAAAACCATGTCCGCTGATATTAAAGGCAATAACCTTCTTCTCAGCGGTTTCCCGACACTTGAGCGCCTCATCAATGGCGCAGCAGACAGAATAGGCTGACTCAGGTGCTGGAAGCCAGCCTTCGGTTTCAATGAATATTTTTGCCTTTTCAAAGACATATTTTTCATCACCCGGATAGGCCACTGTATCAACATAACCTTTATGGCGGAGGAGGCTGATTATCGGCGAACAGCCATGATAGCGCAGCCCATCGCCTTTAATCGGCTCCATATCAATCTTGTGTCCCAAAGTATACATTTTTAGGAGAGGCGTAATCTCAGCATAATCGGCAAAGTCATATTTATATTTGCCCTGAAGGTTGGGGGCAACTTTGCTTTGGGCAGCAATAAACTTTATTTTCTTTCCTTTCTTCAGGACGTCTCCCATAAAGGGAAGGGCAAATCCGCCAAAATTTGATCCGCCACCCAGGCAGGAGATAACTAGATCAGGGTAATCACCAAAAATTTCAAATTGTTTCTGTGTTTCGAGGCCGATGATTGTCTGGTGCATCAAAACATGATTCAAAACTGAACCGAGGCTGTAGGTTGCCTTGGGATCTTTCTGAGAATCCTCTAATCCCTCAGAAATGGCAATGCCAAGAGAGCCCACATGTTCTGGATTTTTCTCATACAATCGCTTTCCGACTTCGGTCATCGGACTTGGTGAAGCATAAATATCAGCACCCAAAAGCCTCATGAAATCCAGCCGGTCTTTTTTCCAGTTGTAGACACTTCTCACCCAGTAAACTGTGCACTTCAACCCAGTGACAGCAGATGCATAAGCAAGGGCAGTCCCCCACTGTCCTGCTCCAGTCTCAGTTGTCACCCTTTCAAATCCTTGGCTTTTGGCATAGAAGCATTGGGCAAGAGCTGTATTGACTTTATGGCTTCCAGTCGGACTAAAAAATTCGCCTTTATAATAGAGCCTTGCAGGTGTGTCCAGCCTCTTTTCGAGGTTTGTCGCCCTGAAGAGTGGCCTTGGCCTGCCTGCCTTTCTGAAGAGATCCATAACGCCGCCAGGAATATCAATCCAGTTTTCTTTGGAGAATTCTTGATTGAGGCATTCGCCAATCATCAAGTTTGGCAAATTGGCAAGCCTTGAAGGCCCATCCTTTGGATCCATTGGTGGAGGCAATGGCTCTGGCAAGTCTGGCAAGATGTTGTACCATTGAGTCGGAATTTCATCGAATTTCAAATTGACCATGTTATACATGAACCCCTCCTTTTTTAAAATGAGACAAGTTTCTTGAATTGACCATAGCGGCTCTCTATCTCCTCTGAAGATAAAGTCTTGAAACGGTTGATGCCAAAATCCTCAATAGCAAATGAAGCCAGAACGCTTCCAAAAACTGCGGCTTTGCGAATTTCTTTTTGACTGAAGCTTTGGGCTTTATCCAGGTAGCCAAGAAAGCCACCAGCAAAACTGTCGCCTGCGCCTGTCGGATCGACTACATCCTCACAGGGATGGGCCAGAACACCAAAAACAAAGTTCCTGCCCATGACCAGAGCCCCATGCTCCCCTTTTTTGATGGCCACAATCGAGGGGCCTCTTTCCAGAACCTTTTTTCCAGCTTTGATAAGGTTTATCTCTCTGGTTAACATCTTTATCTCTTCTTCATTGGCAAAAAAGATGTTTACTTTCTCCAGAACTCTCAGGACCGAATCAGTCTTTGTCTCGATCCACAAATTTATGGTATCCATGGCCACGAGCTTTGGTTTTTGAACCTGGGAAAGGATATCCTCC
This sequence comes from uncultured Eubacteriales bacterium, assembly GCA_964584535.1. Taxonomy (GTDB): domain Bacteria; phylum Acidobacteriota; class Aminicenantia; order Aminicenantales; family CAZPAX01; genus CAZPAX01. The sequence goes on from CAZPAX010000015.1 coordinate 8,430, forward strand.
TGGAGGTCAGGATCAATATTGGCCAAGAAAACAAAATCAGCTGAGCGATATTCGGGTGGGAGCTTGGGCCTGAAATTCTTAAAGACATTCATTTCTGTTTTGAGAGTCGTCCTCTCGTTGGGGTCGAGGCCATAACGGGCTTCCCAGTGGAAGGTCTTTCCAGGTTTTACTTCAAGTCCCTGAAGATCAATCTGGCGTTTCTTGAAAAATTCTATGGTCTCCTTTGGAAAATCCTTTCCTACGACGCCAACAATCTTGGGCTGGGTGAAAAAGCTTGCCGCTAAAGAGCAGTAGGTGCAGGAACCTCCAACAATTTTCTCCCTCTTGCCTAGGGGAGTTTCAATTGTATCAAAAGCTAAAGACCCGATAATAACCAGGCTCATGATGATAGACTTCTTCTAAGACTTTAAATATTTTCCAATGATATATCGGAGCTTGTCCCTTGTTTCTCTAGGAATGAGTTCAGAACTGGTGACAATGCAATTTTTGAGGGCCTGCTGGCATCCACACTTGCTCTCTTGCTGAGGAGAAAGCCTGGCAATAGCTTTTTTGATGATAGCTTTGGCATTGTCAATATTGAGCCTCAAGTTCTCAAGGATCAATTCCACGGAAACAGCTTCCTCGGCAGTGTGCCAGACATCATAATCCGTCGCCAGATTCATAGTGGCATAGCAAATCTCTGCCTCCCGGGAGAGCTTGGCTTCTGTGGCGCTAGTCATTCCAATCACATCGCAGCCCCAGGAGCGGTAGATATTGGACTCTGCCTTACTTGAAAAAGCAGGCCCTTCGATACAGATATAAGATCCTCCAAGATGAGCCCTCAATCCCAGCCCAGAGGCAACATGGAAGAGGAGCCTGGAAAGCTCGGGGCAGACTGGCTGGGCAAAGCTGATATGGGCAGCTATCCCCTCACCAAAAAAGGTGTTTTGGCGTCTTGTCCGGTCATAGAACTGATCAGAGAAAATAATGTCCCGAGGTCTTATTTCCTCTTTCAAGGAGCCAACAGAGTTGACAGAGATGATCCATCCCACACCCATCATCTTAAAACCATAAATATTGGCTCTATAATTTATCTCAAAAGGCAGAATGCGGTGGCCACGGCCATGACGGCTAAGAAAAGCAACTCGTTTTCCCTCAAGGATGCCAACGATATAGGCATCAGAAGGCTTTCCAAAAGGAGTCTGGAGGTTGAATTCCTGAATATTTTCAATTCCCTCAATCTCATAAAGTCCTGTCCCTCCTAAAATTCCGATGTCAGCCTGAGGCCATTTTTCTTTTCTTGCTCTGGTCATGTTGTCCTTATCAAAGAAGGATACTGATATATAATTTATAAGGCTTTAAGTCAAGTAAAGCGGAAGCATCTCTTTTTATGTGATTCAATCGGTGCAGGAAGCTGCCCTTGGCCCCCGCACCCATCATAAAGATCACATATTCAGAGATGCTTTCAGGTAAGGCCATTTTTTGATTTTTGAAAAAGAAAAGGGTATGCTAATTGGCAAAGATGAACGAGACAATCTCTGAGGAAGAATTCAAGCAATTGATCGAGCTTCTCTGTCAGAAGTCCCGCATAGCTGTTCTGACTGGTGCTGGAATTTCCGCAGAGTCTGGAATACCAACCTTTCGTGGTGAAGATGGACTCTGGAAGACATACCGAGCAGAAGACCTGGCGACATCCTCGGCCTTCAGCCGCGATCCAAAGCTTGTTTGGGAATGGTACAACTGGCGCCGGGGAATCATTGCTCCTGTTAATCCTAATCCAGGCCATAAAGTCCTTGCCCGCTGGGAGAAGATTTTTCCTGATTTTTCTCTAATCACTCAAAACATCGACGGGCTTCACCATAAAGCCGGTTCAGAAAAAATCATTGAACTCCACGGCAATATCTGGAAAGTCAGGTGCAGCAAGGAAGGAACAATCACTGACAATCATGATTTTCCCCTCAAGGAACTTCCACCTCATTGCCCATCCTGCGGAGCGCTTTTAAGGCCCCATGTGGTCTGGTTTGGAGAGAGTCTTGACCACGAAATTCTCCAGAAAGCATATCTCCTCAGCTCAACTTGCCAGATCATGTTTGTCATTGGCACTTCAGCCGTTGTACAGCCTGCCGCCTCTCTTCCTCTTATGGCGGCTGAGGCTGGCGCCAAGATTGTCGAGATCAATCCCGATCCTACGCCTCTTACTCCCTATAGTGATTTTTCCTTTAGAGGGAAAGCAGGCGAAATTTTGCCCTCTATGGATAAATTTATAGATAGAAATCTAAGCTAAAGCCTCAGAGCCTCGAAGGGAATAGGCAATGAAATTTGTTTACCTTGATGCCTCAGCCGGCCTGAGTGGAGATATGATCCTCGCAGCGTTGCTTGATCTCGGGGTCTCCCCCACTGTCTTTAAAGGAAAGATGGCAGAACTCGGCCTGCCTGTCGAGATCCAAATCAAAGAGACAAAAAGAGCCTCGCTTCGAGCGCTAAAGGTTGATGTTCTCTTAAAAACAAAAGAACATAAAGAGAGGAAATGGTCGGACATAGAAACTCTGATAGGAAAAAGCCCTTTTCCAGAATCCGTCAAAAAGAATTCCTTGACCATCTTTAAAAATCTTCTCCAGGCTGAAGCCAAGGTTCATGGCCGCCGATTTGAGGAAGTTCATCTCCATGAGGTTGGAGCAGACGATGCTCTGATTGATGTCATGGGCTGCTGTTTTCTCGCTGAAGTCCTGGATATCGGCTCGTTCTATTCCTCTCCTTTGAATGTCGGAGAAGGCTGGATTAAAACTTCTCATGGCATCCTTCCTGTGCCTCCTCCAGCTGTGGCTGAGCTTCTTAGAAACATCCCCGTCTATTCAGCTTGGGCAAAGGAGGAGCTGGTGACACCGACCGGCGCCTCGATTGTTTCGACCTTGGCCAAAAAATTTGTTCCTTTTCCTGAAATATCTTACCAAAAAATCGGCTATGGCGCCGGAACCCACAATTTCCCTGATTTTCCTAATGTCCTGAGAGCCTTCTATGGCGAGGAAAAAGATTTCAAGGCAGAAAAAAAAGTCTACATCATCGAATCGACAATTGATGATTCCAGCCCCCAGCTTTTGAGCCATTTTATGGACAAAGCTTTAGAAGCAGGAGCTCTGGATGTCTTTCTTGAACCTGTAGTGATGAAAAAGAGCAGATTGGCCACAAAATTGACCCTCTTGGCAGAGGTTGATAAAATAGATACTCTTATCGAATCTCTTTTTAAAGAAACAACCTCTATTGGAGTCAGATATTTCCCTGTAGAAAGGAGGGTGCTGGAGAGAAAGGTTAAAAAAGTCAAAGTCTTGGGAGAGGAAATCGGAATAAAAATATCCTTTCTGGAGGGAAAAGAGATCAATATTCAGCCAGAATTTTCTGACTGCGCGAAGATTGCCAAGAAGAGAGATCTTCCTCTGAAAGAAGTAAGCCGGATGGCCATAAGAGAACTCATGAGAAGGAGAAAGAATGGATCTAAAAAAGATTGAAAAGGGGGTGAAACTCATCCTGGAAGGAGTGGGCGAAGACCCCACGCGGGAGGGACTTAAACTGACTCCTCGAAGAGTGGCCCGCATGTTCTCTGAAATACTCGGAGGGCTGAGTGAAAATCCTGCTGAGCACTTGCGTCCTATTCAATATGAGAAGCATGATGAAATGGTCCTCATCAAAAACATACCTCTTTACTCGATGTGCGAACACCATCTCCTTCCCTTTGCTGGAGTCGCCCATGTCGCCTACATCCCTAAAGGAGGAAGAATCGTTGGCTTAAGCAAAATTGCTAGAGTAATCGATATTCTCTCTCGCAGGCTACAGGTCCAGGAAAGATTGACCAAGAAGATTGCTGACCTCCTCGATGAACACCTCAAACCCCTGGGAGTTATGGTCGTCATCGAAGCCGAGCATATGTGCATGTCTATGAGAGGAGCCAAAAAGCCAAAATCCTTGACTATCACTTCTGCGGTGAGAGGCTCTTTCCGCAACAAAGCTGCGACCAGAGCAGAGGCCATGACTTTGATTAGAGGAGGATTCGCAAGTGGCAAAGAAGTCTAAGGCCAAGGAAACCTTCTATATTACAACTCCCATATATTATGTGAATGATGTCCCACATATCGGACATGCCTATACCACGATCATCGCTGACGCTCTTTCCCGCTATCAAAAACTTCTGGGAAAAGACGTCTTCTTCCTCACTGGAACTGATGAGCACGGGCAAAAAGTGGCCAAGGCAGCAGCGGAAAAAGGCTTGCTACCAATAGAGCTTGCGGATAATGTCGTCAGTCGCTTCAAGGATTTATGGAAAGCGCTCAACATATCCTATGATTTTTTTATCCGCACCACTGAGCCCTTTCATGAAAAAGGTGTGCAAAAGATTTTCCAGCAGCTTAAAGACAAAGGCGATATCTACAAAGGAATCTACAAAGGATGGTATTGTGTTTCCACTGAGCATTTCTTGGCTGAAGATGTGCCTCTTGAGGAAGGTGGCTATAAAATCTGCCCTGAATGCGGTACAAAAGCAATCATTGTCTCAGAGGATTGCTATTTCTTCAAGCTATCAGCCTACCAGAAACCTCTTCTTGATTTTTATTCGAAGAATCCCGAATTTGTCCGGCCGCCAAGCCGGATGAACGAAGTCGTAAGCTTTGTCCGCAAAGGGCTCAAGGACCTGAGCATTACCCGGACCACAGTCAAATGGGGAATTCCTGTCCCTGATGATCCTGAACACACTATTTATGTCTGGTTTGATGCACTTTATAATTACCTGACCGGTATTGGTTATGATTGGAATCTTGGGCTTTTCCGCAAATTCTGGCCAGCGAAAGTACACCTTATCGGGAAAGATATTCTTCGTTTTCACGCCATCTTCTGGCCCGCTTTCCTCATAGCTGTAGGCTTCCCCCTCCCTCGAACTGTCTATGGCCATGGCTGGTGGCTCAAGGATGAAACAAAAATGTCTAAATCCAAGGGTAATGTCCTCGATCCCTATCTCATCCTGAAGACTATTGGGCCCGATCCTCTCCGCTATTTTCTGCTTCGAGAAATTCCTATCGGACTCGATGGAAACTTCTCTCATGAGGGCTTTATCCATCGGATTAACTCAGACCTGGCCAATGACCTGGGAAATCTCGTTCTCAGAACTCTGACTATGATCCAGAATTATTTTGCTGGCAAGATTGAGGAAATTGGCAAAGAGGAGGAAGAGGACAAGAAGCTTCGCCTGGCCTTTGAAGAGCTTAAGAAAAAAGTTTTCGAGCTCTATGAAAGTTATAACCTGAGCCGGGCGCTGGAAGAAATCTGGGTTTATATAAACTCGGTCAACAAATATTTGGCTGATAGTGAACCATGGAAACTGGCCAAGGACAAAGCCAGGAAAAAAAGGCTTGGCCGAATTCTCTATCAGGCTGCCTCAGCTATAAGAGGAATAAGTTATTTTATCTATCCGGTGATGCCTGAATCTACAGAGAAAATCTGGGAATCTCTCGGAGAAAAAAAGTCTCCCAAAAATGAATTGTTCTCAGAGCTTGGATTTGAAAATTTCAAGCTCGGTCAGAAAATAAAGGAGGCAAAAGTTCTCTTCCCCAGAGTTTCCCTGAAAGACTTCTTGGCTGAAGAAGGAGTTCAGCCTGCACAAGGCGGAAAGGAGGAAAAAATGGAGTATGTGACATTTGACGAATTTAAAAAAATGGATCTCAGGGTCGGACATGTTCTAAAAGCAGAAAAAGTCCCGGGAACTGAAAAGCTCATCAAGATGGAAGTCGATATCGGCACTGAGAAAAGGACGATGGTTGCTGGAGTGGCTGATACTTATTCAGCCGAAGAGCTCGTCGGCAAAAAACTGGTGGTGATCGTCAATTTGAAGCCAGCCATTATCCGCGGCATTGAATCCCAAGGAATGCTGCTTGCGGCAGAGGTCGAGGGAAAAGCCACCATCCCCTTTTTTGACCGCGATCTGCCAGCAGGAGCCAAAGTCCGCTAAGGGGATGCAAAAGACAGATTTTAAATTTTCCTATTTTTGAATTCTTTCCAAGTTAATAACTTTTTATACATTGTCTTCTTTTGAAATCTATCTCTGGTACGAAAAAATAGATCGAGCAAGTTGATGATTGAATTAAAACTAAAGCCAAAGCCTCCGTTTGATTTCCATCTCACTGTTACCCATATGTTTGTTCTCCCTCCCGCTAAATATTCGAATGGAATATTCACAAGGGTCTTAAGGCTCGAGTCTGGCAAGCTGGTTAAGCTATCGATCATGTCGAAAGGGACAGTCAATGAACCCAAACTCTCCGTATCCATTGAATCTCCTTCAGGCTTGAATAAAGAAGACGAAAAAGAAATCTTAAATAAAGTTTCTTTCATGTTTAGTTTAGACGAGGATCTCTCTGAATTCTATTCCCTTGCCGATAAAGACTCTGTTCTCAGACAGGCCAAAAATGATTTATATGGCTTAAAGATTCAGACTTCTCCATGTCTTTTTGAAGGCATGATCGTCGGCTTTTGTTTAGTCTGGACTTCCTTCCAGAGAGCAGTGGCCATGATAGAACAACTAGTTAAAGAATTTGGACAACAAATAGATAAAGAATTCGCTTTTCCGCGAGCGGAAGAACTCTCAAAAGCCAGCATCTCTAAGCTAAAGAAGTTAAAGCTCGGGTTTAGAGCCGAGAGAATCAAATGGCTCTCCATCCAAGTTGCTCAAGGAAAACTGGATTTGGGAAGATTTCCCTCGCTTCCGACAGAAATACTTAAAGAAGAGCTGGTAAAAATCAAATGGGTTGGCCCTTGGCTTGCTGAAGGGATAATGCTGTGGAGAATGAAAAGAAGCGAGGCATTTCCCCTTGATGTCTGGAGCGCCAAAATCTTCAGAGCTTTCTTTCCTGAAATAAGAAGCCAATCCATCGAGGAAATAGCAGAGTTTGCAAGGCACCGTTGGGGGAAATACAGAGGACTCGCCTATTACTACTTAATGTGTGACAGAGAAGAGCTCCTCAAAAAATTCAATTTAAAATAATCTCAGAAGTTCAAAAAATTAAAAAGCAAATCTGCGCGGTCTTTTATCCTTTTCATTAATCGGATTGGCATCCAGAGCCCACATCCCTCGCCCGTGAGTGGCAATGACAATGATATTATCTCGGGGATGGATGACGAGATCATGGACATAGGTTGAAGGCAGGTTGCCTCCCAGCACGCTCCATGTTTTGCCTTGATCCTTGGAGACATAAACACCGATATCTGTCCCGACATAGAGGATATTCCTGTCAACTGCATCTTCCCTTATTACATTTACCGGGCCAAGGGGAATGTTGCCAGCAATGTTTACCCATGTTTTGCCGAAATCCGCTGATTTCCAGACGTAAGGGACAAAATCATCATCTCTCTTTCCGTTCTGGGTCATATAGACCGTGCCTAAATCATAAGCAGAGGCAACGATCCTGGAAACCCATTTCTGGTATGGTAGCCCAGTTATGATCTCCTGCCAGGTCTTCCCTCCATTTTTTGTGACATGGACCTTGCCATCATCAGTACCGACATAGATCAGACCATATTTGAGAGGCGATTCAGAAATCGAAAAAAGCGTATGATAAGGGATATCTCCCATTTCAGAGGCAGTATTGTAGGTTAAGTCTGGACTTATTCTCTCCCAGGTGTCACCTCTATCCAGAGAGCGAAAAAGATACTGCATGCCATGGTAAATGATTTGGGGATTGTGAGGTGAAATGATAAAGGGTGCAAGCCACTGCCCCCGCAAGCGCGGCTCATCATTATAGGCCCTGGGGACAATGTTCTTTGTCCCCTCTGGCCCAGGAAGGCTGAGGTCAGACCTTGTGATCCTGCCATAAAAACTTGCGGAGTAAACAATGTTTGGATTTGTGGAGTCGATGGCATGGGAGCAACCTTCGCCACCTGGAGCCCTTTCAAAAGCGACTGTGGGGATATTGTTCCTTCCCCCGCTGAGGTCGACCGAAGCCCTGTAACTTCCATGATCCTGCATAGAGCCATAGACATGGAATGGAGTGGCCATGTCATAGTTAATGTTAAAAAACTGGCAAGCTGGAAGGTTGTGTGTGAATTGCCTCCATGTCTTTCCCTTATCATAGGAAATGACGATTCCACCATCATTAACATTGACAAGATAATTGGAGTTGTCGGGGTCAATCCACAGGCCATGATGATCGGCGTGCATTCCCCGTAAAGGCCGGAATGTCTTTCCGCCATCGTTAGAGACATTCAAACCAAGGCCCATGGTGTAGATGGTATTTTCGTCATTGGGGTCGACGCGCATCTGGCCAAAAACCCAGCCATAGGTGGCAGAATGGCGCTCCATGTACTGCTTCATCTCTGGAGTGAGTCCGCTCGTCTGATGCCAACTTTCTCCCTTGTCATCAGAGCGGTAGACAGTCGCACCTTTTATAAATCCTGAGGAGGGAAGCCCATAGGAATTCATTTTTTCTTCTTCAGTCGGCTGGCGGGAGATCTCATAATTATCGACAAAAGCATAGATAACAGAGGGATTGGATTTGGCTACATCAATGCCAATTCTGCCCCTGAACCTTGCCTCAGGAAAGCCATTGTTGATGGCCTTCCAGTTTTTCCCTCCATCTGTTGTCTTATAAATCCCACTTCCCATGTAGTCCGGCTCATTGCGGGGGTCATTCCATTTCTTCCTTATCCTCTGCCAGGTGGCGGCATAGAGTGTTTCACTATCTGAGGGATCCATGACCAGGTCAATGGCGCCGCTTTTCTCATTGATAGAGAGCATTTTTTCCCATGTTTTGCCTCCATCAGTGGTTTTATAAATACCTCGCTCTTCATTATTTGTCCACTCATGGCCTGAGGCCGCAACATAGACAATATCCGGATTCGTGGGATGGATGACAATCCTGGGGATGGTTTGGGTGCCAGCGAGCCCCCTGTGCTGCCAAGACTTCCCACCATCGACTGACTTATAAATCCCGCATCCTGACTGGGAGCTCCTGAAAATGTTGGCCTCGCCAGTTCCGACCCAGACAATCTCAGGATTAGAAGGAGCGATGGCCACATCTCCGATTGAGGTGGAAGCCTCCTGGTCAAAGACAGGTTCCCAGGTTGTCCCCTCATTTTCTGTTTTCCACAGGCCGCCAGAGGCTGTGGCCACATAAATCGTGTAATTCTTCCCTTTGGGAGAGACAACAGCAATGTCCGTGCATCTTCCGCTGATATTGGTCGGGCCGAGAAACTGCCAATTCAAATCTTTGAAGGGAGAATTCTTTTTCATCTCCTGATGCTGGTTGAACCATTTGAGCCTCAGGGCTGGGTCAGTAGAAACTATTCTCTTCGGCTCCTGAGCCTTCTGGGCTCGAAGCGCTGAAACGAGAGAAACCAGAACTATGAGGCACAGGAAAAAAAATGCCGTAGATCGCAAAAATTTCCTAGAAAAAATCATCATAGCCTCCTTTCATTTTTTAAGAATTATTAATCTTCGCAAAAGACATGGAATAGTGCCCCCTAGCCTTCCCTCTCCCCCAGGGGAAGGATGAAGGACCAGGCAGTTTTTCCATTCGTTTCTGAAATCCAAGAAAATAAGATAATCTGATTTTAAAAAACAAAGACAATTTTTTCAATTTTTTTGTTTACTAAGAACGCGTCTCTGAATATGTGATCTTCAAAATGGGTGCAGGAGGCTGCCCGGAAGCCCCCGTAGCCGGGGGGACCAGTCTGGTCCTCCGACGGGGGGAACCGACGGGACTGGTTCCCGGGGGTGCGGGGGCCAAGGGCAGCTTCCTGCACCAGATTGAATCACATAAAAAGAGATGCTTTACAAAAAAGGACTTAAGTCCCAAAATGTTTCATAAGCTTTGAACGAGGAATGGCGCCTTCCCTGATAATCTTCGGCTTCTCCGAAGTCAAGTCAACGATCGTTGAAGGCAAGACTCCCTGAGTTTTACCGCCGTCAACAATCAGATCGACTTTATCTTTGAAAATCCTGACCACCTCTTCTGGATCAGATATTTCTCTTTCTCCGGAGATGTTGGCACTGGTGGCTGTTAGAGGAAAACCCACAATTCTTACTAGTTCTCTGAGCCAAGGTAAATTGGGGAGCCTGATTCCAAGGGAATGACCTGGTCCAAGAAGATCTTCAGGAAACCTGGGTGCTGCCTTCAGAATTAAAGTCAAAGGGCCTGGCCAGAATTCAGTGGCAAGAGAAAAGAAAGAAGGGTGAACCATAGCTGCGATTTGCTCCAGCATACCCAAATCAGAAATAAAAACAGAAAGAGGCTTTGCCTCATTTCTTTTCTTTAGGCGATAGATTCTGTGCACAGCTTTTTTTGAAAATGAGTTTGCTCCCAGGCCATAAAAAGTATCTGTAGGATAGGCAATAACTCCTTCTCTGGATAAGATCTGGCCGATAGCCTTTATTTTTTCGGACTCAACAAGGAAAGGATTGATTCGAATGATCTGAGTCTTAGTTCTTACCATGACTGAATGAACATTATGATACGTTAAATTAAGTACCGAGAAAAGTCAAAATCCCCTATTCCCCAAAGATACCGATAGAAAATAAATATGGGGCCTGGACAGTCCCTGCGTGTTTGAAGACCTAAGGCGGGCGTAAAGGCGGGGACAGGCACCTTTTCAGGAAAAAAAGGTGCCTGTCCCCATTTATTTATGGCCGGGCTACGCATCAAGTCACGCTTGCCCTCTCTTGACTCCTGGCCCCGTCTGGATTATAAAAATTAACTATTCCTATTTTCAGGGTTAGAGAGGACAATTGACCTTTTTTAGCCACAATTTTGGCCTGATCTTCCCCTGAAGAGTATAGCGCCTGATTTGGCATGGATTTTGCTTAATGTTTTGATCTGAGGAGGAAAAAGATGAAAAAATCCCTAATTCTTCTAATCGCTTCAATCTTCTTGTTTACGAACCTTGGCTTTTCCAATGCTGTCTCTTTTAAAATTGGCTATTTTTTCCCAAAGGCAAAAAGTGACCTCTGGCAGATTGAATTTGAAAATATGAATTTCACCCTCTCCAATTATCAGAATTCAACTTTTGGCTTTAGCTATGAATATTTTCTGACAAGGGAGATAAGTATCGTTTTTGGTGTGGACGGTTACAACAGGAGAAGAGTTGGCTTTTATAAAGATTATGTTGGAATTTCCTTTGATGACGGCGATTATGCCTTCCCCAACAAGTATAGGGGTGATTTCGACATAAGCCATGTCTATAATGTTTCCATAACTCCTTTCCAGGTGTCTTTGAAACTGGTTCCTACAGGCAGAAGAGGAGGATTAATTCCCTTTGTCGGAGGCGGAGTAGGCCTTTATCTCTGGACAGTCAGACTTCAGGGCGATACCATCCTCTTTGATGAATTTGATTATTTCGAGGATGTGGAGACAGGAGAAACTGTAATCGGCTATGTCGTTTACCCGATCGATGCCAGGGAAGAAAACAGGTTTGCCTTTGGATATCATGCCTATGGCGGTCTCATGTTTCCGGTGGCCAACAGAATCGCCATCGAAGCCGAATTCAAGTACAATATTGTCAAGGGAAAATTCAGAGGCGCACCTGACGGCGCATTCCAAGACTTTGAACCTTTTGACCTCAGTGGATTTCAGATTTCCATAGGCATCAACTACTGGTTCTAAGACAGATAGGCAATTAGGCCGCCAGAAGGATTATTTCCTCTGGCGCAATCTTTGAGCTATCAGACGGGCAACTTTCTGGCCAGAAAGGAGCATCCCTCCAAAAATCGGCCCCATTCTTGGTCCTCCAAAAACAGAGTTGGCAGCCATCCCGCAAACATAGAGATGGGAAAAAACTTCTTTGGTGTTTCCTAGGAGCGCCTTCTCCCCTTCCTCTGCCCACATTGGCTTCTCGCCGATAACCTGTCCGGTAGGAGTTAAAAGCTTCGTACCTGATTTTTTGCTGACGACCTGGGCAATCTCAGCCGCATGTCCTGTAGCATCCACCACAAAAGAGCTTCTCACACTCAGAGGATCGACATGAAATTTGGCTATCTCGGTGGCCGTCCAATTGATGACAACGCCCTGGACTTTCTGATCATAGATAATGACATCTTCAACAGAAATGCAGTTAAAGACATGAGCCCCTCGCTTTATGGCCTGGCTGAGAAGCAGACCGAGTGTCTCCAGGGAAGAGGCCACATAATAGTTTTCCTTGTAGGAAATCGAAGTTACGCCCCATTCTTCGAGGAGAGGCCTGGCCTCCTCCTGGATGACAATCTTGTTGAACATCATTCCTCCTCCTGGCATGCCTCCTCCAGGCCTGAGGGTTCTCTCAAAAACAACAACCTTGAATCCCTCTTTGCTCAGAAAATATGAAGCACAAAGGCCAGAAGGGCCAGCTCCACAGATAGCAACATCGCATTCGAGGCAGTCGAGAATTTCTTTGTAATAACTTTCAATAATCGCTCTTGAAATCACAACATCATCTAGCATTTTTCCCTCTCTTTAAACGTCAATCTATTATAAATGGGCTTCATTTTTTGGTCAATTTTAAATATCAGACAGATAGCATCTCTGAATATGTGATCTTTATGATAGGTGCAGGAGGCTGCCCGGAAGCCCCCGTAGCGGAGGGGGACCCGCTGCCTTGGAGGGGACTCTGAGTCCCCTTCCAACGCTCGAAGACT
>CAZPAX010000016.1:0-7412 GCA_964584535.1 uncultured Eubacteriales bacterium
CGCACAGAGAATGTAACTTCATTTACTGCTTTGAAATGAGTAACTGCGCAGTACCCCCCTAAAGATTTGCTACTCCCTAGGCATCAGAAATTATCATAGGGGGGATGGTAAATCAAATCTTTCCAGCACTGGCGTTGAAACAAGATGGCAAAAGATGTATAAATAAAAAAAATACAAAATCGAATGAAATTAAGTAGAAAATCGCTCGGCTACCTGGAAGGCTGGCTTTCTGTCGGCATTAATACCACCCTCTTCTTTTTCAAATTATGGGTAGGTCTGCTCATCGGCTCTGTGGCCATGAAGGCTGATGCCTGGCACACTCTATCTGATACCCTTACCTCCATTGTCGTTATCCTCGGTTTCTGGATGTCCTCCCGTCCGGCTGATAAAAAACATGCCTTCGGACATGGCCGAGCTGAAGCCATCGGATCCTTGGTCATCGGTACGCTCCTCGCTGTTGTCGGAATTAGTTTCTTCAAAGATTCCATTTCTCGTCTCATCAATCACAGAGCTGTGACTTTCACTTTTTTTGCCATCACTGTCTTTGTCATTTCAGTCATTATCAAAGAAGGCCTTGCCCAATTTTCTTTCTGGGCAGGAAGAAAGATTCATGCCCGCTCGCTCATTGCCGATGCCTGGCACCATCGCAGCGATTCCATAGCTTCTGGGCTTATTGTTATCGGAGCGCTCTTCGGAAAGCGTTTCTGGTGGATGGATGGAGTCCTAGGAATTGGCGTTTCACTCCTTATCCTCTATGCCACTTACGCCATAATACGCAGTGCGGCAAGCTATCTGATAGGCGAAGCACCAAGCCAAAGCCTGGAAAAGAGAATCCAGGACACAATTCGAGATGCTGATCTATCCCCTGAGCCCGTCCATCACCTCCATGTCCACCATTATGGGGAGCACATGGAAATAACAGCCCATCTCCGTCTTCCGGCAGATATGAATGTAGATGATGCCCATGAGATTGCCACAAAAATCGAAAAGGCACTCAAAAAAGAGTTCAACGCAGAAACCACAATCCACATCGAGCCTTCCCCCAGGAAAAAAGAGTGATAGGAGCTTAGCCGATTAAAAGGGCTGGGAACGGGGAAAGAAAAGTCTCTGATAGAGAGCCAGAGCATACTGGTCAGTCATGCCGGCTATGAAATCGCCCACCCTTTTCTCTAAAGAATTGCCTTTAGGATAAGGTTTTACATAGCCTTCAGGATTTTCCAGAAGATATTCATAGAGATCGGTCAGGATCTTCTCAGTCTTAGCCAGCTCGCGCTTGGCAAATGGGTTGAAATAGACTTTTTCATAAAGGAAATCCCTAAGTTCCACAACTGCAGCCATAATCTCTTCACTCATGGCTATTTTCTCTAGCTCTGCCTTCAAGCTTTCTTTGACAACATCCTCAACCATTCTGTCAATCCGAGTGGCATGCCACTTGCCTAAAATCTTGACCAGATGAGACGGAATATCGTTCTCTTTAATAACCTCAGCCCTCAAAGCATCATCAATGTCATGGTTCACATAGGCAATAACGTCAGAAATCCTGACCACCTGCCCCTCCAGAGTCAAAGGCATATCTTCCCTGCTCTCCTCAAGAATTTCTCCCCTGCCTTTGGAATGTTTGAGGATTCCGTCTCTGACTTCAAAAGTCAGGTTCAATCCCTTTCCTTCATATTCAAGATTTTCAACAACTCTGAGGCTCTGTTCAGAGTGGGCAAAGCCTTCAGGTAGAAGCTTGGCCAGAGTCTCCTCGCCAGCATGTCCAAAAGGTGTGTGGCCGAGGTCGTGGCCCAGAGCAATAGCCTCGGTTAAGTCCTCGTTCAGACGCAAAGCCCTGGCAATCGTTCGAGCGATCTGCGAGACCTCTAGAGTATGAGTCAGCCGGGTCCGGTAGTGATCTCCAAAAGGAGCCAGGAAAACTTGAGTTTTGTGTTTCAAGCGGCGAAAAGATTTCGAGTGGATGATCCTATCCCTATCTCTCTGAAAAGCTGTCCGCAGAGGATGGGGAGCCTCAGGTCTTGTCCTTCCTTTTGACTCCGAACTCAAGCAAGCTCTCGGAGAGAGAGTCTTTTTTTCTATCTCCTCAAGGTTCTCCCGGATGTTCACTCTTGTCTCTCCATTATTTTTTTTCGACAGCTTCTTCAAGTTCTCTGGAAATAAAAATAAAGGCCTGCTTTAGACTTTCCTCACTTCGGGAGATAAGGCCAACATTGACTTCCTTCTGGGCGTAAGCTTGAGTAAGACTTGCGCCCATGATTAGCAGAGAAATATCAGTCCACTGGATTCTCTGAGGCAAATTTTTCCTCTTCTCCATTTTTCTTATCTCATAACTTCAAGTCTTGGGAATTCCTCTCTTTTTACTTTAGCAGATTCCTCTAGGCTTTTCCTATGATTATAAGAAGTTTAGAAAAAAAGTGAAAGTGCCGCAATCCTAAAACCATTTCTTCTATAAATCTCTTTCTTCACTGAACCCGACATTTCTGGATTTTGCATCTAAAAAAGATCAAAATCTGAAACTGAAGAGAACTCCAGGAGATGGGATTTGGCCGGAAAAGCAAGAGGATTAAAAAATCAAAGCAATGTTGGCGTATGAACTGTCCAGTGAACTTCTTTCAAAAACCTCTGCAACTCTTTCACATTCTTCTCTTCCATTAATTTGGCTATATATTTATGCTCTTCGTTGCTGATTTTGAGAGTCTCATAGAGGTTCTGGTCTTCTTCACGAGAATAGCCCTTTTTAATGAAACGATTCTTTAATGAAGAAATCAGCACCTGAAGCTCTCGACTGCCACATTTTGAGATATAAACATCATGAAATTTGATCTGGAACTTATCATAATGACGATAATTCCTTTTCTCAATCGATTCATCCATTTTTTCCAGGAGCCTGTTCATAGTCACAAAATCATCCTGGGTCAGAGATGAGCAAGCCAATTCTGCTGCCAATCCCTCAAGGCAGCCAAGTATGGTATACAATTCCTTTATTGTTTCCATGTTGATTTCTCTGACAACATAGCCGCGGCGTGGCAGCTTCTCCAAAAGTCCCTCATTTTCAAGTTGAGCGAGAGCTTCTCTGACTGGAGTCCGGCTTATCTGCAAACTCTCACAGATGTTATTGAGATCAATCTTTTCAGCCGGCTTTAAACTCCTGTCATTAATTCTCTCCCATAAATACTCATAAACATGGTCTTTAAGGGATTTATACTCTGGCATCATCTTTCCCGTACTTTATGAATTTTTTATATAATATTAAAAATGCCTTGAATCTGTCAATTATTTTTTTAAAATAACATTTGCATTTTTCACAATTTTGGTTAATTTTTAATTTTAGGATAGGAAAAACAGTTAGCTCAAAAGAAGAACTCGATGATAAAAGAGAATGTCGAGAAGATTCTGAGAGAATTGCCTCCAGGAGTTGAGCTTGTCGCTGCAGCCAAGGCCCGAACTCCCCAGGAAATCTTAGAAGCTGTTGAGGCAGGGATAAGGATTGTCGGAGAAAATTATATTCAGGAAGCTCGGGAAGCTTTCAGCGTTATTGGCCGCAGAGTCGCCTGGCACTTCATTGGCCACCTCCAGAAAAATAAGGTGAAAAAAGCTGTCGAGATCTTCAACATGATTGAAACAGTCGATTCTCTCGAGATCGCCGAGGAAATTGACAAAAGATGTGCTCAAGCAGGCAGGGTCATGGCCATTTTGATAGAGATTAATTCTGGCCGAGAAAAACAAAAATTTGGCGTTCTTCCTGAAGATGCCGAATCTCTTCTTAAAGAATTGACCAGATTCAAAAGCTTGAAAGTCGAAGGTTTGATGACCATGGGGCCTTTGAGCGGTGACCCTGAAGATAGCCGGCCCTATTTCAAGGAGACAAAAAGGATCTTTGATAAAGTAAAAGCCCTCAACCTTGCTGGATTGCAGATGAGATATCTCTCAATGGGGATGACCAATTCCTACCTTGTCGCCATCGAGGAAGGAGCAAACATGGTCAGAATCGGGACAAAAATCTTCGGCCCCAGAGAGTAATTTATTGATCTTCTTCGCTCCCACCCTTTTCTCGTTTTTCGCCTTCTTCCATGGCCTCTTCGATTGACTGGTCAAAATCTTCATCCAAATCTTCGCCCATCTCTTTTCCCATCTTTTTCATAAAGCGGGCAACACTCTTGGGGTCATTCTCGTCCAGGCCAGCCAGCTTGGAAGGATCAGCCAGGCTTTCCAGCCGGCTTTCTTCAGAACGGAAAATGGCCACCCTGGAAACAATCTTTTCCATTTTCGTGCTTCCGCACTTTTTGCACTTTGGCTCAAGAGCAGATTTGACAGAAAGAGTGAGGAATGTTGATTTTTTACCGCAATCCTTGCAGCGGTACTCGTAGATAGGCATAGAAAATGCTCCTAAAGGTAATCCGACCTGAAGATAAACTTTTTGGCTACGACTTCTTCTCCTTTCCTATTCTTTATGGGCTCTCCTCTCGATAGTTTTATTGATCATTTCTCGATAGCTGCTTTCTGCTGGTTGATTCTTCTGAAAATTCCGGGATCGAATTTTGGCTTGCGCCCAAAAGTGTAAAGACCATTGACCTCCTGCTCGATATCATAAAGCTGGGTGTAGCAGAAGCCGGCAACTTGCGGGTTCGAAAGCAGTGCTTCTGTCAATTCTTTGTACCTTTGGATGAACTCTTCAGTAGTCCTCGGCCTTGCTCCATATCCCCAGGCCTTTTCATCTTTCTGACCAGGATTCCACCAGATACCCCCATATTCGCTGACAAAATAAGGCTGTCCTTGATAAGGGACATTCTTTTCTTCTCCTCCGCCAATATAGACTTTGGCCGGCGATTGAAGCAGGCCATTAAAAGCTTGCCTGAATTTTTCTGCATCCTGCTCATAATTATGAGAATCGTAAATGTCTGGAGAAATGAAGTGATAGCCACCAGAGGCATCTATGGCCGGACGGGTAGGGTCGAGGAGCTTTGTCAGACGAAAAATGCTCTCCACAACACCAGTAAAGATATTCCCCCACTTTTCATTCAATGGACACCAGCCAATGAGCGAAGCATGGCTTCGATCGCGTTCCATGGCTTCAGTCCATTCTTTGGCAAAAACAAGGAAGGACTCAGGCCGGGAAAGATCAAGGCCCCAGTCAGCAAACTCTCCCCAGACAATGTATCCCAGCTTGTCAGCCCAGTAGAGAAACCGCCTCTCAAAAATTCTCTGGTGAAGGCGAGCCCCGTCAAAGCCAAGCCCTAAGGAAATCTCAATATCTCTCTTTAAGGCTTCATCCGAGGGAGCCGTATAGATTCCATCAGGATAGAAACCCTGGTCAAGGACAAGGCGCATGAAAAGAGGCCTGTTATTGAGAAAAATTTTGTTCCCTATTATTTCTATTTTTCGTAAGCCAAAATAGCCGCTGACTCTGTCTGCAATCAGCTTATCCTTGGCATAGATTATTTCCATCTCATAAAGATGGGGCTGGCGGATTCCCCAGAGCTCCGGATCCTTAATTTTGACCTGGAAGTAATTTATTTTCTCAGCTTTTTTTGAAGCATTAAATTTTTTTTCGCCGCCAAAAGTGACTTGCAAGTTCAGTTCCCCATCCTCAGGCGCTCTGTTCAGATAAACAAGGACATTGGCCTCTCCGTTGTCAGCGTCTGGAATGACTCTGTAGCTCTGGATATGGACATCTTCGACTGGTTCCATCCAGAGAGTTTGCCAGATACCTGTCGTCCTTCGATAGAGGCAGGAATAGGATTCCAATCTGGGGGACTGTTTTCCCGAAGGCTGAAGTCCTGATCTTGGTTCATCAAAGACTTTGACCACAAGCAAGTTCTCTGTGGGCTTTAAATAATCAGTGATATCGAAACTAAAGGGAGTATAGCCCCCTTCATGCTCTCCGACTTTTTTTCCATTGACCCAGGCAGTTGTCTTATAATCTGAAGCTTCAAAATGGAGGAGAATTCTCTTTCCCTGCCAGTTCTGGGGAATGCGAATTTCCCTTTTGTACCAGACAGAATTCATGAAATCCAGAAATCCGATTCCGGAAAGAGGACTTTCAGGTGCAAAGGGAACAATGATTTTCTTATCAAACCCTTTTCCTTGGGGCATGCCTTTTTCTTCTCCGCTATTTGAAAAATCAAAGGCAAAATCCCACTGGCCGTTGAGGCAAAGCCACTCGCTTCTCACCATCTCAGGCCTCGGGTATTCAGGCCGGGGCAGAGTTCCAGCTACGGCTAAGGTTGCGGAAATGGCAAAAATGATGGAAAGCATTCCCCAAAGTGATACGCTTATCTTATTCATTTCTTTCACTTATAACAAATCTGATCATACCTAAACAGCATTTAGAGAATCAAGAGTATTCCTTTTAGGAATGTCCCACAAATTTATTATGTGCCAAAAAAAGATTTTCAATTTTAAAAGCAAAAAAAGCTATTTTCTCCTCTTGGCTTTTGAATCACTGATTATTAAATTAGAATACAAACTCTTAATTGATGTGTCAAGGAAACTCAGTTCTTAAAGGTCTGCCAGTTTAAGATCTTATTTTAACAATACATCTGGTCTTCAGGATAGTGTATTTCCTTGTTTCCCCCCGTTCACTTGGGTTCGGGATAATGACCTTCTGCAGGGTGAGCAGCTGCCTCATAGTCAATCCAGCCAAAAAAATATTTGCTTGTCCTTTCTCATTATTTTTTTCCTCCTTCCAAAATTTTTGCAGCCCACAGTTCATGTCTTCCTTAAAAACTGAATGTGTTATCTCAAGATGCTATTCAATGACCTCCCTTTACGGCGATCTCTGCGGCTTCGATGTTAGCTTTACACCAAGGGCCCTTTTCCTGTCAAGATAATAAAAATTATAAATCTTATCTATCCTATAAATTTATGTTGAAAAGAAAAGGCAAATGGGTTATATATAAAATATTATAAAGGTTTTCTTATGATTCGCATTTGAAGGAGTTATCAATGATTAAACTCTCGACCAAAGGAAGATATGGAACTAGATTGATGGTCAATCTTGCTCACCACTACAACAACGGAGATGAAGCTGTCATCCTCAGAAATGTCTCCGCCGAGGAAGATATTTCTATTCGCTATTTGGAGCAAATCATCATCCCTCTCAAGATTAGCCGCCTTGTAAAAAGCATCAGAGGAGCTGGGGGAGGCTACACGTTAGCTCGGCGTCCTTCTGAGATCAAATTGAGTGAAATCCTCCACGCTCTAGAAGGATCCTGCTGCCTGGTAGAATGTGTGGAAGACCCGGATTATTGTCCTCGCATCCCTATCTGCGCCACCCATGAAGTCTGGAAGGAAGCCACCGCGATTCTCAAGAACTATTTTGACAGAGTCACTCTTCAAGACCTTGTCCAGATCTCAAGGAGAAAAAGCATTAAAGCCAAAGAGGAAGCTTGATGGGAACGAGTCCTGTACTGTAC
>CAZPAX010000016.1:7422-20979 GCA_964584535.1 uncultured Eubacteriales bacterium
TGATCATTCTCTCCTTCAAATATCCCTGAGTCCCTCTCAAGATAAAGAAGAAAATAAAAATTCAGGAATATTTTCATCTGGCATAAGTACAATGTCCCCCTGAGCCCTGAAATATTCTTGATGAGTAGAGTTGGCTCAATTCAAGCTCAAAATTTGACATTCCTTCCTTTGAAGAGTAAAATAAAACTTAATATCATAGTATTCCTATAGGAATATATTAAAAGGGAATCTTTCTCAAAGAGGGATAATAGAATTATATCTTCTTTCCCTCTAAAAGGAGTTAAAAAAATTCAACGCATAAGATGGAGGTTAAAATGAAGAAAGCTGGGTTCTTTCTTCTGTTCTGCTTCTTTTCATCCTTCCTCTTTTCGCAAGAAGGAACCATCCCTCTCCAAGAACTCATAAACCTTGCTCTGGAGAGGAACCCCAAGATAAAAGCCGCTGAAAAAGAGGTGGAGGCCTATGCTTACAGGATCCCCCAGGAGAAAAGCCTTCCTGATCCGATGATTGGCCTCAGTTTTAAGAACATGGGATTCGACAAGATCACGATTGGCGAAGAGCCAATGAGCGGAATCGGTCTCTCTTTTTCCCAAACCCTCCCTTTTCCAGGCAAATTGCGGCTCAAGGGTGAGATAGCAGAAAAAGAATATGAGAGAAAAAAGGCAATCTTTCATTCGGTCGAGCTCTCTGTTATAAAAGAAGTAAAGGTGGCTTATTTTGAGCTCTTCTTAGTCCAGAAATCCATTGAAGTACTTATAAGGCAAAAAGCTCTCCTGGAGAAGGCTTTAAGTTTGACTGAGACGAAATATGCTGTGGGGACAGGGGTCCAATCAGAAATATTGAAGGCCCAAGTGGAGATTTCCAAAATTGAGGAGATGCTCATACCCATGAACGAGATGATAAAATCTATCAAGGCGCGAATTAACCTTCTACTCTATTTTCCTCCAGATAAACCACTGGGAATTCCGAAAGATATGGAGGTCTATGGATTGGAAGTCTCCCTTGAAGAGCTTCAGAAGCTCGCTTCTGAAAATTCCCCTTTAGTCAAGGAGGCTGATCTTATGATCAGGGAAAGCTCAAAGATGATAGAGATGTCAAAAAAGGAGTTCTATCCTGACATTAAAGTAGAGGGAGGCTGGGATTTTAAAGGACATTTAAGGGATATGTATGAAGTGATGGTGGGAGTTGAAATTCCTCTCTATTACAAAACAAAACAGGCAAAGAGGCTCGAAGAATCCCTGGCGCTCATGGAAAGCTCAAGAAATACCCTTGCCACTATGAAGAACGATGTCTCTTTGATGATAGTCGAAAATTACATTAAGGCAAAGACATCTGAAAATCTGATAAAGCTCTACAGGAAAAAGATTATCCCTCAAGCATCATTGGCTGTTGAATCATCCTTGGCCAATTACCAGGTGAACAAGATAGATTTTCTCGCCCTTCTCACAGATATCACCACCCTTTTTTCCTACGAGATGGTTTATTACAAGGAACTATCCCAACTTTGGAGTTCTATTGCCCAAATAGAAGAATTCTCTGCCAAAGAAATAGTTAGATGGGGAGGAAAAAATGAAGAAAAAAATTAGATATATTGGCTTTCTCATTCTCAGTGGAGCGATTTTTCTCTATTTCTCCTGCAAAGGAGGAAATAGAACACAAAACAAACTCGCCTCAGATTCATCTCATAAGGCGCATGCAGGCGATATATTAGATCAAGATAGGGACAAACTCAAAGCTCAAAAGCAAATCTTTCAATGCCCCATGCATCCTAACTACACATCCGATAAACCAGGAGAGTGCCCGATCTGTGGCATGGACCTTGTTCCTGTTGAGAAAGAAGAAAAGCCAACTCCTAAGAAGAAAATCATGTATCGATCGACTATGAACCCTAATGAGATTTCTGATAAACCAGGGAAGGATTCTATGGGAATGGAAATGGTACCGTTTGAAGTAGAAGAAATAGGCACTCCTGAAGTCAGCGGCAGGATCCAGGTGAGAATAAGTCCTGAGAGACAGCAGACGATTGGTATCAAAAGCGAGATCGTAAAATTGCGGCCATTCCATAAACTCTTGCGAACTGTTGGAAGGGTGGATTATGTCGAACCGAACATGGTTCTTGTCAATATCAAATTTGATGGATGGGTAGAAAAGCTTTATGTCAACTCAACCGGAATGATGATAAAAAAGGGCGAGCCTCTTCTTGATATCTACAGTCCAGAACTCGTTTCTGCCCAGAAGGAATATCTCCTGGCCTTAAAGGCCGACAAATCATTCGAGAAAAATTCCGGTCTTGACTCAGGCTCCCTCTCATCCATTCTGAAATCAGCCAAAGAAAAACTTCGATTGTGGGATATTCAGGAGGGCGAGATAAAAAAATTGGAGCTAACAGGGGAAGTCAAAAAGACACTTACCCTATATTCACCCGGCAGCGGTTTTGTTATCGAAAAAAATGTTCTCCAGGGACAGAAAATAATGTCAGGAGAAAATCTCTATAAGATTGCGGATTTACGAAAGGTCTGGATCTACGGCGAAGTTTACGAGTATGAATTGCCCTTTGTCAAGGCTGGCCAGGAAGTGATAATATCTCTTCCCTATTATCCGAGTGAGTCCTTTAAGGGCAAGATAACTTACATCTATCCCTATCTCAATGCAGAAACCCGAACAAATCGAATCAGGATAGAAGTGGAAAACCCTGATTTCAAATTAAAACCTGAAATGTATGCTAACCTTGAGATTCATATTGATTATGGGCAAAAGCTGGCAATCCCGGCCGATGCAGTCCTTGACGCTGGGGAAAAAAAGATAGCCTTTGTGGATAAGGGGGATGGCTATCTGGAGCCAAGGGAGATAAAGCTTGGAGTAAAAGGAGAGGACCTCCTTGAAGTTCTGGAAGGAGTTATTGAAGGGGAGAGAGTGGTCACATCTGCAAATTTTCTGATTGATTCGGAATCAAGTCTAAAGGCAGCTCTTAAACAAATGACAAAAGGCACACCAGGGGGCCACGAGCATGATTAACCGCATCATAGAATACTGCGCCCATCATCGATTTTTGGTCTTCATTCTCGTCACCGTGGCAATTGTTTTGGGCTGGTGGTCGATGAATCGCATGCCTCTCGATGCAATTCCTGATTTATCTGACACCCAGGTGATTGTCTACACTCGCTGGGATCGCAGCCCTGATATCATCGAGGATCAGGTGACCTATCCAATCGTAACTTCAATGCTCGGCGCTCCCAGGGTGAAAGCAATCAGAGGCTTCTCTGATTTTGGATTTTCCTATGTCTACATCATTTATGAAGACGGTACAGATATCTACTGGGCCCGTTCCAGGACACTCGAATATTTGAGCAAAATCATTCCCCGCCTGCCTGAAGGTGTGCATCTAGAACTGGGGCCTGATGCCACTGCTCTCGGTTGGGTCTTCCAGTATGCCCTTGTCGATACAAGCGGAAGACACAGCCTTGCTGACCTCAGGAGCTTTGAGGATTGGTATCTCAGGTATTACATCCAGAGTGTCCCTGGAGTGGCAGAGGTGGCATCAATCGGTGGTTTTGTGAAGCAATATCAAGTCAATGTAAATCCAAATGCTCTGCTTGCTTATAACATTCCTCTTGAAAAAGTGGTAAGCGCTATCAGAAACGGAAACAATGACATAGGCGGGAGACTTGTCGAATTTACAGGAAGAGAGTATATGGTCAGGGGAAAGGGGTATGCCAAGTCGGTTAAAGATATCGAGATGATCGTCATAGATATTGATCATAAAACAGGCACTCCTGTTCTTATCAAAAACATTGCCAGCGTTTCCCTTGGGCCAGATATAAGACGAGGGTTCGGGGAACTCGATGGCAAGGGCGAGGCGGTCGGCGGAATCGTTGTCATGCGCTCCGGCGAAAATGCCCTGAAAGTCATCGCGCGGACAAAAGAAAAATTAGAGGAGATTGAACCTTCTTTGCCAGAAGGCGTGAAAATTGTCACAACTTACGACCGTTCAGACCTCATAGAAAGATCTATTGACACCCTTAAACACACCCTCATTGAAGAACTCATTATCGTCAGCCTAGTTATCCTTGTCTTCCTGCTTCACCTTCCCAGCGCCATAATCCCCATTTTTACTCTTCCCATAGCTGTGCTCATCTCATTCATCCCGATTTACGGGTTTAAAATAACAGCGAACATCATGTCTCTGGGAGGGATTGCTATTGCCATCGGAGCCATGGTTGATGCTGCAGTGGTTGTTGTCGAACAAACTCACAAGAAGCTTGAGCACTGGGAGGAAGAAGGAAGGCCAGGCGATCATAGAGATGTTGTCATAAGTGCGGTAAAAGAAGTGGGCGGACCAAGCTTTTTCTCACTCCTTGTCATTGCTGTCTCTTTCATTCCTATTTTTGCTCTTGAGGCCCAGGAAGGAAGGCTTTTTAAACCTCTTGCCTTCACAAAAAATTTTGCAATGGTTATCGCTGCCATTCTGGCCATAACCCTTGATCCAGCTTTACGTCTCCAGTTTACTCATATCAAAGAATTCACTTTCAATCCGAAATGGTTGAGGAAGATCGCCAACAGCGTGCTCGTTGGAAAAATCCGGAGTGAAGAAAATCATCCTTTGAGCAAGCCTTTAATGAAGGCTTACCAGCCTCTTTTAGAATTCGCTCTCAAATATAAGTGGAGCACCATCTTCGCTGCCTTGCTCATAGTGATTGCGACCATCCCCTTCTACTTCAAACTTGGCTCTGAATTCATGCCGCCTTTAAACGAAGGAGTGATTCTCTACATGCCTACAACCCTGCCCGGGATATCTGTGACTGAGGCCCAGCAACTTCTTCAGGTTCAGGATAAGATTCTGGCACAAATTCCAGAAGTGGAGAGGGTTTTTGGGAAAGCAGGTCGGGCTGAGACATCCACAGACCCTGCTCCGTTCTCCATGATGGAAACCATTGTTGTCTTAAAACCTGAAAGTGAATGGAGGAAGAAAAATCGTTGGTATTCAAATTTCCCCCAATTCCTGCAGGCTCCCTTAAGAAGAATTTGGAGAGACCGAATGAGCTGGGAGGAACTAAAAGATGAAATGGACAGGGCCATGCAATTCCCTGGTGTTTCCAATGCCTGGACAATGCCCATTAAGGCAAGGATTGACATGCTGACCACAGGTGTCAGGACTCCTGTGGGGATAAAGATATTCGGCTCGGATCTTAAAAAAATCGAAGAATTGGGGATCCAGATTGAAAGGATACTGAAAGATGTCCCTGGAACTTCAAGCGTTTATGCAGAAAGGACTAGTGGCGGTTACTTCTTGGATTTTGACCTGAAGCGGGAAGAACTTGCACGCTATGGGTTGAGTGTGTCCGATGCTGAAATGATTATTATGTCAGCCATCGGTGGAGAACCCATCACCACAACAATTGAAGGAAGGGAACGTTACACTGTAAATCTTCGCTACACAAGGGAATCGAGAGATAGCATTGACAAGCTTCGCCGTGTGCTTGTTCCCACAATGAGCGGCGCCCAGATTCCACTGGAGCAGATTGCTCAGATCAAACTTGTCCAGGGCCCTTCGATGATAAGAGATGAAAATGGCCTGCTCTCTGGATATGTTTACGTGGACGTGACAGGAAGAGACATCGGAAGCTATGTCGCAGATGCCAAAAAAGCAATAAGAAGCTCTTTGCAGCTTCCTTCTGGATATGCCCTTGGCTGGAGCGGCCAATATGAATACATGGCGAGAGTGAAGCAGAGATTGATTGTTGTTGTCCCCCTAACTCTGTTCATTATACTCATGCTTCTCTACTTCAACACCGCCTCTTTCACAAAGACAATAATCATTCTCCTCGCCCTTCCCTTTTCTGCAGTCGGGGCCATCTGGCTACTCTATCTCCTCGGATACCAAATCAGTATAGGTGTCTGGGTTGGGCTCATAGCTCTGATGGGGGTTGATGCAGAAACAGGAGTTTTTATGCTCCTCTATCTTGACCTTGCCTACAATGAGATGAAAGCAAAAGGGAAAATGAAAGGTCTCCGAGATCTCAAAGAAGCAATCCGGCACGGCGCTGTAAAGAGACTTCGGCCAAAGGTCATGACCGTAGGATGCATGTTTCTCGGGCTTATGCCGATCATGTGGTCTAGGGGAGCAGGCTCTGACGTTATGAAAAGGATTGCAGCTCCCATGATAGGAGGAATCTTCACCTCATTCATCATGGAGCTTCTTGTCTACCCGCCCATTTATTTTTTGTGGAAATGGCACAAAGAAATGAAAAATCTTGTTATTAATTACGGCGCTAGAAAACTAGAAACCTAGATCTCAATTTTACAAATTCGAAATTCTGAAACTGTCTGATCTATTTGAAAATTAAGAAAAAAAGAGAAAAAGTCTTGAAATCCACTTAAAAATTTCAGATATTAATCCCAAGTAAAAAATGTTCCAATTTTAAAAAGGAGGCTTTGATGCATCGCTTAAAACGACTTCTGTTCTTTTTCTTGGCTTTGGCTCCAGCCATTACTCCCAACTCTCCTCTCTCTGCTCAAGGGGCTACCTCTCAGACTGACATCTTCAAGCAGATCAAGTGGCGACAGATCGGGCCAGCTGCCTTTGGAGGAAGAATTGACGACATTGAAGCTACAGTTTCGAATCCGAACATAATTTTTATTGCCGCAGCCTCAGGAGGGATTTTTAAAAGCGTCAACAATGGAGTCACCTGGAAGCCTGTTTTTGATGAGGAAGGGACCTCTCTTTCCATCGGGGATATCGCCATTGCTCCTTCTGATCCCAATATTATTTGGGCTGGCAGTGGAGAGCCGAACGGTCGCCAGAGCTCTTCTTGGGGAGACGGAGTTTATAAATCTGTGGATGGCGGAGAAACATGGAAACATATGGGCCTCAAAGAAACCCATCACATAGGTCGGATTTCGATCCACCCCCAAAATCCAGATATAGTCTATGTGGCAGCTTTAGGACATCTCTGGGGAGCAAATCCTGAAAGAGGTCTCTATCGGACAAAAGATGGCGGAAAAACATGGGAGAAAATTCTCTTTATCAATGAGAACACAGGTGCTGTCGATGTCGCCATAGAGGACAATGGTCGCATCGTTTATGCTGCAACCTACCAGCGTCAGCGGAGGGCATGGGGTTATGTGGGAGGAGGTCCTCACAGCGGCCTCTATCGCTCCCTGGATGGAGGAGATAATTGGGAAAAATTGAGCAATGGACTTCCCTCAGGAGATACAGGTCGTATCGGTATAGATATCTCTAAAAGCCATCCCCATATCATTTACGCCATTGTCGAAAACAAGAATGGGGGCGTTTTTAAATCTGAGGACCGGGGCAAGAGCTGGACCCGGGTAAATGAACTCAATCCCCGGCCCATGTATTACAGCCAGATCCGAGTTGATCCGAAGAATCCAGATAAAGTCTGGGTCCTGGGGAGCCCGCTCTATGTTTCCATTGATGGCGGAAAGAAATTTTCCAGTGAAGGGACAGGAGAGAAGATTCATGTTGACCATCATGCTCTCTGGATCGACCCCAATAATCCTGATCATCTCCTTCTTGGAAATGATGGGGGATTTTATATTTCCTATGATGGAAGCAAAACTTGGGATTTCATAGACAATCTTCCGCTTGCCCAATACTACGCCATCGGGATTGATCATCGAGATCCCTATTGGATATATGGAGGAACTCAGGACAACGGCTGTTGGGGAATTCCCAGTCGCACCTCTAGCTCTCTGGGAATTCTCAATTCTGATGTTGTGAACATTGCCTATGGCGATGGATTTTACGTTGCTATCGACCCCAAGGATCATACCGCCATTTATGCCGAATCACAGATCGGCCGTCTCTATTTTGTCGACCTAATTACAAGGGAAGAAAAGGGCATCCGTCCTGTAGCTGATGACCTGGAGAAAGACTACCGCTGGAACTGGAGCTGTCCCTTAATCATCTCCCCTCATGATCCCAATACTCTCTACTACGGCGCCAACAAGCTCTTAAAGACAATGGACCGAGGTCATAGCTGGAAGGAGATAAGCCCTGATCTCACTCGCAATCAAGACTGGAAAAAACTACCTATCATGGGAATAGAAAGGAATGAAAACACACTCTCCCGCGATGATGGTGTGGCCCACTATGGGACAATCACCACAATTTCTGAGTCGCCGCTTCAAGCTGGGCTTATTTATGTCGGCACAGATGACGGAAATGTCCAGATGACACAGGACGCCGGAAAAACCTGGCAAAACCTGACTGAAAAATTCAAGCTTTCTGAACCGCATTGGGTGAGCCGTGTTCTTGGTTCTTGCCATCAACCTGGAGAAGCTTTTGTCTCTTTTGATGGCCATCAGGATAATGATTTCAAACCCTATCTCTTCAAGACAACCGATTTTGGCAAAACCTGGAAAAATATCACCGCAGATATCCCAGAAGGAATGGTCATCAATGTCATAGCTGAACATCCTAGAAACGCCAACCTCCTCTTTGTTGGCACAGAGTTTGGGCTCTTTATCTCCACAAACGGAGGGAAAAACTGGGTGCTTGCTGGAGGAAACCTGCCCCGGGTTCCTGTGGATGACATCATTGTCAATCCGAAGGACAATGACCTCATCCTCGGCACCCATGGTCGGGGAATTATTGTCCTTGATGACATCACTTGGCTGGAGAAGCTGGATGAAAGCGTTCTCAATTCAGAAGCTCACCTCTTTCCGATAAGAGAAGCCACCCAGTTCTATGAGATGAGAGCTCTGCCTGACCCAGGAGCCTCCCGATTTTCAGGGCCAAATCCAGATTATGGAGTCCTCATCACCTATTATCTCAAGAATGACTCTCCCCAAGAAGAAAAGCCTCCCTTAAAAAAAGAGAAATCTGAAAAAGCTGAAGAAAAGCCAAATGCTCCGAATGTCCCAAAGGTGAAGATTGTCATTGAGGATAAAGATGGCAAACTTATTCGAACTCTTGAAGGACCAGACAGAAAAGGCATAAATAGGATAAATTGGGATCTTCGCTATCCCCTCTCCTTTGAAGAAAAAGGAGAGGAAGGTTGGTTTGGTCCCCCTAAAGGTCCTTTTGTTCTCCCCGGAGAATACACAGTAAAACTCGTTGCGCGCAATCAAGAATTGGTCCAGAAGGCTTCGCTCAGAATCGATCCCCAGGCGAAAACAAATCCTGAAGCGCTCAAAACAAGGTTGGAGGCAAGTCTAACTGTTGATGAGCTCCGACGGGCATTTAAAGAAGGCCAGAAAGCAACAGAGGAGATGGATAAAGAATTGAAGCGCATCAAGGAGATGATAAAAGAGGAAAAGGCAATCCCGGAAGAAGTCAAAAGTAAAATTGAGGCTATCTCGAAAAAACTGGAAGAAAGCAAAAAAGCTTTTGGTCGTGGCTGGGATGCGCCCGAATTTGCGATCACAGACCTAGCAGGGCAGCTTCAGGCATCAACCTCCGTGCCCACTGAAGCCCAGCTAAAGACTATGAATCATCTTCTGGGCAAACTTGAGAAAAACATCGGAGAAGTTAACGGACTCCTGACCAAAGAATTCCCTGAACTTCAAAATCTTCTGAACGATAAAGGCATTAGCCCAATCAAAGCAGAGCCGATAAAACCGCCAAAGCGTTCGAAAGACTAAAAGCTAGTATTAAATTTGACAACTACTCTATTTCTATGGATAAAATCTATATTCAACTCAGGCTACTCATTGAAATTTTTGCATTTTGAAAGGAGAAACGGATGAGAAAAAATTTGATTTTCCTCCTCTCTGCATTGATTCTCATGGCGCAAGCTAGTATGGCTCAGGATTTAGTCCTCAAAGGAGGGAAAGTCCTGACCGTGACTCAGGGAACGATTGAGAATGGAACCATAGTCATCCAAAAAGGGAAAATAACTGCTTTAGGCAGAGATGTTCTCGCTCCCCCTGGCCTCAAGATTTTGGATCTCGACGGAAAATATGTGATGCCAGGAATCATCGACAGCCACACCCATATTGGCTTTGATGATACAGATATTAACGAGATAACTGATCCAGTGACTCCTCAGATCTGGATGAAAGAGGCTTTTAATCCTTATTCTGATTCCATCCTGAAGAACCTGGCAGGTGGGGTGACCACTGTCAAGACCATGCATGGCAGCGCTAATGTCATTGGAGGGGTCAATATCACCCTCAAACTCAAGTATGGAAAGCTCCTGGAAGAGATGATTATTCCAGGAGTGCGCCAACAGCTTAAGCTTGCCCTTGGCGAGAATCCCAAAAGGCTTTACGGGAAAGAAAAAGGCCGGATGCCATCAACCCGGATGGGAAATGCCTTTGTTTTGCGCAACGCCTTTATAGAGGCCAAAGAATATAAAGAGCGGTGGGAGAAATACGAAAAAGACAAAGCAGCCGGAAAGCGCGGCCTATCCCTTCCCAAAAAGGATCTCAGGATGGAAACGCTCAATATGGTCCTGGAGAAAAAAATCAGTGCTGATTGCCATGTCTATCGGGCAGATGAGATTGTCTGGGTCATCAACTTTGCCAAAGAATTTGGCATTGACCTCAAACAACTGAGTCACTGTGTAGATGGATACAAGGTTGCTGACATCATGGCCAAAGCTGGAGTCGCTTACGGCGGCTGGGTGGACTGGTGGGGATTCAAAGAAGAAGCCTATGATGGTTGTCCTTATGGTTTCAAGATCATGTATGATGCCGGCACGAACATTGTCATTAATTCTGATGGCCTTGAAGAAGGCCGAATCCTTAACCTCAATGCCGCAAAAGTTCTCAAGTACAATGACATTCCTGAAGAGGAAGTTTTGAAGATGATCACCCTCAATCCAGCTAAAGCTTTAGAAATAGACAATCGCGTAGGCAGCATTGAAATAGGCAAAGACGCGGACTTGGCTGTTTTTGACAAACATCCTTTGGATTCCACATCGAAGTGTCTTCTAACCATCATCGAAGGGGTGATTTACTTCGACTATGCCAAAGACAGCATCACTGCCAAGGGGGTTAGCCATGACTAAAAAAACATATTTTTTCAGTCTCTTCTTCTTGTTTTTTTTAGTTTTTCTCCGTCTTTACTCAGAAGAAGGCATTTTGATTCGGAACGGCACGATTGTCCCTGTTACTGGTAAGACAATTCCCAATGGCTGCCTTCTCATTGAAAATGGAAAAATTGCCAAGATAGGAACAGATATTCCTGCTCCTCCGGGGGCAAAGATCATCGATGCCAAAGGATTTTCTGTTTATCCTGGACTTATTTCTTCCCTGACTGCTGTTGGGGTTACAGGATACCCAGGGTCAGGTGACGACCTTGATGAATTGAGTATTTCCACAGCCCAGATGGACCCTTATGATGCCCTGAATCCCGAAGATGACTGTATTGAGGTAACCCGGATTGGCGGAGTGACCACTGTCCTCACCATCAGCGGAACAAGAAATGTTATCGATGGAAAATCTGTGGTTTTAAATCTTGAAGGGAATTTCGCCGAGAAGATGGTCATTAAAAAGTATGCTGCCCAAATTTTTAATTTAGGAGCAATAACATCTGATAAATATCCAACGACACGGCCTGGTGTTATTTCCTTGATTAGAGAGAAGCTCAACGACTGCTTACGATATCTGGAGATGAAAAAAAGAGCTGCGAGTAAAGAGAAGATTAGAGGAGAAGAAGAACGTGAAGAGTGGTTCAAGACGAGTCTTGAGATGGAAGCTCTTGCGCCTGTTCTCAATAGGGAGGTGCCAGCCCTCTTTATCACCAATGATGAGGTGACAATTCGCAATGCCCTCCAGCTTGCGAAGGAGTACAATCTTAGGGGAATTCTGTTTGCCTCTGCAGATATTCTGAAGTTTGCTGAACAGTTAGCTCAAGAAAAAATTCCTGTTATCTGGGCCGGGACACAAACTATCCCCAAACAATGGGAACCCTATGATCTCAACTATCACACAGCAGCAGTCCTCGCCGCCAATGGCATTCTTTTTGCTCTTGAGCAGTACGGCTGGGGGCCTGAAAGCCGCAATGTCCGGAATCTCGTCGTTCCAGCAAGCCTTTCTGTAGCGCATGGACTTTCTGAGGAAGAAGCCATCAGGGCCATAACCATCAATCCGGCAAAGATTTTTGGGGTTGACGACCAAGTTGGATCTTTGGAAGTAGGAAAAATTGCTAACTTAGTCATCTGGAATGGGAGCCCCATCCAGATGAGGTCGAGAGTCCAGACTGTTATCATCAATGGCAAGGTGATACAACTTGAAAGCGTCCAGACACGTCTCAGAGATAAATTTGAAAGAATCATCAAGGATCGAATGAATAAAAAATAGATCCAAAACAGGAATCTTTTTGGAGGAAATCTTATGGCACGAAAAATTGCAACTTTTTTTATTGGCTTGAGTCTCTTATTTCTTGCTGTTTCCCAAAAGATTAGCCTTTTAGCAAGTTCAACAAATCAGGAAAAAATTGAGGATAAGCCTGAGGTGATTTCTCTTTTGGGGAAAAAGCTCTATGCCACTCCTGCCCAAGGAGAGGCCCTTCTCGAACTCAAGAAAGAACTTGAGGAGGCGAGAAAGGATTTTGAAGCTGATCCTCAAAATCCAGAACTCATTATTATGTTCGGACGGCGGCTTGCCTATCTCTGGCGCTACCATGAGGCCATCGATGTCTTCACCAAAGGAATAGAGAAAAATCCAAATTATGCCATGCTCTACCGGCATCGGGGGCACCGTTATATATCCATTCGCGAGTTTGAAAAAGCTGTGGCTGACCTCAAGAAGGCAGCTGATCTCGATAGAAAAAATTTTGACATCTGGTACCATCTTGGTCTTGCCTTTTATCTCAAAGGGGACTTCCAAAAAGCTTTGCCTCCCTACGAGGAATGTCTGAAATGTGCTGGAGATGATGATTCAAAAATTGCTATCTCCAACTGGCTCTACATTACTTGCCGCCGCCTTGGCAAAAAGGATGAAGCGGCCCGAGTGCTAGAAGGGATTACTGAAGGAATGAAGGTTGTCGAGAATCAGTCTTACTACAATCTCCTCTTTTTCTATAAGGCCATGAAAAAAGAAGAAGAGCTTTCCGCACAGGCCAAAACTTCTGACCTGGATGCCTCCACTCTTGGCTATGGAGTCGGTTGCTGGCATCTCTATAATGACCATGAACAAAAGGCCAAAGAGTATTTCGAGCGGGTTGTCGAGGGAAAATATTGGCCTGCTTTCGGCTTCATAGCCGCCGAGGCAGAACTTGCCCGGATAAAAAAGTAGAGAAGATAGCTCAATAGCTATTGCCATCGGAGAAGCCGATGGGACGGGGGCTTCAGGGCGGCATCCATCCCGCCCAATATGGGATGTCACACGAATTATTGCCTTCACCCCCCAACGTTTTGCTACTTACGGAACAGAAAAGCTCCTTGAAATTAAGCACATCAGAGATTATAATAATTTTTACTAAATAAGTAGTTTTTACCCTTACATTTCCTCAGGGTTCCTTATCATTCCTAAAACTAAGAATAACTATTTTTCAAAATGGAAAGGAGGAAAAGAATGAAAGAGGAAATAAAGCTTATAGAAGAAAAGATGAAAAAAGGAGAGAGAGCGGAAAAATTCAGCTTCAAC
>CAZPAX010000017.1:0-20831 GCA_964584535.1 uncultured Eubacteriales bacterium
GGCCAAGGGCAGCTTCCTGCACCCGATTGAATCACATAAAAAGAGATGCTTCCCACAATTGACAAAGTTCAAAGCCTTAGGTAGGCTGGACAATCGATGTCCATAAAAAAGACAACAGTTCTCTTGATTGCCCTTGGCTTTCTTATTTTTCTGATTCTTTTTCTTATCAAAGTAAAGGGAGAAATGGTCGACTTTGAGGTCTGTTATGAGGCTGGAAAAAGGATCTGGATTGGTGAAACTCTCTATCGGTTAGCAGATGAACACTACCAGTTCAAATATCCGCCTTTTGCTGCTCTTTTCTACCTTCCCTTGAACTTATTTCCCTTGCCTGTGGCTAAAGCCATTTGGTACTTCATTGTCCTTTTTTCTGAAATCTTTCTCTTTACCATCTCCCTGAGGCTTGTCAATGCGGGAAGAGCAAAATCTTCTCTTTCGATTCTTGCCACCTTAATCCTGGCCAAATTCTTCCTGAGAGAACTCCAGCTGGGACAGATTAATGCCTTTATCAGCTTCCTCCTGCTCCTTGCCATCCAGGTGGTTCTCTCCGCAGAAGATCTTTCCTCATCAGCAAAAGAGAGGCGCTCTGGCCTTTTCTTGGGGCTGGCGATTGCCCTCAAGCCTTACTCTTCTATTTTTATCCCTTATTTTCTGATAAAGAAAAAGTGGCATGTTCTGTGGACATGCCTTGTTTTCCTGGCTTTTGCCTTCTTTGCTCCTTCTCTTTTCTATGGGCTTAGTGGAAATTTAAAGGTTTTCCAAGAATGGATTTCGAGTCTATCCCATTCCACTCCAGGCCTTCTTGCCACCCAAGATAACATATCGATCATTGCCTTTTTTGTGAAATGGACAGGAAACGTCCGCATCTCCTTCATTTGTTCCACTTCCCTGACTTTCCTTCTAGCTCTTTCTTTTCTTTTTCTTATCTGGAAGGGAAGAGAAATTTCAAGATCTTTGCTCCTGGAAAGTTCCATTCTTCTCATCCTCATTCCCCTCATTTCCCCTCTGGGCTGGGATTACACCCTTCTCTCCTCTGTTTTAGGGGTAGTGATTGTGCTCAAGAATTTCTTCAGATATTCAAAATTCTGGAGGCTTGTCCTCATCGCCAACTTTTCTATTATTTCTCTCTCCCTCTACGATCTTCTGGGGAAAAGCCTTTATGCCACTTTCATGTCTGCGTCAGTGATCACAGTGAATTTCTTGATTATTATCGCCTATCTCGCCTTTCTCAGGATGAAAGCTTATTGTTAGGAGTTAGCAAGAATACAGGCCAGATGGATAAAAAAATAATCCTTCGCATCTATTTTTCAACACTGGGAGGGATTATTCTCTGGCTGGACGCCATTTTTCTAGCTCCTTTTCTTAAAAGCCGGTCTTTGACTCTGAATATTCTTTTTTATGACCTCTTCTCTCCCATCTGCCACCAGATCCCTTCCAGAAGCTTTTTCTGCTTCGGCTCCCCCTTAGCTGTCTGTGGCCGCTGCCTTGGCATCTATCTTGGATTCCTGGCAGGAACCATCCTCTACCCTTTTCTAGGAGGATTTTCCAAATCCACCTTGCCCAAGAAAGAGAGCTTTCTTCTCCTCTCCCTTCCCATTGCTCTGGATACATTGGGAAATTTCTTTGGCCTCTGGACAACATCCAACTGGCTAAGACTTCTCATCGGCTTCATCTGGGGAGTCCTTCTTCCCTTTTATTTCATCTTTGGCATCACGGATCTCGCTTTGCATTTGAAAAAAGTCAGAGCTTGAAAATTTTTCTTGAAATTTCAATCAGAAAAAAAATAGAATAGAGTAACCAAGGAGGAGGTAAGATGAACAACAAGCGACAAGGAATGTTCATGCCCGCACTGATTGGCGGAGGTGTGGCGGGGCTACTATCAGGCATTCCTCTCTTGAACTGCCTCTGTTGTCTCTGGATCATTGGCGGGGCTATGCTTGCTTCCTATCTACTTTCCAAAGACGCTTCTCTGACACTGACTGCTGGCGATGGCGCTATTGTCGGGACTCTCTCCGGAATAGTGGCTGCTGTGGTTGAAGCTTTAATCGGCCTCCCCTTTCATGCCTTCAACAGAGAAATCTTGCAAAGAGTCATGGAACAGGTCGGCCAGTATGCTGAAGAAATGCCTCCAGGATGGGAGAGCTGGCTGGAAAGAGGCGCTGTTGGAGCTTCGCTTTCGATGTTTTTTTTAGGGCTAGTGATTTCAGCCCTAATTTTTTCAATCTTAGGGGCTCTGGGTGGGATTATCGGTATCTCCTTGTTCCGCAAAAAAACACCGCCAGCAACCCAGGAGGTCAAATGAGATTCCTAAAGACACAGGTCATCGTCAATCCCGAATCAAATAAGGGCCGAACCAGGCAGAGATGGAAATACATTAAAGAAGGAATAAAGGTTTTCATCAAAGAATTCAAATACGAATTCACGGAAAAGCCTCTTCAGGCCATAGAAATAACAAGGGATGCCATCAAAAGCGGCTCAGATCTGATCATCGGAGTTGGCGGTGATGGGACGATGAATGAAATTGCCAATGGTTTTTTTGAGGATAGAAAGATCATCAATCCAGAGGCAACTCTGGGAATCGTTCCTTCCGGAACTGGCTGCGATTTCACCAAGAGCTTAAACATTCCCTCAGGTCTGAAGAATGCCCTCAAGGTTATTACCCAGGCTCGTTCAGCTTTGATTGATATCGGGAAGGTCACCTTCAAGAATCATTCGGGAAAAGACTCAGAAAGGTTCTTTGTAAATATTTCTGACTTCGGGATCGGCGGAGAGGTGGTCAGAAAGGTCAATCAAAAAAGGATGGATCGAAAAGCTACCTCTTACCTGAGATGCCTTATTTCGACAATGATCCAATACAGGAACAAGAGGCTGAGAATCAGGATCAATGACCGAGAACTCTTGGTTGATGATTACCTGGCTGGTGTGGTCGCCAATGGACGGATTTTTGGCAAGGGGATGAAGATAGCCCCAAGCGCAAAACTTGATGATGGCCTCTTTGATTTCGTCCTCATCAAGGCCATGAAATTCTTGGAATTCTGTAGGCATGGCTGGAAAATCTATACAGGCTCTCACCTTTCTGTTCCTAAAATCTCACTCATCAGGTCAGAAAAGATAGAAGCTCTTCCTGAAGGGAATGAAGAAGTCTTGATAGAATTGGATGGAGAACAGTTGGGCAAATTGCCAGCGATTTTTGAAATTGTCCCCCAGAATTTTCTGGTTAAAGGCAATCTCTTGGTCTAAATCCGTCTTTTTTTTTCGAAAGATTTCTACTTGTTTTTATTGTTATACAGATGATAATAGGGATCATTGGTGAGAACCAGGTTTCCGAAAGCGTCATAGAATTTGCGAATTTCAGATGTCCTGGGCATCTTCTTGTAAGAATCCATAACTTTTCTGATATAGTTTCTTGTTTCTGGATAGGGAGGAATGCCATTAAATTTTTTGATGACTTCTTGGCCGGCATTATAGGCAGCTAGAACCAGATGCTTCTCTCCATTGAAGAGAGCAAAAAGATCCTTCAAGTATTTTACTCCTCCCTCGATATTCTCTCTTGGATCAAAAAGATTTTTTACCCCATATTGCCTTGCTGTTTCTGGCATGAGCTGCATAATTCCAGCAGCTCCCTTGGGGGATAAGGCGAAAGAATCGTAACTTGATTCAGCAGTAATTATGGAGTGAACTAGACTCGGCTCGATGTTATGTTTACGGGCAATCGATCTGATCATTCCATCATATTGCTTTCTTATACTCTCCGTAGCCTGGCTGTGGATGTTTGAAGGCCAAGAATAGAGGAAAAGGAAAAGCAAAACTTCAAGATAAAGGAAAAGTCGGCGAGAGAAGCTTCCTCTTTTTCTCATTAGAGAGGCTTATAATTGCACAAAATCCGCCTTTATTCAATCCCCTTTGGGGGTGAATTTGGGTCAGAGCATCTCTGCGACAGTAGAGTAGCTTTTTTCTAAAGCTTGATCCAATTGTTCAGGTTTTGTACCACCTGCCTGAGCAAAATCCGGCCGGCCCCCTCCTCCCCCTCCTACTAGAGGCGCAATTTCTTTGATAATCTCATTGGCTTTTATCCGTTCAACCAGATCTTTGGTCACTGTCGCTACCAAAAAGACCTTTGCTTTCGAAGCTTCGCCGAGGATGACCACACCAGAGCCTATCTTCTGGCGAAGCGTATCTGCCAGCTCTCGAAGCTCTGTGTTGTCAAGTCCTTCCACTCTCTGGGTGAGAACAGAAATTCCTTTAATTGTTCGAACTTCTTCCTTTCCCTTCTGGTATTTCTGCTGGGCCAGTTTTTGCCTGAGGGTCTTGTTTTCTTTCTCTTTTTCCTTAACTGCATCTTTGAGCTTTTCGATCTGGATGAGAATTTCCTTCCGTGAAGTGCTCAATGCCTGTTGTACCTCTGACACCAGATCTTCTGTTCTCTGGATATGCTTTAAGGCTTCTTCCCCAGTAAGGGCCTCTATTCTCCGCAGGCCAGCAGCAATACTCGATTCTGAGATGATTTTAAATAAGCCAATCTGTCCTGTTCGAGGCACATGAACCCCCCCGCAAAGCTCCTTGCTGAAGTCGCCAATCTGGACCAACCTCACCTTTTCCCCATATTTTTCTTCAAAAATGGCCATTGCCCCTTCTTTTAAGCCTTCTTCAAGGGTGGTGATTCTCGTCTCAACCTTGATATTCTCGCTGATTTTCTCGTTGACAAGGCGTTCAATTTTTTGAATTTCCTCCTTACTTAGAGGAGAAAAATGAGTGAAATCAAATCTGAGCCGGATGGGCGAGACAAGTGATCCTGACTGTTTGACATGATCACCCAGAGTTTCTCTTAAAGATGCATGGAGAAGGTGTGTGGCTGTATGATTGTTGCTGATCGCCTTTCGCCGGGAAACATCGATTGCGGCCTCGACTCTATCACCGACTTCGATTCTTCCTGAAATTACTTGAACCTGATGGGAGATGATTTCAGGAATGGGAAAATAAACGTTTTCGACAAGACCGGAAAAATGAGGATTTTTGAGGAGTCCTGAATCCCCGATTTGGCCGCCAGCTTCAGCATAAAATGGACTCTGGTCGAGGACAACCTCACCCTTTTCGCCTTCCCGCAGTTCTCCAACTCGCTTGCCATTTTTTAAAAGAGCGAGAACTTCTGCCTCAGCTACCTGATCCTTTTCATAGCCCAGATATTGAACACGAATGCCTTTCATCTCCTCATAGATTTTCTTTTCCCTCTGCTTCGCAGCTCCTCTCCAGGAAGAACGGGCCCGCAAACGTTGCTTCTCCAATTCCTTCTTGAAGCCTTTCTCATCGACAGCCATATTCTTCTCCCTGGCCAATTCCTGAGAAAGGTCAAGAGGAAAGCCAAAGGTATCGTAGAGCTTGAATATCTTTGATCCAGGAAGGGTTGTCTTTCCGGCTTTCTCAGCTTCTTCGATATACTGGTTGAAATAGCGAAGTCCAGAGTTAAGAGTCAGAGAGAATCGCTCTTCTTCAGAAAGAGAGATCCGCGAGACAAAATGGGAACTGGAGACAAGCTCTGGATAGGCATCCTTCATGATATCGGCGACTCCACTCGTGAGCTTGTAAAGGAATGGCTTTTCTATACCCAATAAATTCCCATGCCGAAAAGCCCTGCGGATGAGCCTGCGCAGGACATATCCCCTTCCCTCATTAGAGGGCATAATCCCGTCAGCAATCAAAAAGGTAATAGCCCGGATATGATCGGCGATGATTCTGACTGAGATGTCACCTTCATCCTGAGAAGGATATTCCCGGCCGCACATCTCGCAAATCCTCTCAATTAAAGACATGAAGAGGTCTGTCTCAAAATTGCTCTTTTTTTTCTGGAGCGCAGCGGCAACCCTCTCCAGTCCCATGCCAGTATCAATCGAAGGAGAAGGCAAAGGCCGCAGGCTCCCCTTTTCATCCTGATCATACTGCATAAAAACCAGATTCCATAGCTCTGAGAACCTGTCACTCCCCTTGGCAATCAAGGTATACGGATCTCCTTCCTCAAGACCGGAATCCAGGTCATAGTGGATTTCTGAGCAGGGCCCGCACGGACCCGTATCTCCCATGGCCCAATAATTTTCTTCTTTTCCGAAAGGAAAAATCCTTTCCCCGGGGATTCCAACATTCTCATTCCAGATTTTGAAGGCTTCCTCGTCCTCCTCATAGATGCTGATGTAGATCTTTTCCCTCTCCAGTCTGAAAACTTTGGTGATCAGCTCCCAGGCAAAAGAACAGGCTTCTTTTTTGAAATAATCGCCAAAGGAAAAGTTGCCCAGCATTTCGAAAAAAGTATGGTGTTTAGCTGTTTTGCCGACCGAATCAAGGTCATTGTGTTTGCCACTCACCCGCAGGCACTTTTGAACGGAGGCTGCTCTCTGGTAGCTTCTCTTCTCCAGTCCCAGAAAGACGTTTTTGAACTGATTCATTCCAGCATTGGTAAAGAGGATGGTGGGATCATCCTTGGGCAGGAGTGGCGAACTTTTGATTATTTTGTGATTTTTTTTGGAGAAAAAGTCTAAAAATGTCTCTCTGATCTGCTGCGCTCTCATTTACTTTTCTTCTTCACTGCCTTCATCACTCCTTTCGACCTCACTCATCCCTTTTTCCATTTCTTCCAGAGCGATATCGATAGTGGATTGAATCCCCATGATTCTCAACTTGAAATTATCTGGACTGGAGGAATATTTCAGTCCCTGCTCGAAGGAGATGTAGCCATCTCGGTAGAGCTGGTAGATTGACTGGTCAAAAGTCTGCATTCCATACTGAGAAACGCCAGCAGAAATGGCATCCCTGATAAGGGGAGTCTTTTCTTTATCCAGGACACACTCCTGGATATAGGGCGTGGCAATCATGACCTCTACGGCTGGAAGTCTTCCCTGTCCATCCATCCTGGGAATGAGCCTCATGGAAATGACTGCCTTTAGGATGCTTGCCAGTTGGAGCCTGACCTGTTTCTGATGATGGGGAGGGAAAGCAGCGATAATGCGGTTGATGGTTTCAGGAGCATCAAGGGTATGCAGAGCGCTCATGACGAGATGGCCTGTTTCGGCAGCCAGAAGGGCAGTTTCGATAGTTTCCAGGTCTCTCATCTCTCCAACCAGAATGACATTCGGGTCTTCACGGAGTGTGCTGCGCAGACCTCGGGCAAAAGTTTTGACATCCCATCCCACCTCTCTCTGGCAAATAGTGCTTTTCTTATCCTTGTGAAGATATTCAATTGGATCCTCAATGGTAATGACATGCTCCCTGCGGTGGATGTTGATGTGATCAATCATGGCCGCCAGTGTTGTTGTTTTACCGCTGCTTGTTGTTCCTGTCACCAGAACCAATCCTCTTTGCATCAAAGCAATTCTCTCTATGACTTCAGGAAGAAGCAGTTCTCTTATGGATTTTACTTCCAGGGGAATGATTCTCAAAGCAATAGCAACAGAACTCCTCTGATAAAAGATGCTTCCTCTGAACCTTCCAAAGCCGGGAAGGCTATAGGCAAGATCCAAATCAAGATCTTCTTTCAATTTATTCCTCTGGTAATCCGTCATCATCTGATCAGCTAGCTCCATAGTGTCCTTTGGGCTTAGGCGGGGTAGCGAAGTCAGAGGAAGGAGATCTCCATGGACGCGAACCATGGGATGATTTCCAGCCTTCAGATGGAGGTCAGAAGCATCCCTTTCAATGGCAATTTTTAAAAGGTCATCTATATGCATGGTCCTCTCCTCTAAAAATTAAACACGAATGTATGTTAACCAATGAAATTTGTCCTTCTTATTTCCGTTGATGTAAGAAAAAAACTCTTCCTGAAGCTTCTTGACGACAGGCCCCCTTTTTCCATTTCCGATAACGATCTTATCGATAGAACGAATGGGGGTTATTTCTGCGGCTGAGCCTGTAAAGAAGACTTCATCTGCGATATAGAGCAGCTCCCGGGGGATAGTTTCTTCAATTACTCGAAATCCCAGATCTCTGGCCAGGGTAATGACTGAGTCCCTCGTGATTCCAGGAAGAATTGAGGAAGAAAGAGGCGGAGTGTGAATCTCTCCATTGAAGACGAGGAAAATATTCTCGCCACTCCCTTCACTGATATGGCCTCTCACATTGAGGGCAATTCCTTCTGCGTAACCCTCAACGAGCGCCTCCATTTTTATCAGCTGGGAGTTCATGTAATTGGCTCCAGATTTCGCCAAAGCTGGAAAAGTATTGGGAGCCATTCTCTGCCAGGAGGAAACCCTGACATCAACCCCTTTTTCCAAAGCTTCATCGCCCAGATATTTTCCCCAGTCCCAGATAAGGATGGCGCAGTCGACGGGGTTAGGAAAAGGGTCTACTCCGAGAGTCTTGTATCCCCGATAGACGATCGGCCGAATGTAGCAGGCTTTTAGCTTGTTGGCTTGAATAGTTTCGATAATTGCTTTTTCGAATTCCTCTTGGCTGTAAGGAATATTCATGCGGTAGATTTTGCAAGAGTTATAAAGCCTCTTGGTGTGGGCGTCAAGGCGAAAAATGGCTGTCCCCTTAGGGGTCTGGTAGGCCCTAAAGCCTTCAAAAAGAGCAGTTCCATAATGAATCACATGGGAAGCAATATGGATGTTGGCTTCCTTCCAGGGAACAAGCTTCCCGTTCATCCAAACTTTTCCATTTTCGTTAAAAGGACTCATCTATTACTCCTCTAAAAAATATATAATGCCTTTTTGGTTTTTCAAAGTCGATAAATGTATGTAGCTCTTCATCTTATCTCAATCTCTGGTTCAAGTCAAACTCATCAGATCATTTCTCCACAATGGGGACAATTCCTGGCTTTATAAGGCAGCGGCCGACGGCAATTCCAGCACAATGCGGCCCCAATCCTCTCTCTCGCTCTTATTCTCCCCAGAATGTCCTCAATTTCTGACTTCTTTAAATCCTTATTCCGAAAATCTGATATACATCTGACTATCTCTGAGGCTCGCTCGTATCGATCCTCGACTTTTGAAGCCAGACACTTCATGATAATCTCATCAATTTCCCTGGGTATCTTGTTATTCTTCAATCGAGGAGGAGTAATTTTCCCCTGCTGGGCCTTCTCCAGGATTTTGAAAGGATCTGAATCAAAAATGGGAGGCCGGCCAATAAGCATTTCATAAAAAATGCAGCCGATGGAATAAATATCAGATCCAAAAGTGGCTTTCCCCAGAAATTGTTCAGGAGCCATATAGGGTGGGGAGCCGATGCGTGTTGAAGCATAAGGGAGGTTACTCAGCCAAGCAGATGTTCCGAAATCTGTGATTTTGACAATTTCCTCTTCTGAGACCATGATGTTGGAGGGCCTTAAATCAC
The DNA here is from genome assembly GCA_964584535.1 of uncultured Eubacteriales bacterium. Classification (GTDB taxonomy): domain Bacteria; phylum Acidobacteriota; class Aminicenantia; order Aminicenantales; family CAZPAX01; genus CAZPAX01. The sequence goes on from CAZPAX010000017.1 coordinate 9,316, forward strand.
GATGAACAATTTTGTTTCTATGGGCATGATCAATGCCGGCGGCAACCTGTTTGATATAGTCCACGGCTTTCTTGATATCGAGAATTTTTTCTCTCTCCAATATCTTTTCCAGAGTTTTTCCTTTAATGTATTCCATAACCATAAAAAAAACTCGATTCTCCTTTTCTGCGGCTAGCATGCGGACAATATTCGGGTGATTCAGAGCAGCCTGAAGCCTTGGTTCCTTGAGCAGTTTGAAAAGCTCTTGAGATTGCTTATGGGGGACTTTGATGGCAACTTTGATATCGAGCCAGGTATCCTTTGCCAAAAAGACAGCGCCAAAGCCACCGCTACCAAGAGAGCGGAGGATCTCATATTTGCCAACCTTCTGTCCCTGCAGAAACATCTCACAAATTCCAAAAATGAGAAATCAGGGCCAGAGCAGAGAGAGAAGCAGTTTCTGTTCTCAAGGTGTGCTTTCCCAAACTGATGGCCTCAAATCCATGGTCTAAAATGGATTCCTCTTCCTCCTTTGCCCAGCCGCCTTCTGGGCCAACGAGAATGACAACTGAAGAAGGAGGCTTGTTTCTAGATTTCGGAGCTCTCTGGAGGAGAAGATCTCTAAGATATTTTCCCCTGTTCTCACTGAGAAGGAGCTTCATTTCTGAAGCCTCTTCCTTTAGGAAATTCTGTAGAGATTGGGGAGGTAAGATCAAAGGCATAAAAGATCTTTTTGATTGTTTCAAGGCTTCCTGGGCAATTTTCTGCCACCTTTCCAGTTTCCTTTCCGCTTTTACTTCTATTTTTATGATAGAACGAGCTGTTTTTAAGGGGACAAAAGTGGCCACGCCCAATTCTACGGACCTGCGGATAATTTCCTCCATCTTTTTCTGATTGACTAAAGCTTGCCCCAGAGTGATCTTAACCTTGGGTTCCTCTCTCTCTATTTTCTCAAGGATAAGCAGATGTGTTTCTTTGGGCCTTATTTCCTCGATCTGGGCCAGATAACGCCTTCCTTCTTCATCAAAAAGCCAGATTTTTTCCTTGGCTTTGAGCCTAGCGACTTTGCTCAGATGATGATGCTCTTTTCCATCAAGGAGGATGTAAGGGAAAGTCAAATTTTTTTTTCTGATAAAGAACTGATTCGAAGTCAAAATTTTCTCTAATGGACGATATTTTTTATTTTGTGGATGACACTTCTGTCTGGCTCCTCTAAATCCTCGCCTCTCGATTCGGCAAACTGCTTGAGAAGCGATTTTTGTTCTTTGCTAAGATTCTCAGGAGTCTTCACTATAACTTTCACAAAGAGATCACCTTTTCTGTGACTGCTGATATCTCTGATACCTCTTCCTTTCAAGCGAAAAACCTCTCCCGATTGGGCGCCGGGCGGAATTCTTAAAATCGCATTCTCTTCAAGAGTGGGAATTTCCACTGTGGCTCCCAAGGCAGCCTGGGGAAAAGAGATCGAAATCTGGCAATAGAGGTTGTTCTTGTCTCTTTCAAAAAAATCATGGTGCATCACGCGGGTGACAACATATAGATCTCCTCCCGCTGCTCCTGCCTCGCCAGCTTCGCCTTCTCCTGCTATTCTCAGACGTGAGCCATCATCTATGCCTTCTGGGATTCTGACCCTCAAGACTCTCTTTTTCTTTATCCGGCCAGAGCCTTTGCATTCCTCGCAGGGTGTGCTGATAATCTCTCCTGTTCCCTGGCAATGAGAGCAGGTGCGGGAGATGGTAAAAAATCCCTGCTGATAGCGAATCTGTCCTCTCCCCTGGCAGGAAGGACAGGCAGCCTTTTTTGTCCCAGGATGGAGACGTGATCCCTGACAGGAAGGACACAATTCTGCCCGGTTCAGGGTAATCTCCTTTTCCACTCCTCTCGAAGCTTCCTCAAGCGTTATTTCTATTTCCAGGGCTAGGTCTCTTCCCCTCTGCGGGGAATATTTTCTTGTTCGCGTTGTTCCAAAAAAATCTCCAAAATCAAAGCCAAAGAAATCACCAAGGATATCCTCAAATTCCTCAAAAATAGAAGAATTGAAGCTTGAAAAACCCGTAAATCCTTCTCCTCTCAGACCTTCATGGCCAAACCGATCATAGGTTGCCCTTTTCTCTATATCACCGAGGACACTGTAGGCTTCTGCAGCTTCTTTGAATCTCTCTTCTGCCCCTTTATTACCAGGATTGCGATCAGGATGGTATTTCAAGGCCATCTGGCGATAGGCTTTTTTGATCTCCTCTGAAGAAGCATTCCTCGGAATGCCCAAAATTTCATAATAATCTCTTTTGGTCATTCCAGCCTTCCCTTGGTTTTCTCTTGATCTCTCTCGATGATCAAATCTATCTCGTCTCTTGTCAGACCCGCGGAAGGTCGAACCTCAATTTTCTGTTCTCTGCCAGAAGCAACATCTTTAGCCGAAACCTTGACAATTCCATCAGCATCGATCTCAAAAGTGACATCGATCTGGGGGACGCCTGCCGGAGCTGGCTCAATTCCAACCAGATCAAAAGTGGCCAAGGATGTATTCAGAGAAGCAATCTTTTCTTCTCCCTGGAGAACGTGGATTCTCACTCTTCTCTGATTGAACTCAACAGTTGTAAAAGGTCTGGTCTTTCGGGTAGGAATTGTTGTGTTCTTTTCAATGATCGTTTCAAAAATATCGTGCTCGGTCTCAATGCCTAGAGAAAAAGGAGTCACGTCGAGAAGAAGGACAATCTCCTTCATCCCCCCCCTCAGGACTCCTGATTGGATGGCTGCACCCATGGCCACAATTTCTTCGGGATCGATATGCTCAACTGGCTCTTTCCCAAAAAAATCCTTTATCATTTCTCGAATCAGGGGCATCCGGGTCTGGCCTCCAACGAGGATGATCTCATTGATATTTTCGGGCTTCAATTTGCTATCTTTAAGGGCCATCTCAACAAAAGGAAAACATTGTGCGGCTAGGTCTCTTGTTAAATCCTCCAATCTCTTGCGGGTCAATTTCTTTTTGATGTGTCTTGAGCCATGCTTTTCCGAGCAGATGAAAGGGAGGTTGATCTCTGTTTCTAAGGTAAAAGAAAGCTCTCGCTTTGCCTTTTCTGAGGCCTCCTTGATTCTTTGAAGAGCCAGTTTATCTTGAGATAGGTCGATACTGGTTTCGTTTTGAAATTCCTTCAAGATCCATTCCACAATACGGTTGTCAAAATCCTCTCCGCCCAGATAAGAATTGCCGTTAGTAGCCAAAACATGAAAAACGCCTTCGTTAATCTCCAGGATGGTGATATCAAAAGTTCCTCCACCATAATCAAAGACAGCGATGAGTGCATTTTTACGGGTATTTAAGCCGTAAGCCAGGCTCGCTGATGTTGGCTCATTAATGACGCGCAGGACATTCAGTCCAGCAATCTGAGCCGCATCTTTTGTCGCCTGTCTCTGGTGATCATCAAAATGAGCGGGGACTGTAACGACAGCATCTGTCACTTTCTCTCCAAAATAGGATTCTGCGCACTGCTTCAAATAGCCCAAAATCATAGCTGAAATTTCCTGGGGGCTGATCATCTTCTTGTCGAGTTCAATCATGACATCGCCATTCGAAGCTTCAGCCATTTTGTATCCAACTCTTTTCCTTGCTTCAGAAACTTCTGGGGAATTGTACTTTCTGCCGATAATTCTTTTGACAGCATAAACAGTGTTTTCCGGATTGGTGATTGCCTGTCTTAGGGCGAGATTGCCGATCAATCTTTCCCCAGAAGATGTGAAACTGACAATGGATGGAGTTATGGCTTGCCCTTCCAAATTGGGGATGACCCTTGGCTCATTTCCTTCAAGATAAGCAACACAAGAAAATGATGTCCCCAGGTCAATGCCAATGACATGACTCATCTTATTTCTTTTTTGGAATAATAACTTTAACCAGGGCCGGTCGGAGAACACGGCTGTGGAGAAAATAGCCTTTCAACAACTCCTCCCCAACTTCTGGCTCTTCCACGTCTTCTCGCTCTTCGGTGATAAAGGCTTGATGAAAGTTGGGGTCAAATTTTTTATCCTGGATCTCCATAGGCACCACACCTTTTTTCGCCAGAAAGTCGCGGTACTGTTTATATATCATCTCCACACCCTCCCGGAAGCTTTTCCCATTGACTTGATTGGCGATCTGCAAGGCTCTTTCAAAATCATCCAGAACAACGAGGAGCTCTTTCAGTAACTCGGCGAGGGCATATTGATAAAACTCTTTTTTCTCCCTCTCCAGTCTCTTTTTCAAATTCTCCATCTCTGCCAGGTTCCTCAAATACTTATCCTTCAGCTCTTCTTTTTCCTTTTTGAGAAGTTTCACTTCCGCTTCTCGCTTGCGAAGTTTATTTTTCAAAGTCTTCAGATCTTCCTTCTCAGGAATCTGCTCTTTGACTTCCTCCTGCTCTTTTTCTTTTTCCTCTTTTGGAACTATTTGATCTTTCTCATCTATCATTGTCATCCTCTTTATTGAAAGTAGCTTATGGTCCGGCTTAATCTTCTGGCCACACAGTTCACCAGAGGTATAATTCTTCCGTAGGGAATTCTCTTGGGACCTATAATCCCCAGAGATCCCAAGACCTGATTCTCATATCCATAATGAGAAAGAATAAGTGCACAGTCTGAAATATCAGGAAGATTCAGCTCAGAACCAATCAAGACTTTGACCTGATCCAGAGCGATAAAATCAGAGAGGAGCTTGGCTAGCTTTGCTTTCTCTTCAAGCTTCTGGAAAAGGGATTTTAATTTTTCCATGTCAAAGAGCTCCACTTTGCCCACAAGTTTTGAAGTCCCTTCCAGAAAAATCTGATTTTCCCCTTCTTCCTGAACAATGGATGTCTTAAGAAGAGAAGTGAGCTTATTGATGAGTGTCTCATATTTTAGGTGATATTTGGGGAGTTCCTGAAAAAGATAATCACGAATAAAAGTCAGATTTTTCCCTCGAAAGCTCTGGTTGATGTACTGGGAAGCTTCGTCAAGCTCCGCCTGGGAAAAAGAGTCGTTTGACTGAACAATTTCGGTCAAGTAAAGGTTAAAAGATGTGATCAGAACAATCATGATTTTATCTTCGGCAACCTTAATGAAATGGAGATGATGAAAATTTATCTTTGAAATTCGAGGGGAAATGACAAAGCCCAGATTGTCAGAGTATTCAGCCAACAATCTTGACACCTGCACGAGCAGTGAGTTGAGATCGCCCTTTTTCATGGAAAAATCTTCAGGAAGAAAGCTGGCCTTTTCTTTGAGAAGAAGGGTTTTCTCCGACAGGCTGTTGACATAAAACTTTAAGCCCTTGTCTGTCGGGATTCTTCCAGCCGACGTATGGGGTTGGATAAGGAAGCCAAAATCCTCCAGCTTAGCCATAATATTTCTGATTGTTGCCGCCGAATCAAGGCTCTCTTTTTTTTGAGCGATAAATCCTGAACTTATCGGCTTCCCGATTCGGAGGTAACTCTCAACAATCAAATTGAGGATCGCTTTATCTTTCTCTCTCAAAATGAGACTCTTCATCGCCTTTCCTTTAAAAATTTATAGCATTAAGTCTTGAATTTTGTCAATTACAGGGAAAAGCGAAGAGAGAAAATCAACTTATTCTGATTCCTGCATAGCCAACAACCTCAAAATAATTTCCTGTCCTTTCTCCTGAAGTCTGGTATTTGACAAGCTCTGCTTTCTTGGCTCCCAATTCTTTTGAAGCCAGAATCGCGGCAGTTGTCGGTTGAAAACCGCACATGCTAATATCTTCCTCCTGGACAGTCTGATAAAGGCCTCTTGCATCAAGCTCGAGAATCTTTTCTATGGCCAAGAAATCTTTCTTCCGAGCCTTCTCCTCGCTCACATAATGACTCATATCTGTTGAAGCGACAATCAGAACTTCCCTGTTGTACTCTTTAATGGAAGAGGCAACTGCCCTGGCCAATTCTTCTATTTCCTGGTAAGAGGCAGCGTAGGAAATGCAGAGGGGAACGAGGGAAATATTGGGCATGAAGAATTGAATAAAAGGAAGCTGAACTTCAAGAGAATGCTCGCTCCTGTGAGCTAGCTCATCTTCTTCAATGAGGGATGAACGATTTAGAATGAGTTCTGCCAGGCCAGACTCGAGAGGAACATCTCCCAGGGGAGTCTCCCAGAGACCTTTTTTCATCAGAGCAAATCGAGAGTGGATATTCCTGTGGCTCGGGCCAAGAATAAGGAATGTTTCTGGAAGAAGGGCAGAAGAAAAGACAGCCCCTGCCACAGGGCCTGAATACTCAAATCCAGCATGAGGGGAAACCAGGCAGATGGCCTTCTCCTTCTCCATTTTGGGGTCAACCATTTTCTGGATCATCTTTTTAAGCTCTTCAGGCCTCCCTGGATAGAAGTAACCAGCCACTGCAGGCTTTCTTTTCACATCTTCCTCCTTAAAAAGGATTATTAAATTTTCTTCTTTTTCTCTTCAAAAACAATCTTCAGCTCCCTTAATTCCTTAAGAATGGGCTTGTAAATCTCAGGAAGGACTGGAATATGAACACCTGTCTTTTTTATCCTCCCCTCCAGAATGAGCCTTGTCCCTATGGCTGCTGGCAAGCCTACTGTCCTGGCCATGGAGGAATCGCCATGGGGAATCCCAAAATCGATCAGAGTTGAAGTGATTTTCTCCTTTTTCTTTTTTGGATAAGAGGCGACAAAGACATGCTGGAGAACAATCATGTCTCTCTCACCCTCTTCGTATTTAAGTTTCTCAATCATTCGAGCAGCCAGGATATCCAGGGCTGAACCCTTCTCCAAAGGCAATTTCTCTTCGCTCATTAGGCCAAGCCATTCGAAGCGTTTGATGATTTCCGAGTTTTCTTCGATCCTTAATATGGAAGCAAGAGCCTTCCTCAGATTTGTCTCAGAGGAAGCATTTATCAGTTTTCTCAGAAAGTCTTTGTAGGCTAACCCACTCCATTCTTTCTCTGTTTGATCCAGGAGACCGATTTCGACCATCTTCTTTATCGTCTGGCACCACCCTGGGTATCTGAGTGTGCCGCGGAGCATAGTCTTTGTCTCAGGAATCCCATAGAGGTCTACGTAGGGAAGGGAATTTCGATTTGGATAGCCTTCAAAATCGCCAAGGCCTTCAATCGTGATTATGGAATAGTTGTCAAAAAGTTCTTCGGCCGGGATGAATATTTCCTTCCCGTCCTTGAGATACTGGGCTGAATTTTTTCCGGCTAGAAGCACTCCTAGCGGGCTCCAAGAAAATTTATAGCCAAAAGGATTGGTGTTAGCTTCAGGAGCAGGCAATCCGCCACAGTAGGAAGTGAACCCTTCGATCTTCCCTCCCTTCTCCCTGACTTCGTGGATAATCCTCATCGCTTCCATGTGGTCGATTCCGGGATCAAGGCCAATTTCATTGAGGATCATTATTCCAGCCTTTTTCGCTGCTTCATCCATCTTTTTCATAGCGTCGCTGACATAGGAAGTGGTAACCATGTGTTTTTTAAATGCAATGCAATATTCAGCAACCTTGGGATGAAAAGAATAGGGAACCATGCTGATCACAAGATCTGCTCTTGAAACTTCATCCTTGAGGATGTCTTCATTTTTGAGATTTAATTCTTTGGCAACCCCGCGGGGATGGTTGTCGACAAGTTTTTCAGCCTTGCTGACAGTCCGACTGGCAACCTCAACCGTAAGATCAGGCTGATCAAGGAGGTATCTGACTAGAGGTCTGGCCACCAAACCAGCACCAAGGATTAATATTTTTTTCATGGCGAGCTCCTTACCATTTATTTTATAAAATTTTTCATATATTCGTAATCAGGAGTGAATTGGCCTCGATAGAGAATCATAGCCTTTTTGATTGGACAAGGAAGATGGCAGCTTGAGAAATCTCCTGAAAAATTGGCAAGAGCCATATCCGGGATAAAAGGCTTGAGAGCCTGGCTGAAGAATATAGAAGACTCGAGCGATACTTCAGCTGGCAAATTATCGATGGCCATTATCACCACTCCCCTTCCCTCGAATCCATTTCTTACTTCTTCATGGAGAGGGTCATAGACAAAAACAGGATTCTTTGGATCTGTGGCCTTGACCGTGCACTCCACAGATCCTTCGATATCACAGGAAATATCACCGATTATGCGAAGGCGAGGAGATTCATTTTTAGTGAAAAGTTTCTTCAGATATTTTTTTGTGACAAATTTTGGATATTTTGGCGCCCAGTAGATGCAATTGACCAAAATGGTCAGGTAAGGAAGATAAGACTCCAGAATGGGTTTATATTTTTGGGGATTCTGGTAGTAATCCTGAAGGTCAAATTTAATTTCAGAAGATTTTGGCTTAACCATATCTTCTTCTTTGAAAACGATTTTATAGACTTTATTGGCTGAGAAATTCTTCTTTCTGACGAAAGATCGGACTTGTGAGACTCGAATCTCCTCAAAAGGCAAGAGATCGAATATCTCCTGGGCTCCTTGAGAGACATGCCCATATCCTGTAAAACCGCAGAGAAAGGGAACCAAGGAGAAAGGAAGGCCGGACTTGGAGATCTGCCAGCCTATTTTTTCAATCACTTCTTTTGCCTCGACCAGGCTCCCATAATGATAGGTCTGTTTGAGCAGAGAAAAAGGATTTTCGATGCCCTCTCTTCCAAGCCTCTGGCCTAGAGCCCAGAGGGTGTCAACAAGACCTGCCTGGCCAGCCTGTCTTCCGAAAAAAAGCAATCGCTGGCCCTTTTCGTCGACAATTTTCTCATAATCAATCAGAGTGCAGCCAAGCTCCATCATTTTTTTCAGCATCGGCATGTTGTGAAGCTGGCCTTTTGCTGTGTGAGAGAAAAAGATATAGACTTTTTCCCTCTCAAAAAAATGAAGAGGAATCTCCTTGATGGCCAAAATTAGGGAGCAGGCAGAAAGATTTTCCTCGACTGTTGCCCCTTCCCTGAGATAGTCTTCATCGGAAAAGACCCGAATCTTTGATGGCTGAAGCCAAATCTCAAAAGGATATTTCTGCATGAGTTCCCGGACATGGGCAGGTATCAGGGGAACTCTTCTCTCCCAGGGATTCTTATCTTCACGTCGAATCCCAACTAGAGTTTTCACCGCCATTTCTCTTCACCATTTTTTAAAATTATGTCATAAACAGATTGATCGGTCAATTAAGGTATTTCGGGGTCAGACTTTTAAAAGTTTTATTATTTACTTAAAAGAAGGATTTCGGGGTCAGAGGAGGGACAGGCAAACAGAGGTCAGATATCTGGGATCAGATTTGGGGTCACCCATTGCCCATGGAGAAGAGAACAGTACATACCCCTGATTTATTCTCACCCTTATGATAAGGTCTGACCCCGATATCCCAGATGTCTGAGCCCGAAAACAGTGTTTTTTCCCATCTGACCCCTAGCTCGATCCTCAGTAAATTATAAAACTTTTAAAAGTCTGACCCCGACTCCGACAATCAGCTCTGTTTCCATTTCTTTTTAAGAAATGGCAGGCCATTCTCCATCCAGTCGGCGGCAGGAGTTCCTTTCAGATAATGGTCGAAGAATTCCTTCATTCTCTTCAGGAAATCCTTCTGATTCTCTTCTTTAGCCAGATGATGGGGCTCTCCAGGATAGGAAAGGAAGATGACTCGCTTACCGAGGCGGCGGGCAGCGTTATAGTATTCCAAAGACTCGATCCAGTCCACTGAGCCGTCATCTGTGCCATGAAGAAGCAGGAAAGGAGTTGTGATTTTCGTTGCCTGGCGAATAGGTGATTGACTGAAATAAAGCTCTGTATCTTTCCAAGGGTCTGTCCCCATCCGGCCCTGACTACGCTCATAATAATTGTTATTATTAAAACCTGAGCCTTTGAATATCTGATTGTACTCAGTGGCAATGCAAGAAGGCGCTGCGCCAGCAACAACGCAGGCGAACATGTCTGTTTGAGTGACAAGAAAGGCAGATTCATAGCCTCCCCAGCTATGGCCCTGAAGCCCGATCCGCTTTGGGTCGGCATAGCCAAGCTCGATCACCTTCTTTACTGCACTCCCTACACAATCCAGAGCTGAATCGCCAGGCCTTCCTATCGTATAGACTATGTCAGGCATCAAAAATAAATAACCATCAGAGGCATAAGTACACATGTGAGGCCGGTCATCATAAGTCGGCATCGAATACTGATGATGACGATTGGACATCTTCTCATAGATGTAAACAACCATAGGATATTGGTTCCCTTTCTCGTAGCCTGCAGGAAGAGTCAGAGTGCCTTGAAGCTTTAGATCCTGGCTATTCTGATAATCGATCAGGATCCGGCTTCCCCAAGCATATTCACTCTGCTGAGGATTGGCATCCGTGATTTTCTTTGGATTTAAAAAATCTGTCCGGCTCAGATAATAATCCGGAAAATCAACAAAGCTCTCCACGGTAAAGATAACTCGATCCGCACTCTTGGCCTTGATCAAAGGGCCAATGAGCTTGTCCTCAAAGATGAGCTTCTTCGGCTCACTCCCTATCCTCAGCGAATAATAACCGGATTTCTTTGTCCATTCCCCAGAAGCAGATAAAAGAATCGGTTTTGTTGTATCGATGAACTTTTCTTCTGGATCCAATTTTACGTAGCGGAAGCGAATCTCTTCTCTATCTCCCAATCCCATGGTGATATTTTCAGGTTTTCCTCTATCAAGAGGTAACTTCCACAGATCATACTTGTGATAGACAAGGACTGCTTTTCCATCCTTCGCCCAGCCAGCAAGACCATAGGCTGGCTTCTCATAGGGATGGTCATCCTCTTCATTGACGAAATTGACTTCAGCTTTCTCAGAGATATTTATTGTTTTCCCCCTCGCAATATCATAGACCCAGAGCTGCTTGTCCTTAAGGAAGAGGAAATAACGGCTATCTGGAGATAGGCCCATGGAACGGCGGATGCCCTGCGCAACGATCTTTCTTTCTCCAGTTGTCGTATTGACCAGATAGTAATCCGCTTGCATGGTCTCTATATCCGAGAGATAGGGTTTATCGTCTCGACTAATCCCCCATTTGCCATCCTCAGAAATGGTCACTTGACGCATCTTCTCATCAGCAAGCCGGATGAAGCGCTTTCCACTAAGGTGAAACACAGAGCGGAAAGTAAAATTTCTGTCATTATCGGCAGTCCTCATCTGGACAGATTGGATTCTCTCATCCTTCCAGTGCCAGACATCGACATTTGCCACAGGCTCCTTGCTCTCCTCTTCCTCTTTTTCCTGTTCTTTTATCCCTAAAAATATCTTCGTCTTATCCTCACTCCAGAAAATGCTTTTACTTTCAACTGGCTCTCCAAATTCTCTGCGTCTCTCTGGCATAACCCTCTCAGAAATGACCATATTCTTGGGAAAATTTTGGTCACTGGCTGGATCGTACTCAATTCTCGTCTGGTTTTTTCCTCCTAAGCCAAGAAAAGTCAGAAGAATATTATCCTTTTCAGCAAACTCTTTCTTTTTATTTCCTTTTAAAACAGCAAGGCCTGTCCCTTCTTTATCCCAGCTCAGCAGAGCATAATCAGCTTCTCCTGCATCCAATACCTTTAAAACTCCTGTTGTAAGCTCCATCAGGC
>CAZPAX010000018.1:0-11413 GCA_964584535.1 uncultured Eubacteriales bacterium
TGGTTTCAGCCCTCAATGAAGGGATTGCCTTCTCGAGAGGGGAAATTGTTGTCTGGCTAGATTGCGATTTTTCCATGCCTCCCTCAAAAATAAAAGAGCTGTTAGAGGGAATAGATCAGGGGTATGATGCGGTTGTTGGATCGCGCTATGTGCAGGGAGGAGGTGTGGAGATAATCACTGGAAGCAGCGATAGTCTATTTGCCTATGTGCTCAGTTTTCTCTTGAATCGATTCATCCAGAGACTGCTTGGCTTTTCCTTCAAAGATTACACCAGTGGCTTTATTGCTATAAGAAGGAATGTCTTAGAGGAGATTCGACTGAGCGGGGATTCTGGAGAGGATTTTATTGATTTGATTTACAGAATGATCAAGAAGGGATATAAGGTCAAGGAGATACCCTATCTGAGCAAGGCCAGAAGAAAAGGGGTCTCCAAGACAGGAACCAATCTTTTTCATTATCTGGCAAAGGGATCAAAATATATCTTGTTTACAATTAGGCTGAAATTCACGAAAATAGAAAGGGACTGATAGGGAATGGATCAGGTCGAAAAGATAAAGAAAGGAAACCAGATCTATGCTATTGTCTTGAGAAAAGATTTCTCCCAACAAGGAGTTAATTTTTTCTCTCCTTGGGATTTCTCCCAGCAATTTGGAGTTCTCATCCACAAAAAAGGCAAAACCGTCAAAAGGCACAGGCATAAATTGGTGAGAAGAAAAATTCTCAGAACAGCAGAAGCCCTGATTGTTCTTGTAGGAAAGATGAAAGTCGATGTCTATAATAATAAAGCCATGAGGTTGAAAACAGTAGTCCTGAATTCAGGAGACGCAATTCTACTGGCAAGGGGAGGACATGGGGTTGAGATCTTGGAAGACTCAAAAATAATTGAAATTAAGCAGGGCCCCTATGCAGGCTATGATGACAAGAAGTTTTTTTGAAGAAAATGATTCCTGTTAATCAGCCCCTAATGGCCAAAAATGCACTCTCCTATGTCATTGATTGTATAAAAAAAGGCTGGGTCTCCTCAGCAGGAGAGTATGTGCAGAGGTTCGAAAAAAAATTTTCTGAGTACCTGAAAATAAAACACGCCATAACCACGACAAGTGGAACCACAGCTTTGCATCTGGCTCTGGCAAGCCTTGGCCTTGGCCCTGGAGATGAAGTCATTATTCCAGCCTTAACCATGATCGCTGTTCCTTATGCTCTTCTCTATACAGGAGCCAAGCCGGTACTCGTTGATGTGGATCCTGAAACTTATAACATTGATCCTAATAAAATTAGAGAATTCATCATGAAGCGATGCAAGTACAGCCGGACAAAAAAAGTCCTCATGGATAAAAGAACTGATAGGGCGGTCAAAGCGATTCTGCCTGTCCATCTTTACGGCCATCCCTGTCAGATGGACGAAATCATGGCCATCTCCGAGGAATTCAACCTGTTTGTCGTCGAAGATGCTGCTGAAGCACTGGGCGCCTTATTTTACTCAAAGAGGGATAGGGCAACTTCCCTTCCTGTCGGGACTATCGGCCATGTCGGCTGTTTCAGTTTTTATGCCAACAAAATTGTCACCACAGGTGAAGGCGGAATGGTGGTGACTGAAAGCGATAAGATTGCCGAGAAAGCGCGAAGCCTCAAAGATCTAGCCCATTCTCCACAGAAAAGATTCTTCCACACAGAGCTCGGCTTCAATTATAGAATGACAAATCTCCAGGCTGCCCTGGGATTGGCCCAGCTTGAAGAGATTGAAAGATTTATCGAAATAAAGCAAAGGATAGCTTCAGGCTACAGAAATTGTTTGTCCACTGTCTGCGGCTTAACTTTGCCTCCTCGAAAGGAATGGGCAAGAAGCGTCTGCTGGATGTATACTGTGCTCGTTGAAAAAGAATTTGGCCTTAGACGAGATGAGCTTATGGGAAAGCTGAAAGAGAAGGGAATAGAGACGAGGACATTTTTCATCCCTGTTCATCTCCAGCCCCTTTTCAGAGAAGACAGGGAGTACAAATCTCTTTCCTTTCCTGTAGCTGAGGAATTATCTCGGAAGGGATTCTATTTGCCCTCTGGCCTGGCTCTTACTCAAGATGAAATTCAGGAAGTGACTGAGGCAATCAAGCAGATTCAAAAAAATCAGAATTGAAAAGAAATGGAGAGAGAAGAATATCAAAAGCACTATGAACTGGAGGAGAGATTTTGGTGGTTTGCCGGAAGACGGAAGATCATATTGAATGTTCTCGACTCTTTGCCTTTAAAGAAGGGAAACTCAAAAATTCTGGATGCAGGCTGTGGCACAGGTTACAATCTGAAGATTTTTCAAGGATATGGAAATTCCAGTGGCTGCGATATTTCAGAGCAAGCCATTTTTTTCTGTCAGAAAAGAGGATTGAAGAGCATTATCCAGACTGACGTCCAGAAAATGCCCTTCAAAAATTCAAGCTTTGACTTAGTCACTCTTCTGGATGTTCTTGACCATCAAAGCATCAAGAGCGACTTGGATGTTCTTCTTGAAGTCCAGCGCATTCTCAGAAAGGGAGGCCACTTTCTCCTGACAAGCCCGGCTTTTAACTTCCTCTACAGCAGGCACGACGTTGCCTTTCATACGCGAGAAAGGTATACCAGGAAATCCCTGAAAGAGAAATTGGAGAAAGCAAATTTTTCTGTGCTCAGGATGTCTTATTTTAATTTCTTTCTTTTTTTCCCTCTAGCTGTTGTGAGGAGCCTGAAAAGAATCTGGCAAAAGGTAGATCGGCCTGAGTCTGAACTCAGACCTCTTCCTCAGAGAATGAATGCAATTTTGCTCGGGATATTAAAGCTGGAATCATTGCTCATCAAACGCATCGATCTTCCTTTGGGGAGCTCGATTCTCTGTCTGGCCAAGAAAAAATCGCTTTAAATTTCATTTTAAATTGAGTAAAAATTTCTTTGTTTTCCTTCTTTTTGGCTTGCTTTCCTTGGGAATGACTTTTCCACTTCTGCTAAATATAGCCGACCATGTCCCTTCAGATTTCGAAGATCCGCTTTACAATGTCTGGGTGCTCGCCTGGGATTTTCGCGGACTGAGCACAGGCTTTAAGAATTTCTGGGATGCCAATATCTTTTATCCCCATCAGGGAACTCTTCTTTATGCGGATAACATGCTGGCCCTTGGTTTTCTGGGTGCTCCAATTGCAGCAGTGAGCGGCAATTTCATCTTAACTCACAATATCCTCTTTATCCTCTCCTTTTTCCTCTGTGGAGCAGGGATGTATTGTCTTGTTCTCCACCTAACACGATCCAGGGTTTCGGCTTTCATTTCAGGACTGATTTTTGCTTTTTTCCCTTACCGATTCGCTCACCTAAGCCACTTGGAGTTATTATCCTTTGGCTGGATTCCCTTCTGTTTTCTCTGCCTCCATAAATTTTTTGAGAATCCTTCTTCGAGAAATCTGGCAGGAATCGCAGCGTTCTATATACTCCAGGCTTTGAGTTGTGGCCATTATGGACTCTATCTGACCCTTTTTGTAGGATTCTTTGTCCTCTTTTTTGCTTATAAAAAATCTTTTTGCCGTAGGAAGAATTTCTGGCTAAAGATGGGAATCTTGTCTGTGGCCTGTCTTCTCATTCTCCTTCCTCTATTTTATCCTTACCTCAAGGTGCACAGAGAGATGGCTTTTAAGAGGACAATGGCAAGTGTTGTCCGTTTTTCCCCGCAACTTGAGAATTTCCTGGCTGTTCCCCCCTCGAATTTGGCCTGGGGTTGGCTCGCAGGCCGTCTCCAAGACGCAGAGAGACAGCTTTTTCCAGGAATCATTCCCCTTTTTCTAACGCTCTTCTGGTTGATCAAAGGAAGA
This sequence comes from uncultured Eubacteriales bacterium, assembly GCA_964584535.1. Taxonomy (GTDB): domain Bacteria; phylum Acidobacteriota; class Aminicenantia; order Aminicenantales; family CAZPAX01; genus CAZPAX01. Next base: position 3,822 of record CAZPAX010000018.1, read on the forward strand.
AAGATTCGAAGAGAAGAGCCGCACGAGAAGCGGAAGAAAGTCTTTTTCTGGTGGGATGTTTCCATCATTTTATTTTTGGGATTTATAGCCATCTTAGGCCTGACTGGAGGAACCAGTTTCTGGCTCGGCGGCCTCAGAGTATCTATCCACAGATTGAGAAATCCAATTATTATTCTGGCTGTATTGATTCTTTTAAGAATAGCTTTTGATAAAAGAGCAAAAGGCTGTCTGAGAAAATCCTGGCAATCTCTCGACCATGCTCAGCAATTTTATTTCGCTGCTTTGATTTTTGCCTGGATTCTCTCTTTCGGTCCCATGATTAAGTTTTTGGGCCAGGAGATTATCGAAGGCCCCTATCTCATCCTTTACAAATGGATACCGGGGTTCAGTCGATTAAGAGTTCCCGGCAGACTCGAAGTAATTATGATGTTGGGACTTTCTGTGCTTGCCGGCTGGGGAGCGAAGCAGTTGATTGATATCTCAGGAAAGAAATCCATGAAGATTTTTCTAGCCTTCGCTCTCAGCGGACTGATTTTGGCTGAATATGCTTCTATCCCTGTGCGTCTTGTTCAGGTCAAAGTCGGGAAGGAAATCCCGCCTATCTATTTTTCTATTAAAAAAATTCCTTCAACTTCAGCCTTGATCGAGCTTCCCATGCCAAGATCCAGCCGAGAGAATTCAAGAGAGGCTATTTATATCTATTATTCTATCTATCACTGGAAACGTCTGGTCAACGGCTACAGCGGATATTCCCCACCTGGCTACTTCAACCTGATGATGGCTATGGAGTTTTTTCCTTATGAACGGGCTTTTGACATTTTGGAGAATTTAAAAGTTGAATATATATTGATCCATACCCGTGGATTTCGTGCTGAAAAAGGGAAAGAGATGGTCGAGCTTCTCCAAAATTTTAAGGATAAAGTAGAGCTGATTGAGGAAGTCGAAGGGGATTATCTTTACCGGCTGCATTTGAGCGAAAAGAGAGAATCGAGATAAAAAAAAATAGGAAATAAAGGAAAATAAGGAGACGATCTAAAGAGGAAAAGCGGATTGAATATCTTATTCATCTTTGTCTATTTAGCCATTCAGATTGCCATCGGAATCTGGCTTTCCAAAAGAATGAAAACCGAGAGCGATTACTTTCTCGGTGGCCGCAACGTCTCGCTTCCCATGGTTTCTTTCTCCCTTTTTGCCACATGGTTTGGCGCAGAAACCTGTATGGGGTCTTCAGGAGCAGTCTATGTTTCAGGCCTATCAGGAAGCCGGGCTGACCCCTTTGGCTTTAGCCTTTGTCTTCTACTCATGGGTCTTCTTCTGGCTGGAAGACTTCGCCGCGGAAACTACATCACACTGGCTGATTATTTCCAGGAACGATACGGTGCGGTTGTTGAAAAATTGGCTATCTGGATTATGATTCCCTCTTCTCTATTCTGGGCTGCTGCCCAGCTTAGAGCCTTTGGCCAGATCATTTCAGCAACCACATACTTGCCTGTTTCACTGACCATTGTTCTCTCAACGATTTTCGTTGTCCTTTATACATATTTGGGTGGTTTGTTAGGCGATATCTATACTGACTTCCTCCAAGGTATTGTGATCATTTTCGGACTGGCTTTTCTTCTCGTTTTCACTTTGAATAATGTTCATGGATTACCGGAAATTTTGACGGCTATGGATCACAGCCGGTTGAGTTTTATTCGACCCCAGGAGACTTTTCTGGAGCGAATCGACAGATGGATGGTTCCCATTCTTGGATCTTTGGTTACCCAGGAGGCTATAGCCCGCATCCTCGCTGCAAAATCTATCCGGATTGCCCGAAATGCAAGCTTTATTGGCTTCAGTATCTACCTGGCAGTAGGTTCTATCCCAGTTTTTCTGGGGCTTATCGGGCCTTCTCTCCTTCCAGGTGTTGGAGATCCTGAACAATTCCTGATCAAATTCGCTGATCAGTTTTTGCCCCAAATACTTTTTCTCATCTTCGTGGGCGCCCTGATTTCAGCCATTCTTTCCACCATAGACAGTATCTTGCTTGCCATTTCAGCTCTCTTCTCTCACAATTTGATTTTTTCCCTCTTTTCTGTGAGAGGCCAGCGATCCCGCGTTCTGATTGCCAGACTCACTGTGGCAGCCTCTGGTATTCTGGCTTCTTTTATTGCCACGAGTGGAGGCGGAATCTATAACTTGGTGCTGACTGCTTCAGCCTTAGGCACAGCAGGAGTGCTGGTCATCACAATGCTAGGATTTTATACTAAGAGTGGAGGAAGAATTGCCGCTATAGCCACCCTCCTCACAGGCCTGGTCCTTACACTTGTGGGGCAATATATCCTCAATCTCCAGGCTCCCTTCATGACCTCGGTTTTAGGTTCTACCGCCATCTTTTTCATCATCTCTGCTTTTTCCAGAAAGTTGCCTTCTTTAGGAGGGCGATCTATCAATTAAGATGATATCAGAGAAGGCCATCGACTTCTTTGTTCAGTCTCTCAAAAAATTCGACCATGAACTTGTGTCTTTCTCTGGCTATTCTCTTTCCCTCTCTGGTAAACATTCTGTCTTTGATTTTACTCAACTTAACCAAGAATTCTCTATAAGCTGTATCTTCTTTTGTGTAAGGCTTTGTTTTTTTGACATCAATGCCTTTGTTATGCAACCTCGCCCCGACTTCTCCGGCAAAGAGAAAAGCCCTTCCTATTCCGATAGCCCCGATCGAGTCCAGCTTGTCTGCATCAAAAAGAATTCTTGCTTCTTTGGACTTTGGGATGATTCGCTTTCGAAAACGGTGAGTTTTGATGCAATGGAGGATCTTTTCGATTTTCTCTTTTTCAAGATGATACTTTTCCAGGAGTTTTCTCGCCAACGCCACTCCTCTTTCTGTGTGACAGATTTTTCCATTTGATCTATCTTCTTCTTCCCTTCCGATATCATGAAGCAAAGCGGCAAGCCTGAGGATCTTGAGGTTTGCCTTTTCCTTTTTCCCGATTCGCAAGCAAAGCTCGTAAACTCTTTCTGTGTGGTCCCAGTTATGACTTCCTCGCGCTTGAGAAAAAAATCTTCTTGCTTCTTTTCTGATTTTTTCGATGGGATTTTTGTCTATGTGCATTTTTCCTATTAACAGATGAGAATTAGAGCCTGAGGAATGATTTTGATTTGGATTTTTTTAAAACAGGAAGACCCGTTGAGGCCGCCAACGATTTCCCCGTCAGTCTGGATTTTAAAGCTCTCTTGGGAAGAGATTTCAAAGTAAGGCGACTGAAGCATTCTGACTTCTTTAGCTTTGGAGTGCTTTCCAGCTCTTGCTAGCAAGGCGATAGAGATAAGTCTCGGAAAATTGCATTTATGGATAAGGCAGCCGTCCAGCATCCCATCGTCGGGCAGGGCGAAAGGCGCTATCTTTCTTCCTGTTGCCCAGTAGCGGATGTTGCTAAAAATGGTCAGGATGAACTCACCCTCAACCCTGTCCTTTTCTGATTCTATAGTTAGCGGAATAGGAATTTTTTTTGACCGATAAGAATCGATGACAGCCAGAACTCCAGCCAATGTCTGCTTTTTCGCCAACCCTGGCTTTCTTCGTCCAAGCTCTTCCACATGCTTATTGACCATAACTCCCAGGCCTATATTAGCCTGTCCCAAAAAGTATCTCAATATTGCCTTATCCTCAGCAATATATCCTAAATCGATTCTCTTTGTTCTTCCTCTTTTTAAGGCCTGACATGATTTCTCCAGAGAGTCTAAATCGAATTCTTTGGTGATATCATTCGAAGAGCCTAAGCCGATCATCCCGAAATTCACCGTAGCCCCTGCTTTTCGAATCTCATTGACTATGATATTGAATGTTGAATCTCCTCCAACTCCGACAAGAATTCTGTATTTCTCTGAATTTCGCTTGGCAAGCTCTCTCAAATTCTCTTCACTCTCGCTGACAAAGAGGTCGTAAGGAATTTCAAGGCGACGGAGAGATTTCTCCATTTGTTCTTTTTCTCGTAGGGCTTTTCCTTTACCCGCTGATGGATTGAAGAGGATGGCTATTTTTTCGGTCCCCATAATTCCAATTTTGCCTATTTTTTAGCTTTTTTTCTGACTCTTGGCCAGCAACCTGTCATAGATGGACATTCCGATCATGGACAGGACGCCGACGCCGGTAATGATGATCCACATGGTCAGGGTATTGACCGGCTTTCCCGCTTTTAAAGGGTCAGAGATGAAACGTTCAAAGAGCCTGCCGCCCAACGGGCCTCCGAAAATGCTGCCTAGGGCTATGGGCAGGTTGGCATAGCCAAGGTAGAGCCCCTCTTGTCCTCGAGGCGCAATCCCTCCGAGATATTCATAAATTCGTGGAGAGGCCATCATTTCCCCTACGGCCATGGAAGCGATGGAGACAATAAGAAAGATTCCGGCAATGGGAATAGAAAGGCCGATGAGACTCGTTCTTTGGGAAAGATCAGAAAAAAGGAGAGGTGGCAGGACATTGAGAAGCATACCCGATGTGGTGACAGCTATTCCCAGGATAATCGATTTAATTGGAGTCCATCGTTTAACAATTTTGGTGATGAAGAGCTGGAGGCAGACAATCATCACAGGATTGGCCAATGTATAAAGTTCAACCGGCGCATTGGGATCGATGAATCTCAGAAAAAGAGGCACGAGGTTATAGAGCTGGACATAGAGAAACCAGTAAAGGCCGATAACAATGATAAAAAAGACGAATTTGACGTTGCTCAGGACGATAAAAATGCCCAGGATAGCCTGGCCCAGCGTTCTTTTCTGGACTTTTTGATCATCTTTTTTGCCGTCGCTGACATATTCTGGCTCTCGGTAGAGAAAAATCACAATGGCCAGGCCAATCAAGGCAAATATGGCGGCAGCATAAGTGAAGATGGCCGGAATTCCCATTCGGGTCCGAATGAAATAGGAAACCCCTCTGCCTGTGATGGAGCCGATGTTGATTATCATATAGAAGATGCCAAATCCCAGAGTGGCCCTGAGTCCTGATGTTTTCTGGACAGTTCCGGCAATACAGGGTTTGACCACAGAGCCACCGATGCCAATAAGGAGGATGCCCATGATAATGGGCATGGTGTAGTCAATGGCCTCAGGGCCGCCTTTTCCCGAGATTGCGGGCCAGAAATTTTGGACATTGCCTGTAACGAAATAGCCTAAGGATATCATCAAAAAAGAGACAGTCAGCGACCTCTTGAATCCGTATTTGTCAGCCAGTGTCCCAGAGAGAATGGGCATAAAATAGATGAGTCCCCAGAGGAGAGAGCCGTTCAGAAATGTGGCGAAGGCAGGCCGCATACCGAGAATTTCTTTGAGATAAATAACCATGAAAGAGGCCATTGAATAATAGGCTGCCCGCTCGAAGAGCTCTATGGAGTTGGCCATCCAGAATGTCGCTGGAAATTTCTGTTTTTTTCCCTGTGGATCAGTCATCATAGGACTCCTTCAGGATAGGGGGGGTCAGACATTACTTCTTTTTCTCTTTTTCTTCGGGAACAAGTTGATTGTATTTGACAAGCTCCCTGAGCCACCAGTCAGGGTATTTTAAGGGGAGTCTCTTTCTTGTCTGGGTGTCGAATATCCAGAGGTGATTATACTTGACCAGCAACTGGTCGCCTAGCTCCCACCAGGCGTCAATCACGCGGTTGGCATTGTTGAGGCAATAATCTGTTAGAAACTGGCTGGCTTGAGTAGGATCCTTCTTGTAGAGCTCTTCAGCAAATTTATCGATCAAAGGAGTTCTCTCCACAGCCGATTTTTCCCACTTTTCTTGAGCTTTTCTGACATCTTCAATGGCATAAGAATAGAGAACCTGAGTATGGAAGTCCACATAATCAAAAGCCCAGCGGGCTGAGGCACGGCTAAATTCCCAGTGGTCGCCAATCTCAAAGGACTTTGGAATTCCTTTGATTGCGGCATAGAGGGGCATATAACAGGAAGTGTCCTGGGCGCCAAAGCAGAGCCAGACAATCCCGCCGATTGGATTGGGAAGCCATCCCCTCGATTGGGTGACAGTTACATATTCGGCGCGATTGACGCTAGTCATGCGCGGGGTATTGTATTTTTCGCCGTCAACCTCAAAACCGTAAGGAATATGGTTCGGATTAGAAAAAGCTCCTCCCTGAAGGCCTCTTGCTGTATAAAAGGGAGTCCCCTCGTATTTATCCCGGGTCATCATCATCACATCGTAAACAGAAAGCTTTTTCTCTGGCTTGACTGAGACAGGAAGCTCCATATTTGGCGTTTCCGGGCTAAATTTCTGAGAGGGGGCGACAAGATCGAGAATGCGCCAGAGCCGGGCTCTTGCTCCCTTACTGCCTGCGGCGCTGTATTCACTGGGGGAGTAGGCCTTCTTCCAGTTAAAAGGATTGCCGCTTTTGGGGTCATAGAAGCCCTGTTCAACGGCAAAAGAAATGACATTAGGCGAAGCCATGAAGTAACCGGGATTTTTAAGATCGATCTCACCAATCCGCGATTCATTCGGGCAGACGCTGACATGATCATCTGGAATTCTCTGTGCACACCAGACAGCCCCTGGCTTTCCGCTCTGAGGAGTCCAGAGTGGGCCAACAGGCATGATCTCAAAAATCCAGACTTCATTCGGGTCAGCCAGAGCCAGCATCTCCCCTGTATCCGTGAATCCATATCCATATTTTTCCCCGAGCTCCCCCATGATTTTTATGGCCTCTCTGGCTGTTTTTGCTCTCTCCATGGCAATCAAGGTCAGCATGGTGATATCAAATTTGGCAGCAGGAGTGGGGTTTTCCATTTTCGGGCGGCAGCCAATTGTCGACTCGCCCAAGGCAACTTGCTGGTCGTTCATATACCCGAAAGCACCATGGACGTAAGCGTAAGTATGAGGAACCTCGGGAATTTCCAGCCCTGTAAAATCATCCTTGTACCTCTCCCATTTCAATCCAACACTCGGCGCCCAGCTCCTGAATTGGTCGACACGATAGATTTTGCGCTTTGAGCCGGGTTCGTGATCAGCTGCAGGAACATAACGCCAGGTCCAATCACAAAAGCCGCAGTCACAGGTGTGGGTTGTCATCACAGATCCATCTGTTGAGGCATTCTTGCCGACCATGATGACAGTGCAGGCATCCAGAACCAGTTCCTTCGAGCAAGAAGCGCACTTTTCAGCATTATTCGAGCTAAAAGTAAGAACGCTGATAAGGGCAAGGACAATAAAAAACATTCCTGCCATAAAAAATAGCTTTTTTACCTTCATTTTTTACCTCCTTAGAAAATTATGGCTATAAAAATATTGGCCATTTTAATTTTGTGTTCCTCTGGAATATACAAAAGTAGCTCTTATCCTGTCAATCAGTTTTCCTCTATCCAAAGATGCTCCAGTCATGTGGGAAGAAACATCACCAGTAAGGAATGTAGAAGAAGGAGCACATTCTCCTTTATCTCTAATGCTGACTGATTATTGACAGAATGAAGCCTTTTGTATAATATCTCTGCTGGTGAACGGTCGGGCTCGAAGATTAAGTATCGGGTACAGGTCCTTGTTATGAGTTCCGAAGCGTCAAATCTTGCGTAAGCAGTATGCGGTCTTCCGCAGCGCTCTGACCTGAGTGAGAAGGCCGTTCACC
>CAZPAX010000018.1:11513-20601 GCA_964584535.1 uncultured Eubacteriales bacterium
TAAGCAGTATGCGGTCTTCCGCAGCGCTCTGACCTGAGTGAGAAGGCCGTTCACCGCTTTTTTGTTTTCCCTGTAAATTCTCCATGCTCATCTTTAAAGATGTAAATCATTCACTATCGAAACGAGATAAAAGATAATAATGCCACTCTGACTGGGAAAGGTGCCTGTCCCCATTCATCTTAACAAAGAGTATATTGCCGGTGGATAATCGATACAGGAAAAAGAAAAATCCGACTCAGCCTGCAGTTCCACCGCCGTCAATGACCAGAGATGCGCCAGTCATGTAGGAGGAAGCATCGCTAGCAAGGAAAAGAGCCGCCTTGGCTATTTCTTCAGGCCTTCCGATACGCCTCAGAGGACGCCTGGCTCCTTCTTTTAAAAATTTTCTTAAAGGTTCTTTGAGCTGGCGGGCTTCCTGGCGAAGAAGCGGAGTGTCAATATCGCCAGGGCAGAGGCAGTTGACCCGAATCTTCTGCTTGGCGTGGTCAATGGCCATGGCTTTAGTCAGTTGAACGACTGCTCCTTTAGAGGCGCAGTAAGCAGCTGCTTTTTCACCGCCAACAAGACCCCAAGCAGAGGCAACATTAATAATCACGCCGCCTCCTGATTTATCCATAAGGGGAATGACTGATTTAGATATAAGGAAAATGGACTTGACATTTATGTCAATCACTCTCTCCCATTCCTCTTCACTTGTCTCCATAACTGTGGCTCTGCGGATAATCCCGGCGCAATTGTAGAGAATGTCAATTTTTCCAAAATTCTTAAATGTTTTCTTAACAGCTTGGTTGCAGTCGTCAGCTCTGCTGACATCAGCCTGGATAAAAATTGCTTTCCCTCCTCTTTGCTTAATCGAGCGGACAACATTCTGGCCGCCTCGGCTCTCCAGGTCCACAAGCGAAACCTTTGCCCCTTCTCTGGCAAAGAGCAGAGCTGTAGCTTTTCCGATTCCAGAGGCTCCTCCTGTAACGAGAGCGACCTTGCCCTCAAGAATCTTCTTCCTTCTTAAAGCCTTAGATTTTTCCATCTTTAAGGACATTTCTCATTGCCTCTAAAGTAAAAGCAATGTCATCCTCCCTATGGGCCAAAGTTGCTACAGAATGGAGCGAAGCTGAAGGGCTCATATAGACTCCATACTCAAAAAGGGCCAGGCTGAATTTTTGGTATTTTGCCCTGTCAACAGAGGCACAGAATTCGCGATAGTCACGAATAAAAGGCTTAGTGGTGAACATGATCTGGAACATGGGGCCAACACTCTGGACAATGGCCTGAATGCCAAACTCTCTGAATAGTTTTTGGATTCCGACGCAGAGTTTATCGCCGATTGTCCACATATAATTAAAGGCTTTACCCTTATCCTTAAGCAATTCTTTAAGGCTGGCCCTTGCGGCAAAGAGTCCGATGCGAGAGGCATTCTGTGTCCCATAATGAAGGACTCCACCCCAGGAAAGGGCTTCCATGATCTCAGCCCGGCCAGCAAAGCAGGCCACAGGAAATCCTGAGCCGAGTGCTTTTCCAAAGGTGCAAAGATCGGGCTTAATTTGGTAATATTCCTGACAGCCTCCTGGAGCAATGCGGAAGCCTGTCACAGTTTCATCCAGGATGAGAAGGATATTGTTCTCCTCGGTGATTTTTCGCAAGGCTTCCAGGTAACCTTGTTTGGGAGCAATGACCCCCATGTTGGCCATAATCCCTTCTGTGATCACTGCTGCGATCTGGCCTCGATAGGTTTCTATGGCTCGCTCAACAGCCTGAATATCATTCCAAGGAATGACAATGGTATCAGCGAGGGCATGACGGTTAAGTCCTGAGCTATCTGCGATTTTGATTGGGTCGTTGCGGTGACCAAGGGAAGGAAGAGGATGAGGGTGGGCGTTGACCAAGAAATCATCGTACCAGCCATGGTAATGGCCCTCGAATTTGATAAACTTCGGCTTTCCAGTAAAACCGCGGGCAAGGCGAATAGCTGCCATGGCCGCCTCTGTCCCAGTGTTGGCAAAACGGACACGTTCTGCGCTAGGGATAATTCTTTGCAGAATCTCTGCCACCTCAACTTCTATCTCTGTAGCAGCGGCAAAGAGCGTCCCAGATGAAACGGCCTCCTTCACAGCTTCAATAATTGAAGGGTGGGCATGTCCCAGCGGTAGTGCGCCATAGGCCATCATCCAGTCAACATAGGAATTTCCATCAACGTCGAAGACTTTAGAATCCTTCCCTCGATCAATAAAAATGGGGTAATCTCCATAATTGGCCGGACCCCGGGAAGGAGAACTCCCTCCTTCAATCAAAACTCTCAGAGCCCGTTCGAAGAGACTTCTGGATTTTTCTGTGGAATATGGCAAGAGAATCACCTCCTCTAAATTAAATTTTCACACCAAATCTCCCTGCATATTCCCGAAACCGGGCATCAAGCTCTTTGGCTCTGCGTTCTGAGTCCCAGGGAGAAAGTTTTCGAAAGTCATAGCCGAGTGTTTTCCTGAGCACCTCAGCATCTTCTTGGCAAAAAACAACTGTCCCATCAGGCTCGATTTTTTCGATCCCGTCAAAGCGATGAGAACGCTCGTTGAGAGCGATAGCTTGTTCAAGAGAGATGCCTTTGATGGGCAAAACTTTTATCCCTTTATGTGAAGCGATAATTGGATAGCCGCCAGGAAGGCCATGCGGGGAAGGGGCGTGGAGAAGAACCTCTTTTTCAGAGAGAAGAGCTCTGATAAGTCTCAGAGTCGAGCCTGCAGTCAGATAATGAATCGAAGGCCCAGGAGGGAAATCAAAGGGAGCGAAAAGAAGCCTCTCTCCATCCACTTCCTGAGTGACATCCTTTCTCTGATGTTCAATTCGCAAAAAATAGGGAGGGATTTCTTTGAGAGACTTGCCAAAGGCAAACGCTTCTAGAGCATGATGGGCGACTAAGAAGACGCGAATCTCTTCAATAGGGACATTCAATTTAGCAGCAGCAAGAAGCCGGACTTTAGGCACAACTTCATCGAGATTGCCAACTCCACAGGTTGCAGTCAAACGGAGCCGTTCAAGAATGCAGTTAATTACGTCTGGAAAAGGAGCGATAAGAGACATGCCTGAATATTTTGATTCGTAGACAGCCTGCATCAATTTCAGGGTTAGTGTCAGATGAAAAGGGAGCCAGACCCCAAATCCTGCTTGCTTGAGAAGAGAAGCTGGCTCTGGCGGAAGGAGGTCAAGCAACCACCAGGAACGGAGGCTGGCTGTGTTGAGGATAATATCCGGAGATTCTTTTTGAAGGATGCGAATGACAGCGCCTTTATCATTCAGGTCAAGAGGCGAAAAAGACAGGGAAGGAGTGTAGCCTTGAGCTATAGCAGCAAGCTTGGCCAGGTTGCACTTAGCCTGGCCTCGCTCTCTATTGCGGCTGCAGACAACAATTTCTCCTAGGCCTTTTTCCCTGACTAGAAATTGAAGGATGACTTCCCCCAGGCCACCAAGCTCGATGAGCATGAGCTTCGCTTTCATTCCCGCTTGAGTTCTTATACATTCATTTTTTCAGACTGTCAAATAAAGAGCTGCTTTTGTTCTGGGCCGGCATGAAGGAGAAATAGAAGATGCGAGCAGAAAGAGAAAAGCACTTGATATTTGTAGTGGATCGCTCGTTTTTTATGAACGAGTTCCCTTCCTCGAAAGGCGCCAGAAGACAAGTCCAGCCAGAGCAAAGAGGATCAGAGTGACTATTTTTAACCAGGTGGGGCTTCCTTTAACCTCATGGAAGCTACGCACATCAGCGACAATGAGCGGGAGACGGAGAAAATCCTGGATTCCAAAAGCTTCTCTTTTTCCAATGGCTGCCCAGAGCTTGCCTGAATCGTTTTGTGGAGAATAAAGGACGATGTAGTAGCGGCCTGGACCAGGGAGAAATAGCTCATCTTCGCGGAAAATCCAGGAGTCAGTTCCAGTAAATGGCTCATGAAAGAACTTCGGTTCCTTTACAATCGATGTTTCAAGTATCCAGCCTCCATATCCTTCTGGGATGGCAAAGGGCAAAGCCAGTGGAGGCAAACCCAGCCCAAGGACAGCCATTGCTGGCCGAAAATCTTTCATTCGCTGGATAACCGGAATGCCCGCTGAAAGATACAGATTGCTCTTTTTGCTTATCTCGAATGTCAGCCAGAGTTGAGGTGATTGAGGAGTGATTTCGTAGTAGGCTACCTGGGAGACATCGATGTCTCGAACCTGAAGGGCGCTTGCGGCATTGCCATACAAGCCCCGGAGAGAGAGGGGCTTATGCGCCCAGGCAGAGAGAGTCAATAAAATAAACAGGACCAGAAGAAAAATTCTTTTTCTTACTTTGAGCATTCTTTTCATATTATTCAAGGCTCAAACTACTCTAAAACTAATTATCACAAAAAAATATTTTTTTAAAGGGTGTCCCCTCGGGAAATATCCTCTTTTAGTTCTTTCACTAATTCGACAGTCTTTTGGAATTCCCGGATGATTTCCGCTTCCTTCTTGATTTTTTTGAGAAACCAATAGAATGCTATGCTTTCCTCAAGATGATGTTTCCATTTATGGCAATTGAGTTTCCCAGTCCTTAGATAGATGTAAGGACAACCTCCCATACAGATGGGAAGCAAAAGACATTGAGAACATTCAAGTTCAAAAGGGTTTCTAAGCCACCACCTTTCCCTATTTTTCTTCATCTTTTGAGTCGCAGGCTTAAGGAGATGCCCTGTTTCTGAAGCTGGATTATCCACATCATTCCAGCAATTGACGATTCTCCCTGAAGGGGTAATGACAAAAGCATTTTTGCCATCTGCCAGGCAAAATTGATCTTTTTTCGAAGGCATATTGAAGACAGAGGTGAAACAAAGATTTACCATCTTCATTAAAGTCTCTAAGCCCAACAGAGAAAAATCTTCATCAGATAAACAGGAGCCAGCTATGTCGCCACAGGCTGATGTGTAAGGATAGGTCTGCCCTAGATAAAAGCCAACTTGCTTCTCCATTTTTTCCCGCAGGAGAATATCCAGCATGTCATCAATACTTCCCCTATTTTTCTCGTCAACATTCATGCGCAATCTTATCGAGATTCTTTCAGAAGCTTCTTTAATATTATTCAATATTTTTTTGAATGTATTTCCTCCATTCTTTAGAGGCCTTCTCTTGTCATGGATAGCAGGAGGGCCATCAAGGGTCACCTGGGCGCTTTTAACCTTTAATTTTTGCAGTCTCTCTACATTTTCTTTGTTAAGATGGTAACCATTAGTGATCATGCTGGCGGAATAGCTCACCTCATAATTGTCGCAGGTTTTAATAAATTCCTTCGACAGTCTTTCTATGGCGTCCATCCGAAGCAAGGGCTCTCCACCAAACCAGGTCACAGATAAACTGCCTTCCCTTTGAATATTTTTCTTGACAAATTGAAGAAGAGCCAATTCGACTTCTTTACTCATTGTCTGGGCAATCCCTGTTTCGTAACAATATGTGCAGCGAAAATTACAGGCAAGGGTAGGAACAATCGTTAATCCCAAATTCTTTTTTTGAAGAAGAGACGCGCAATGGAATTTTTTTAAAAGATCAAGCTCATTGATGCTATCATCGATGATAAAGCCTTTTTCAATAAGGAGTTTCTTTAAACCTGTAATTTTTTTGTTATCATGAGTTTTATCAGGATTTTTTAATATTTCCTCTGCAATTTTGGATTCTGCGCTTTTTAGCTCAATAAGGGTCAGTGTATAGAAATTGAAAAGGAGATAGGTACCGTCAGGCAAGCATACACTTTTATTATAAGAAGATACCTTCATCTCTTATTAAGAATTAAGGAATAAAAAGAATAGGGGCTTATTTTATCCGAGTTCTAAATTGCCCTCTGCGCTGGGCAAACATTTTATTGAGCTGTGTGGCCAGATCCGACGCTCTGGTGACATTGTATCTATCGAGAAGCAACTGTATGTAGGGATCTCTTATATTTTGCTGCAATTCACCAACAGAAATTATAAATTGATCGCATTGCTCGCCGTCACAAACAATAGATGTTTTGTTACCTTCACAGTAGTCAAAGGTGCCGCAATTCTGGCCATCACAATCATTTCCTGCGCAAACATAAGAATCGCAACTCTGACCATTGCATTCATTTGTTCCAGCACATCCGCTTCCTCCATCTACATCCTGACCTGAACATGTATTCACCCCTGCGCATATAAATCCTTGAATAATCCCATCTTTGAAATAATCAGGATTGCCAAAGTTTCTATCAGTTAGATGTCCTATATCACCCATATCCTCAAGAAACTGTTCGCTCAATTTGGGCATTCGGGGGAAAATATGTTTAATTTCAGGGAGCAATTGAGTCTGAGGAATTTCTCTTACTGGTGTCATTCGTCCAAATTCATTTTCGAAGACAGCCCTTGAGTTTTCAACCAGCACTTTCAAGAGCTTAACAGATTTATTAGCCGACTTCCGGAATATTATCGTTTTTTGTGTTTTTAACTCTTTCTGGGGGGAAGAAAGCAATGATTTAAGCTCGGAAACACTCAATCCTGTGGCAACAGCAATTATTTTCAATAAGCGATCCAGAGCTTGTCTCCGGCCCAGTTTTTCTTTTGCCATCGATACCCTCCTTCTTATTTAATTTAAATAATATTTCTTAGATGAAATATAATCTATCCCCTCTAATGGTTAGACTATATAATAAAAAAAATTTAGTTGTCAAATGGAGGTAGGCTTTTCGTCATTGAGCCTACAAATCATTGACAGAAGGCTAAAGGGGATGCTAATCTTTTTCTTAGTTCATGGATTTTCTTCTCAGCTCTCAGGAGGCTCAAAAGTGTTCAAATCATCTTTTAAAGCTTTAAGGATTTTCGCTTTAATTTTTTCCTTAATAATTTTCGGGACCTACCTTCTGGCTCAAGAAAAGACAGACAAGCAGGAGTCTAAAAAGGAAGAAAAGCAGACCACAACCCAGCAGGCCCAAACCTTCGAAATTACGGTCACAGCTCCGAGGATAGAAATCCCTCTCAAGGAAAACCCGGCAGCCACCACTGTGGTTAGCACCCCTCTTCTTCAATTAATACCAAAATCGATCGCTCTTGACGAAGTTATGAAGCTAGTTCCTGGAGTAAGAGTTGATAATCAAGCAGCCGGCGAACGTCTTCATTTCTATATAAGGGGCATAGGAATTCTAACTGAACGGGGCACCCGGGGTATCAAAGCCCTGGTCGACGGAATATCCCTTAATGACCCTACGGGATTTGTCCCCGATTTCTATGATGTCGATTGGGCCACAGTTAACAAGATCGAGGTCCTGCGTGGTCCTGCCGCAGCTCTTTACGGCAGTGGCTCTTCAGGCGGTGTTCTGAATATCTTCACTAGAGATGGCGACCAGATTCCGTTCGCTCTTCGTGGTTTCCTAGCCCGGGGTTCTTATGGCTTTTATAAAGGTCAGGCCGAAGCTGGAGGAACTGTCGGTGGCCTTAATTACCGAATTTCAGGTTCCGGTCTTTCCGGCGACGGTTATCGCGAACACTCGAAGTATTCGGCCAAGAATTTCTACGGAAAATTTAATCTGAAGACGTCTAAAGCTAAAAGGTTGACTTTCGTCATTGGCTGGACTGATTTCTTCAATGAGAATCCGGAAGGCCTGAATTTATCCTGGTTCAGCTCTGATCCCGATAAACTGCGGCGGTTAGCCAACCCTGATTCTTATAGGTTCAATGAATACCAGGATACAAAAAGATTGACCACCGGAATAAATGGATCCTTTTCGCTGGCCTCTAATCTTGACCTGACTGTTTCTGCTTATCTGCGCCATACTAAATACGAAGAAGCAGTACCCTCTTCCGTTATTCACCGAAGTTATAGTACTCCCAATTTCTCCCTTCAACTAAATCATAGTGCAGGTGAAGGCAGGCTAAAAAATCATCTGAGCCTCGGCGTTGACTATGGCTATCAGTCTCTCGATGAATATAAGCATCCCAATCTCGGAAATGCTGTTGAAGGCCCTGAACTGCAATCAGACCAAATCATGACCCAGGCCGGAACCGGGATTTTCCTGATCAACCGTTTAGATCTCGGCCAGTCCTGGAGCATTTCTTTAAGCCTTCGCTATGACAGAATCAACAATGAACTGGAGGACAATTTTAAAGGAGGCGGCATTGACCTTTCCGGTAAAGTTGCCTACAAAAAGACGACCGGTCGAATTGGCGTCGCCTGGAATCCCATTTCTGTCTTTGGACTCTATGCGAGCTGGGGCAGCGGATTTCTACCACCAGGAACTGAAGAACTTGTTAATAACCCCTATTCTTATGGCGGATACAACACCCAGCTGAAAGCGGCAACTACTCGCGGTGAAGAAATTGGAGCAAGAGGAACTCTGGCGAATTCACTGGTTTATGATGTAGCCTTCTTTCATCTGAGAACCGAGAATGATTTTGGCCGGTACAGGATGAAAACAAGACCTCTGGAGACCTTCTACGGGAATGTCGGCTCGACTAAACGTTACGGACTGGAGACTTCTTTAAGCTGGTTCGCTGCTGAAGGCCTGGCCTTGAGATTGGCCTACACTTACTCGAACTTTAAATACATCTCGGTTGAGACCCTTGATGCTGGAGTTATCTACAAGGATACCTGGTTACCTAACTCTCCCCAGCACCAGGTTTACCTGGACGGCGAGTACAAAATTACCCAGGCCCTGACAGCTGGAGCTTCCCTGGAGCATGTCAGCTCCTGGTATATCGACGCCACCAACCGTATTTTCCCGAATGGCTATGGACAAACTGATCCCTATACGCTTGTTAATGTCAGATTCGGCTATCTGTTTAAAATCGGAAATAATCCTTGGCAGCTCTTTGTCTACGGAAGGAATATTTTCAGCGTGAAGTATTATGGCTTCACCGAACCAGATCCTGATGGAAACTCCTACCAGCCCGCTCCCACGGCTGAATGGTCAGTAGGGCTCCGTTTCGGGTTCGGCACTAAATAGGCTAAAATTTTGATGTCTTTCTATTTAACTGAGAAAGAGAATTCTTTTTTGCCATAGAAAGGCGTTCGCCAAATGTCCAAACACTACTTGGGCGGCGAATATTTTTTATGATTCTCTCCTTGTCTAAGCCCAGAGGTCCGG
>CAZPAX010000019.1:0-11035 GCA_964584535.1 uncultured Eubacteriales bacterium
TCCCCCCGTTGGGTCCCCTCTCCGCTACGGAGGCTTCCAGGCAGCCTCCTGCACCCGTCATAAAGATCATATATTCAGAGATGCTTTCTTTATTGCCCTGAGAGGGGATTTGTGTTATAAATCGAGGCAAAAAATAGAGGAGGGAAAAATGAGAAAGATGCTAATCATTTTCAGCGGATTATTTGTTCTCCTTCTGGTTTCAGCAGTTTTTGTCTTTGGGCAGACCGCAGAGGAACATATCCTCAAAGGGGATGAGTATTATGCCCAGTTCGATAACAAAAAAGCTCTTGAAGAATATCTTCAGGCCGTCACCATTGATCCTTCAAATTATCAAGCATTATGGAAGACATCCCGCGCCTATTTTGATGTTGCTGATCTGATCAGCCCTCAAGAAAAAAGTGCCGAGGAAGAACAAATCAAGATGTACAAGGAGTCGGAGAAATACGCCCGCCTGGCGATCCAGACCAATCCTAATGATACCTGGGGTCATTTTTATCGCTCAGCTGCCATGGGCAAGCGTGCTCTCCTTTTGGGGAAGAAAGAGCAGATAATGATGTCGAAGGTGATCAAGGAAGAAATTGAGAAGGCTATCGAACTGGATAATACCAACGACTTAGCCTATCATGCTTTAGGCCGCTGGCATCGCCGAATGGCAGAAATAGGGGGAATGAAACGCCTTTTCGGAGGTATCCTCTACGGCAGCATTCCCAAGGGGACCTTTGAGGAATCTGAGAAATATTTCGAGAAAGCTCTAGAGTTGCATCCAGAAACCATCAATCATCACCTGGAACTTGGCCGGACTTTCTTAGCTATGAAAAAGTATGATTTGGCCGAGCAAGAATTCAGGAAATGCTTAGAATTACCCCTAGCCACCTCCAAGGATCATCTCTACCAGGAAGAGGCTAAAGCAGAGCTAGAAAAAGCAAAGAGAAAAGGAAAGTAGCCAGCTATTCTGAAAAGACCTGAGCGGAGAAAACATCAATCTTGACTCCCTTTTTCCACTCATCTTCCTGAAGTCCAGCCTTGAGACAACCGTGGCTGAGATAGGTTTCCAGATCCCAATTGTACTCGAGAGGAACTTGAGGGAGGAGCAGGCCTTTGTTCATGCCTTTAGAGATAATGATTCCGTGTTTACCCACCTCAATTTCCTTGACGTCCTTGATGGAATGAGGAAGGCTGAGCACAGAGATCTCGATTTTTGTCTTGTCCAGTTCTTCAAGGGTTAAAGGCAAAAAGCGAAAATCCTGAGTCGCAGCTAGGGTAGCGACTTCGATGACTGTTTCAAAGAGAGGCTTGTAGGGATGGATATATCCAATACAACCTCTGAGTTCATCATTCACTTTCAGAGTGACAAAAGCTCCTCTCTTCTCCATAAGGGTTTTATCCTCAACTCTTGTTTTGAGAGTGCTTTCTGTCTGCAGGTAGTGCCCGATGGCCTGGCGGGCTAGTCTAAGAAGGTTTTTTTGCTGACCTTTGTTGAGAAGTTCTCCCATTTTATCCCCTTTTAAATGATTTTAATCGGATGGGCGAGAGAAAAAAAGAATTTGCAAAATCTATGACATAGGGCCTGATGGCCATTTGGTTTGATTGTTTGAGATGGATATCGAGGAAGAGTTTTCCAAAAGCAAAGGGAACTAGAATTTTTTTCATCTTTTTTTTGCTGGCCTGGAAAGTAAAAAATCCAATGAGCTTTCCCTCAAACAGCTTATCCAGGGCATAGAGATTTTCGAAGCGAGAGAAGAAACCCTGCTGCGAAGGAAGGACTCTTTCCACAAAATACCTCTGGCCTCTTTTGTGTCCGATGAGGAATCCCTCTGCCTTCGGCCTCGGAGAAGCAAGGTTGAGAGCCTTGAGGAAGAGGCTTGCCTCTCCGGATAGATAGGCATCCATTTTTAAAAATTATAACAAAATATTAAGGCAATAGGAAATATAGAAAATTATTCCGCTTGAGCCCAGACAGCGAGGCTGTAGCCTCTTGCGAAAAAAAGAAACAAATCTAGGCGGGAAAAAAGCCAGACCAAGGGATAGATGAGAGAGTAAAGCCGGTAAGGCTTTCTCTGGGCGTCAAATTCAAGCCAACTCGATGGCCTGATGTGTCCGTCTCTCAGCATCTCTTTCCTTTTTGGAGAAAGGAACTTGATATAGAGGAGATTGAGGATGAGTTCAAGACTCTCGGAAAAGAAGCGTGCATAGGTTCTGTGCTTAACTGGGCGAAGATGAGCTTTATTGAGCTTTCTTTTAATCTCTTTAAGGCTGTATCCTTCTCGCTTATGTCCGTAGAATTCAGGCTTCAAGCCGAGGACTTTCCGCAGCTTATGGAGGACGATAAACTTTCCGCTCCGCGGGGTGACCAGAATCAATCGGCCTTCTTTTTTGAGAACCGTCTGAATCTCCTCAAGGCAGAGGTCGTCATTCTGGACATGTTCCAGGTAATCCAGGCAAACTACCAGATCAAAGGACCTGCTTCGAAAAGGAAGAAGGCCTGGGCCATGCTGAACAAGATTTTTCTCGACAAGGCTCTGAGTTGATTTCAGGTTCTCGAAGTCCTCATCTGTGCTTACCCAGAAGCCTCCCTTTTGGCGGAGAAAGTAGCTGAGAATTCCCTGAGCGCAGCCTAGATCGAGAATGATATCCGTAGGAGAAATAGTCAAATTTTTTTCGAGGAGTTTGAGCTTCTCTTTTTTTTTCAGGGATTTTTTAAAAATCTGAATCTGCCAAGATTCTTCCCTCATTTGAAGAGGATTATATTTTTTTTCAATGGAAAAAACAAGGAAGGCTTTGGAGCAGATACCTGGGATTTTCGGGGTCAGACATTATCATAGGGGTGAGCAGATTGGCAGGGGCATGCGATGATCTCTTCTCCATGGCAATGTCTGACCCCAAATCTTGAAACCCAGGTATCTGCTCCAAAATCTTGACTCTAAGAAGAGGATGGATTTATCATGGAAACGAGAAAAAATGCTTTTCGAAGTCATCATCGTTGGCGCTCTGGATACAAATTGCTACCTCGTTTTCTGCGAGGAATCTTTGGAGTGCGCTGTCGTCGACCCAGGAGCTGAAGCTGAAAGAATAATCCCGGTTATCTTGAAGAGGCAGCTCAAGCCAGTGGTTATTCTCAACACCCACGGCCACGTCGATCACATTGGCGCCAATCGAGATATCAAGGAGAGATTTGGCGTTCCCCTCTGCATTCATTCTTTGGACAGGCAGCTGCTGACAAAGGCTCAGCAATCGGAGCTGAGTTTCTTTCTGGGAGCCAAAGAATCTCCTCCTGCTGATAGCCTTCTCCAAGATGGGGAGAGGATAAAGATAGGAAACTCCTTTTTACAGGTTCTTCACACACCAGGTCATTCGCCAGGAAGCGTAAGCTTTCTTTCTGATAACTTTCTCCTTTCCGGGGATAGTCTCTTTTGGGGAGGAGTTGGCCGCACTGATCTTCCCGGAGGCTCCTGGAAGGATCTGGAAAATTCTATAAAGACAAAAATTTTGACTTTGCCCGATGAGCTCATCGTTCTTCCTGGCCATGGCCCTTCTACTTCAGTCGGTGAAGAAAAGAACTCGAATCCCTTTATTACATGAAAAATCTTTCTCTTCAGGCTGAGGATATTCTCCAATTTTTCCTTGAGTTCCTTTCCGTGGAGAAGGGCCTCTCTTCAAACACCATTCTTTCCTATGGCAGGGATATAAAGAAACTTTTCCTTTTTTTCAAGAAACAAAAAAAAGATTTGCTCAAGACTGAAGAAGAAGATTTGCTAAAGTTTCTCCATCATCAGAGCCAGGCTGGCCTTTCAGCCTGTTCCCTGGCCCGACTCATCTCGACTCTTAAATCTTTTTACAGATTTCTCGTTCTCGATGGACTTTTAAAGAAAAATCCTGCCTCAAATCTCTCTTCTCCAAGGATCTGGTTCTCCTTGCCCAAGTTTTTGACCGTGAAAGAAGTCGAATTGCTTTTATCCCAGCCTGATGAGAGAAAGATTCATGGTCTCAGGGACAAGGCCATGCTCGAGCTTCTCTATGCCACTGGGCTCAGGGTTTCAGAGCTCATTACCTTAAGGCTCAAGGATTTAAATTTAAAGGATGGATTTCTCATCTGTCAGGGAAAAGGGGGAAAAGAGAGGATCGTCCCCCTGGGCAATTCCGCTCGCCAGGCCTGCCAGAGATATCTGGATGAGGCTCGGCCCAAGCTTTCGAAGAGACCTCTGGATTCTCTCTTTTTGACTTATCGCGGAGAGCCTTTCACGCGTCAGGGCTTCTGGAAATTGCTCAGAGACTATGCCCTGAAAGCAAATCTCTCCTCAAAAATTAGCCCTCACATTCTCCGCCATTCCTTTGCCACCCATCTTCTGGAAAGGGGAGCTGACTTGCGCTCTGTGCAACTTATGCTCGGCCACAGCCAGATAACGACTACCCAGATCTACACCCATGTCAGCCGGGAGAGAATGCGCACTGTCTATGACAAATATCATCCCCGGGCTTAGCAGTCAGAAGAAACTCAGTAATGAGGCTTTATGCAGATATTGACTTTCACTTTATGGCTGTTGGAGATGAAGACTGTTCTCTCCTGCTTGAACAACCATCGCGCATTTTTCCATGTCCAGGAAAATATTTTCTCCTGAGGGCCGAGATAGATAACTTTTTCTTCAAGCGAGATGCGGTTTGAACCATTGGAGACAAAAGAATTGTAGTTGACTTCAGAAAATTTCTGGGAATTTTCCTCAGAAGAGGGCAGATTGAGATAAAATTTATCCTCAGAATCGTTCTGGGGAACGAAAAAGCTCTGGACAGCCAAGTCGAAGTGCAAGTCATCATCTTTTCTCAGGATGTAGTTTAGGTCAAAGCAAGGTCTATCGGCAAAGTCAGGCGCTCTGAGCAACTTAAAAGAATCAGGGGAGATAGCCTTTTCCTGGGCTTCCCAGCTAACGATTTCAGAATTGAGATGATAAAGGATATAATCGGTGTTATCTCTCTCCATCGTCCCTGTCCAGAGAATCGTGAAAGAATAATTTCCTAAATAGTTTTTTTCTCCCCCCTCCATTTTGTACTCTCCATCGGTAGTTATAACAACTTCTATTTCCCACCAGAGGGAGGAAGAGGCGCCAGGGGAAAGGAGTAGAGGACAGAGGACAAGGAGGAAAAGGAGAAAGGCAATTCCTTTTTTTTTCATCGATTGACTCGACGAAATATTATTCTACTTTTTTGCATGACTCTTGACAAGTTCTCGGAATCCTGCTAATGTATATGGCTTTAACCAATCAGTTTATTATTTAAACCGATAGGTTTCTTAACAAAACTGGAAGGTATAAGATGATGAAAAAAGACCTCAGAAAGGAGCGAGAGTGGCAGAGGCGTCAGGAATATAAGAAGTCCATTCTCCAAGCAGCGGAAGCAGTCATTTCGAGGAAAGGATATGGCGACACAACCATGGATGATATCGCCCGGGAGGCCCAGTTCTCGAAAGCCACTCTCTATCGATATTTTAAAAGCAAGGGAGAAGTGATTCTGGCCATTATTATCAATTATGTTGAGGAGTTGAAGCAGAGATTGGAGGAGATTCGAGGTATGAAAATGAGCGCAAAGGAGAAACTCAGGGAGTCCATCCGCTGTGTGCTTCAGTTTCATGAAGAGAAAGAAAATATTTCTCGGGTTTTCATGATGGATGAGTCTTTTATGAAAAAGATGCACATTTTCTTTACCGGCTCGCAGAAGCTGAGTTCTGAAGTTGATCGGAAGTTCATCAACTTGATCCGATCCAAGAGAAAAGAAATCTTTGATGGAGCCTGTCAGATGTTGAGTGAAGGAGTCGAAGCTCAGGAATTCCGAAAGATGGATATCATCGGAGCAGTCACCATCTTGGAAGCCCTGCTCCAGGGATATTACCATGGAAAAATCGGGCTGGAGAGGAAACACGATACAAACACAGAGACAGATTTGCTCTATAACTTCTTTTTTCACGGGATTGAAAAAAAGATGATTGAAAAAGGAGATTCAAAATGAAGAAAGTTTGGACGCTATTTTTGCTTTTTCTTCTCTTTTTAGGAGCAGAGAAGGTCCTCCTTTCTCAAGAGAAAATCATCTTAACTCTTGAAGAGAGCATTCGTCTGGCCCTTGCTCAAAATCCATTTTATCTGGCAACTCGGGAAAAAATTGAGGGAGCAAACTCCATGGTCCGTGAAGCTGCTTCCAGTTTTTTCCCCAGCCTGAACGGCCAGGGACTTCACACTCTTGATGAAAAACTCTTTGTTCTGGAGTTCCCCTCTTTTATCCCTGGAGAACCTGCCCAGAGAATCTCGATAGACTTTACAAAGGATTATCAATTTTCTCTGAATTTTTCTCTACCTCTTTTTACTGGAGGTCGTCTGGTTTCTGGATTCAAACAGGCCCAGTACAATCTCCTTTCGACAAAAGAGACTGTCAGGCAGTCAAGACAGGAGACTGTCTTCAATGTCAAGCAGGCTTTTTATGGGTATCTTCTTGCCAAAAAGTTTGTCGAAGTCGCCGAAGAAGCTGTGGCTCTGGCTGAGAAGCATTTCGCCAATGTCAAAAACCTCTATGAGGTCGGCATGGCCAGCAAGTTTGATCTTTTAAGATCAGAGGTGCAGGTGGCCAATCTCCGGCCTCAATTAATCCGGGCCAGAAATAGTTTGAATGTGGCTGAGCTCAGCTTGAAAACTCTTTTAGGTCTGGAGCTTACTCAGCCTGTGGAGATCAAAGGAGAGCTGACTTTCGAGCCTTTCCAAGCCAATATTGATGAAGTCGTGGCTCAAGCTCTTGAAGGCAGGCCTGAAATCATCCAGCTTCGATACCAGAAGCAGATGGCCGGAGAGATGCTCAAGATAGCCCGGGCTGCTGACCTTCCAACCCTTGCAGTTGGTGGAGCCTATAACTTCTGGGCAGACTATCTCAATTTCAAGAAAAAAAACTGGCAGAGCTATTATTCCATCAATCTTGTTTTGACAGTTCCCATCTTCAATGGCTTTGCCAATGCGGCCAAGGTCGCTCAGTCCAAGGCCATGATCAGAGAAATTGATTTCAGCCAGAAAGGTCTAGCTGAGATGATCAAGTTTGAGGTCAGGCAGGTCTTATTGAATTTAAACCAAGCCAAAGAAAGCCTGCTTTCCCAGGAGAAAAATGTCGAACAGGCCCAGGAAACTGTGAGGATTGCTGAGTTGAATTTTTCTGAAGGTCTGGCCACAACTCTGGATGTGAGTTCTGCCCAGGTCGCATTAACCCAAGCTAAAACAAATTATTCTCAGGCACTCTTTGACTATGTCCTATCTCTCGCTCAATTAGAAAAAGCCATAGGAAGTGGCTGGAATGAGTAGGATTAAAGGAGGAATCGCATGAAAAGATTCTTGAATCTCAAGGGACTTGTTGTTTTGCTCCTTGTCTTTTCTCTTTTTTCCTGTCGCTCTCCAAGAACGAAAGAGAAGGCCAAAGAAGAGACATTAGGAGCCTCCGCAGTGAAAGTTATCAAGGTCAAGAGGCAGAGAATTTCCGAAAAGCTTTCTTATACTGGCACACTTGAAGCTTCGCAAAAAATAAATATCACTCCTGACATCGGAGGAAAGATTGCCGCAATCTATGTCGATGAGGGGGACAGAGTCAGCAAAGGCCAGATTCTGGCAGAGCTCGATACTGCAGCCCTCCGCCTCCAGCTCAAACAGACTGAAGCTGCCTTTGCTGTGGCGGAAGCGAGTTTCAAAGATGCCGAGAGAAACAAGGAAAGAATGGACCGGTTGATCAAGGAAAATGCTGTCTCAGAGCAACAGTATGAGAAAATCAAGCTCGCCTTTGAGGCGGCTTCTGCTCAGCTCGAACAGGCTCAGGCTGCCCTGAACCTGGTCCTCCACAATCTGGATGTTTCCATGATGAAAGCTCCTTTCAGCGGAGTCATCGCTTCTAAAAATTCAAATGTCGGGGATGTCATCAACCCGATGATGGGAAGCTTTTCTCCTGTGAGTGGCGTGCTGACACTGGTAGACTTTTCCCAGGTTAAAATCACTGTTGGCGTTTCTCAGAATGATATTCTTCGTGTCAGAAAAGGCCAATCGGCCAGTCTCAAAGTCGCATCTCATCCTGACCGAGTCTTTCAAGGGATTGTGAATCTTGTCAATCTCGCTGCTGATTCCCTATCCAAGAAATTCAACGTTGAAGCAGTCTTCAATAACCCGGATCATGTTCTCAGGCCAGGAACCTTTGGGGAGATCACTCTTGAAGTGAGCACTCATGAAGATGCGCTAGTCCTTCCTCAAAAAGCCATCATCGAGGGGAAATATGTCTTCCTTGCCCAGGGGAACCGGGCGGAGAAAAGAGAGGTTACACTTGGACTTCAGAATACAGATCTGGTCGAAGTCATTACTGGCGTCAGAGAAGGAGACCTAGTTATCATTGAAGGAAACTTTGGCCTTGAAAATGGAGCTGAGATTAAAATACAAGAAGAGGTGACAAAATGAAACTCCCTGAATTTTCAGTCCGCAGACGTGTTACGGCATCCATGATGATCATGATCCTGGTTGTCGTGGGTTTGATTGCCCTTTCAAGACTTGGGCTGGATTTTTTCCCAGACATTGAATTTCCAACAGTCTCTACAGTAACGACCTATCGGGGTGCTTCCTCGGAGGATATTGAAAACACGATTACTAAACCTCTGGAGCAGGTGATAAGCTCTGTTAACCGGGTCAAGAAAGTCACATCCGTGACCCAGGAAGGTATTTCTCTGGTCATGGCGGAATTCGAGTGGGGAACAAACCTGGATTTTGCTGCTCAGGATATCAGAGATCAAATTGCCCTCTACAAAACCTATCTTCCTGAGGAGGCATCGGATCCGCTGGTGGTCAAGTTCAATTTAGGCCAGATGCCCATCATCTTCTATGGCATTATCGCTCCCATGCCTACTTTTGAGCTCAAGAAATTCATTGAGGATGAGGTGGCTCCTCGTCTGGAGAGGATTGATGGTGTGGCCTCTGCTCAGGTCTTCACCACTGATGTCAGAGAGATTCTGGTTGACATCGATAAATCCGCTCTTGAATCTCGCAATCTCTCTTTAGACCAAATTCTGCTTGGCCTCCGGGCAGAGAATCTGAATCTTCCTGCTGGCAATATTGTTGAAAGACATTCTGATTTCTTGGTTAGAACCCTCGGCGAATTCAAGTCTTTAGATGATATCCGCCGCACAGTTGTCGGCTCCACCCAGCAGGGACAGATCATCTATCTCGAGGACATTGCCGATGTCAAGGATACCTTAAGGGAAGTCCGCTCTGTGGCTCGCATCCAGCGACAGAAAGGAGTCTTCCTGATTATTAACAAGCGCTCAGGAGCAAATACAGCCATTACCGGAGAGGCTGTCAAGCGAGAGCTGGCCACGATAAGAAAGACTCTCCCGGCCAATATCGAGTTTTATGCGGCCATGGATCAGTCAGAGATGATTCAGCGGGTAACAAAGCGCACTGTGGACAATGCTTGGCAGGGAGGAATCCTGGCTATCATTCTTATTTTTCTTTTTCTCCTTAACTGGAGGCCAACCTTGATCATCGCCCTGGCCATACCTCTTTCCATTGTCACCACTTTTATTGCGATTTATCTCGCCGGCTACACACTCAATTTGCTGACTCTGGGAGGATTGGCATTGGGCGTGGGCATGCTTGTGGATAATGCTATTGTTGTCATTGAAAATACTTTCCGTCATATCCAAGAAGGAAAAGAGAGGAGGGAGGCAGCCGTAGTCGGCGCATCTGAAGTGGGAATGGCCATCACCGCTTCCACTCTGACGACTATTGTTGTCTTTTTGCCCGTTGTCTTTGCTTCAGGAATCACAGCTAAACTCACCCGAGGGCTCGCCTTAGCTATTGCTTTCTCCTTAATCGCTTCTCTTTTTGTTGCTCTGACGATAGTTCCTTTGTTCGCTTCTCTTTTCTTTAAATCAAAAATAGAGGATCCCAAAGCAGGAAAAAAATTACTCTGGCGAGAATTTACAGGAGCCAAGAATTTCTACCGCAACTTATTGCATAAAGCCCTCCAGCGAAGAGGGTTGGTTTTAGCAGGCGCCTTGGGCCTTTTTGTTCTCTCCATAGCCATCATCCCCTTTCTGGGGACAGAGTTTATGCCCTCCACGGACAGGGATATGATCCTTCTCAGAGTCAAATTGCCTGTCGGCACTTCTCTTGAGGAGACAAACCGCGTCATGTCCTTGGTCGAGAATTTGATGACTCAGCAGCCAGAGATATCGATTCTCTCAGTCCAGGCCGGCTCTCCTGGAGAGGAAAGCGCATCTGACATGGCTTTTGGAATGAGCAGTGCTGGATCGCATGAGGGATTTATTTGGGCTGGACTGGTTCACAAGAGCCAAAGAAAACTTTCCGACGCTGAAGTTATGGAAAAGATACGAACTAAGCTTCCTCGCCTAGAAAACACGAAATTTGAATCCGTTGACATTGAACAGATGATGATGGGCGGTGCCCAGGCTCCTGTTGAAATAAAAATTTTTGGAACAGATCTTGATCAACTAAAGAGAATCGCTGATGCTGTTGTCGCCAAAATAAGTGATGTCCAGGGTTTAAGAGACCTGACTCACAGCTTGGCCAAAGGCAAGCCAGAGTATCAGATAAAAATCGACCGGGAAAGAGCTTCCCAGCTTGGTCTTATGCTCAGCCAGGTGGCCAATACTGTCCAGACAGCGACCTTGGGCAAAGTGGCAACTCGCTACCGGGAAGGTAACGAGGAGGTGGATATCCGCGTCCGCTTCAAAGAGCAATTCAGGAATAGCTTAGATGAGATTAAAAATATTCCTCTCATAACTCCGCTCAACAAGACAGTCTATTTAGACCAGATTGTGGCAATCGAGAAAGGAGAAGGCCCAATCCAGATCACGAGAGAAAATCAGGCCCGCCGCATCTCGGTCGTAGCGAACATCGCGGGGAGGAATTTGGGAAGCGTTGTCAGAGATATTAAGAGAAGGATTGAAGGTTTGGAGAAGACTTTGCCTGCAGGATATTTTATCGAATATGGTGGCGCCTACGAACAGATGAGTGAGGCCTTT
>CAZPAX010000019.1:11135-20395 GCA_964584535.1 uncultured Eubacteriales bacterium
CGGTTGTGCGACCCGACTGAGGCCAGTATTGCTCACTGCTCTGACCACAATTCTAGGCATGTTGCCAATGGCTTTGAGCACATCAGAAGGAGCAGAGATGAGAGCTCCTTTGGCGATCACTGTCATGGGTGGTCTGACAGCAACAACTTTTCTGACCTTGTTCGTCGTTCCCATCATCTACAGCATGGTTAATCGGATCTCCTTTAAAAAGGCTTAATTGCGAACTTAAAGATTCCTGATCTCAGAGATTATCCGAGCAAGCTCTTGGAGATAATCTAAACCTTATATCTTAAAAAAGCACCTATTTTTCCATACCTGTCGAGTTTTGAAGGAGGCATGATGTGCTTCACCAGGCAGTTTTTTTTCATGGCTGCCTCTATGGCCTCATCGATAACATCCAGCACAGGTTCTGTTTTTCTCTGGCAGGAAGTACAGCGGAGCTCATCGACAAAGAGGAGATGGCAGTGAGGACAGATTCTTCCCGGCTTTGAGAAGTTTCGGGTGACGACCAGAGTTTGAGCTTCATAACGGTTGAGGCTCCCCAATGTCTCTCTTAAGCCAGAAACAGCAAGACCTCCTCTTTCCAGCTCAGAGACAAGCCTGTGAACAATCTCGTCTTCCTCTTCTTTCTTCAATTTCTTCTCAAGTTCCAGAGACTCTTTGAGAACTCTGTCAGGAGAGTCAGAGAGTAGAGCTTTGAGTCTCGCCTTCAATCGGGTTCTGAGATAAGTATGGAGATAGGATTCGAGATCAGAATAGTATTCGTCCTTCGAGCCCAGAAAGAGCCAATCAAACTGCTTCTTTTTGAAAAAATCAAAGGTTATCTGGGCCGCTTTCTTGAAATGCTCTTGGAGATGGGCATTGATGTGTCTTTCGATGCGTTTTGCCGCGGTCCCTTCAAATCCACCTTCTTTAACCTGAGCGGGGACATCACTTGTGATTGCTTCAAGGAGAGTGATTTCTCCCATATAGATTTCATACCACTTGGCCTCCCGGCGGTCGATAAGGAGAGCACAGAGGCAATGGTATTCATCGAGAATGGCAGTGAGGGGCCGGACATAAGGATTAAGGTCAAAAATAATTCTATTTCGAGGAGGATTAGGAAGATCGAAAATCTCCCAGAAATTTTGATTGCTGCAGGAAAAAATGGCTAGGCCGGCAAAGTTATAAGAGCCAAGGTTCTCAGAGCAAAATTTGTTGATTTTTTCCAGATCCTTAAAAAGGGATTCTTTTTTCTCCTTGCTTGTGTCCATGGCCTCAAGCCTGGCTTTGCTATCGCTGAGAAGGTTTTTGAGAGAGAGTGCGATCTCTTTTTTTGTCTGCCGGCTTTTGTCAGTATCCAGATAGAAGGATGTGGTTAGAAAATTTTCGGCCTTGAATTTAGAGAGGCTTTCGATTTGATCCCTGCTCAAAAGTTTCATCGAACCTCCTTTTTGAAATAAAAATAGGCCAAATAAAAAATTCCTGCGTTTAATGTCACATGGCGGGAAATTTATTTATCTTTAGTCTTTAAGATAAGGGCAGACCTTGGATTTGTCAAGCTCTTGGCCTTTACCTTTTTTGAATTAGCGACTATAATTTTAAAAGTAAATTGGGTTGCGGAAGTGGCGGAATTGGTAGACGCGTAAGCCTCAGGAGTTTATGGTCGTTGAGACCGTGTGGGTTCGAGTCCCACCTTCCGCATTAGAAAAACAAATTGCATTCATGCCTTCTCAGAGGGAAATTCTTCTCATCAATCCCTGGATTTATGATTTTACAGCTTATGATTACTGGCTGAAGCCATTAGGGCTTCTCTATATTGCCTCTATTCTCAAAGAGCACACGAGTTGCCATTTAAGCTTTATCGACTGCCTTGACCGGCATCATCCTCTTTTGGAAAAAAAATTAAAAGAAAAGCCTGATGGGAGAGGGTCTTTCCCAAAGGAAGGAGTTCCCAAGCCCGAAGTTCTAAAAAAGGTTCCCAGGAAATACTCCCGCTACGGAATCCCTATTTCTCTTTTTCTCCATGAGCTCAGCCAGACGCCGAGGCCTGACCTTGTCCTGATGACCTGCACCATGACCTATTGGTATCCAGGTGTTCAGCTTACTGCGGAACTCATCCGCAAGACGTTTGGCCATGTTCCTATTGTTTTGGGAGGGATTTATGCCTCATTGATGCCAGAACATGCACATCTCTTCTCTGGGGCTGATCTTGTCATCAAAGGAGCTGGCGAGAACGAGATTCTTCCTTTGCTCAGGAATTTGCTCGGAGTCGGCTTTTGCAGAGAAGTAGAGTTTAAGACTTTTGAAGAACTTCCCAGCCCTGCCTTCGATTTCCTCAGAGACAAAGAAGCGCTTCCTCTTCTGACTTCAAGAGGCTGTCCGTTCAAGTGCACTTTTTGCGCAAGTGGTCTGCTCTATAAACGTTTTGAACAGAGATCGCCCTCCTCTGTTGTTTCAGAAATCGAGTACTTTTACGAGCAATACAAGACAAGAAATTTTGCCTTTTATGATGATGCCCTTCTCCTCGACAAGGAAAAACATATTGTGCCCATCCTGAAGGAAATCGTCCGCAGAAAACTGCCTTTGACCTTTCATTCTCCCAACGGACTTCATGTCCGCGAGATTGACTCTGAGCTAGCTGTTCTTTTTAAAGAGGCAGGTGTCCAGTCTCTTTTTCTCAGCCAGGAGTCATTTGATGAGAAGCTGCTTGAGAAATCATGCCAAAAAGTTGGAGCTGGAGACCTGGAGAAAGCTTTAGTCAATCTGGAGAAGGCCGGATACAGGAGCGAGGATATCAATGTCTATCTCATCGTCGGCCTTCCTGGTCAGGATGTCTCTGGAATAAAAAAGAGTATTCTCCAGGTTCTCCGGCTGGGAGCGAGACCAAGGCTGGCCTATTTTTCTCCAGTTCCAGGAACCGAGGAGTGGGAGAATCTGATCAAAAAGGGCTATCTGCCTCAGGATGCAGATCCACTCCTTCATAACAAGCTGACCTTTCCCTATCTCTGGGGAGATTTTTCTCCAGAAGATTTTCTCTCTCTAAGAAGGCTTTTGAATGAGCCCTGATCTCCCCCCGATAGGAAAATAAAGATGTGGCCCGGACGGTCCCTGCGTGTTTGAAGGCCTAGGGGGGCGGGTGGGTTCGGTCAAGAACACGCAGGAACTGGCCGGGCCTCCCATGAGTGATACTTGCGCTCTTACATCTTAATCCATTTGAAGAGTGAAACGAGTTGAGCTATACTAAATTATAAAGAATAGTAAATAGAAAAAGAGGAGTTCCCGAATGAAAAATAAGTCGGCTTTCATTTTTCTTTCCTTGGCTATGTTTTTCTTCACTGAAGGAATAAAAGCCGATAAAGATAAACTCCCTCCTCGCTACCAGAAGTGGCTGGACGAAGAGGTCATTTATATCATCACTCCTATGGAAAAGGAAGTTTTTCTGCAGCTCAAAACAGACAGGGAAAGGGATCTTTTTATCGAAGCTTTCTGGAAACATCGCGACCCCACGCCTTCCAACGAAGAAAACGAATTCAAGAATGAGCACTATCGCCGGATAAACTATGCCAATCACTTTTTCGGTCGGGGTTCGCCCATTGCGGGCTGGAGAACAGACCGGGGCCGTGTCTATATCCTCCTCGGTGAACCTAATGATATTCAAAGGCTTGAAGGGAAGAGTGCGACCTACCCTTCGGAGATCTGGTTCTATCAAGGAAAAGTAGAATTGGGTCTTCCCCCAGGATTTAACCTTGTCTTTTTCCAACAGGGAGGAGTCGGAGACTACAAGCTCTACAGTCCTCTCAGAGATGGGCCTCAGGCCTTAATGACCTCCTACTACGGTGACCCCATCGATTATTTAAGTGCTTACCAACAACTCAGAGAGTATGAGCCCACCCTGGCGGATGTTTCGCTTTCTCTTATTCCTGGAGAAGAGTCAGCATCTCTGGGCCGGCCTTCGCTTTCTTCGGATCTCTTGCTTCAAAGGGTTGAAATGGCTCCTCTCCGTCAGGTCGAAGAGAGATATGCTCAAAGATTCCTTGAGTACAAAGATATCGTCGAAGTCGAGTACACAGCCAATTATATTAATAGCGATTCCCAGGTCAAAGTGATCAAAGAGCCTTCAGGAATGTATTTTGTCCATTATGCTCTTGAACCGGAAAGGCTTTCTGTCAATCTCTATGAAAATAAATACTATACAACCCTGAAGGTCAACGCCACAGTCCGGGATTCAGCTGGGAAAATTATCTTCCAGTTTGAGAAGTCCATTCCTCTTGATTTTGATGAAGAGAAAATGAGGGGAGTCAGCCGCCAGCCGATGAACATCCTTGATATGTTTCCCTTAATCCCTGGAAATTATAAGCTTTCCATCCTGGTCAAAAATGAGGCCTCCAAAGAGTTCACTTCTGTGGAGAAAAACATTATTATCCCCCAGGAAGAAGGGCTTCAGATGTCTTCTCTTCTCCTTGGTTATAAGGTGATAAAAGTCGAGCCGAAATCGAATAAGCTCAAACCTTTTCAGTTAGGATCTCGTCAGGTTTATTCCCAGCCCAACCGGGTATTTGTCAAGGGGGACACTCTTTTCGTCGCTTTTCAGATTCACGGCTTGAGCCAGGATTTCAAGCAGAATGGAGAAGTTAAGTTTGTTTTTCTTAGAGAAGGACAGGAATTCCGGACTACTTCGTACAAAATTGCCCAATTCTCAGACTTGCCAAATTTTGTTGAGGCCTTTCCCCTTATGGACTTCCTTCCCGCTCATTACAGGATTCAGGTTTCTCTCCTTGCTGAGGGCAGAGAGGTTCTCTCTGAGAGTGAAGAATTTGATGTGACTCATCTTGAAGCCATTCCCCGTCCCTGGTTCCACTCCAAAATTTTGCCTGAGAGCGAAGATCCTGTTTATGCCTATTTAATCGGGACTCAACTCTTCAACAGCGGCAAAATCGAAGAAGCGCGGGACAATCTGGAGAGAGCTTACCAGGGAAAGCCGGATTCAGTCGATTTTGCCATGAATTTGGCTCGAGTCTACATGGCCATGGCCGATTATAAAAAGATTGAATCCATTTTGCTTCCTTTTTTAAACCAGGAAAAGCCAGCAGAGTATGAGCTCTATTTTCTCCTCGGCAGAGCCTATAAAAATATGGGGGAATTGGCTAAAGCAGTGGAGATTTTTGAAAAGGCGATTTCCCATTACGGGCTGAATGTGAATATTCTCAACATTATTGGAGAATGTTACTTCCAGCTGGGGAGGACGAGCGAGGCTCGGGTGGTCTGGGAAAAGTCCCTGGAGATAAATCCTGACCAGCCTCAAATCAGGAAGAATGTGGACAGTCTGAAGGAGAAAAAATGACTTTAAAGAAAAAAATAATTTTAGTGGCCAGCTTTTTCGGTCTTTCTCTTCTCTTGTCTTGCCGTCTCTACAAACTGGAGCAGAAGCTTAATCCTGAGAATGCGGAGTTTCTCTCCAAGGTCCGCTACATCATCACCAGGGAGGAGCGAAAGATTTTTCTTGAGCTTCCCGACTCGGAGAAGAAGAATTTTATAGAAGAGTTCTGGAAGCGCCGCGACCCTGACCCAGATACAGAAGAGAACGAGTTCAAGATCGAATATGACAACCGCATTGAAAGATCGAATCAGCTTTTTTCTGGAGAAGGGAAACCAGGCTGGCTGACTGATAGGGGGAGAATCTATGTCATTTTTGGCCCTCCCACAGACAGACTCACTTATCCGATGGGGGAGGATCCCTACGGTCGTTGCAGCGAGGTCTGGTACTATGGCAATTTCCCTGTTGTCTTTGTTGATTCGAGTTGCACTGGAAGTTATGTCCTGACCACTTTGAATCTGGAACATCTCCATGAGCTCAATCTCGCCCAGGATTATCTCACCCAGACCTTCAAGAAGGAAAAAGAATTTTTCGATTTCAACCTCGATATCAAAAAGAGAGTTGTCGAGGAAAATAGATTCGAAGGCACAGTTGTCATTGAAGTCCCCTATGACGGGATCTGGTTTAAATCCGAGAATGAAAAGCTCCAGACAACTCTGGAGCTCCACCTAGAAATAAAGGATTCTGAGAAGGCCCTCTTCTGGGAGTACAAGAACTCCTATGATGTGGCTCTGGCTGAGACAGAGCTCAAAGAGAAAAAAGGCAAGAAATACAGGATTGAAGTTCCTTTCACCCTAGAAAAAGACTTGAATCGTCTCCGCCAGGGGAAGAACCTTCTTCATGTTCTCCTCAAAAATAAAACAGGAGGGGAAGATTTGAGGAAGGTAATGGAGTTTAATTTATAACCATGAAAAAAAATCAAATTTTTCTTTCCTTTTTACTTTTGCCGATTTTTCTGCATCTTCGCTGCGCCACTACAAATAGAGACATAAAGTTTGGCGCCACTGACGAGGATTTTCTAGGCCGTGTTCGCTATATCATCACCAAAGAGGAATCCAAGATCTATTCAGAGCTTCCTCCCCAGGCCCGCTCAGGCTTTATCGAGGAATTCTGGAAGCGCCGCGACCCGACTCCCGGAACTGGGCACAATGAATATAGGGAGGCCTATTTTCAGAGAATTGAGGAAGCCAACCGGCTCTTCAAAGGTGGCCGGCCGGGCTGGCTTCAGGATAGAGGGCATTATTATATCCTCTTTGGGCCGCCCAACGAGCGGGTGACAAATCCCATGGGCGGCCGTCCGATTGATCCCTTTGAAAATGCCCAGGAAATGACAACTGGCCGGCGGCTGGCCACAGGAGAAAAACCCACTGAGGTCTGGATCTATTACAATCTCTTTTCCTCTTATCAACAGCCCCATACGGTTGAGCTTATTTTTGTCGATTTCGAGGGAACTGGCGATTACAGGCTTTCCACTAACATCAATGAAGTGATTGCAGGTGGGCTTGATTCTCTCCTCGACCCCAATCTCAGGTTTACCCATGAATTGTACAAAGAAGAAGCAGAAAGAGCCAGGCTCTATCTCCAGAGAGCTCTTTTTGATTTCTCCTGGGAAATGGTCAAGCAAAAAAATCGTGATCTTGGGAGCAATCTTCTCATTCGCCTTGTCCTGCCCTTCAGAAAAATAATCTTTAAAGCTGAAGGGGAGAAGCTGTGGGCAAAAATGATGCTTTTAATCCAGATCATAGATGTTAACCAGAACATCCTTTGGCAGTATGATAAGGAATATGATTTGGACTTCGGGCAAGAATATATCGAGCAGAATAGAGAAGGCTTCTGGGAAACTGATGTTCCGGTGACCCGCTGGCTGGAGAAGGGAAAATATTCTGTCTATATCCGCCTTGAGAATAGCTTAGGAGAGCAGGTCATCGAGAAACTGCTTTCACTCAAGATGTGAATTCACTCGTTAATAGGAGGCTATCATGAGCGATCACCCAAGAAATAAGCTCTTTTATCTCGGTTGCTTAATTCTCATCACCCTGAGCTTGGCCTTGCTCTCCTCTCTCTCTGCTCAGGAAAACCTGGGCAAGGGAAGGATTTCCGGCATTGCTATCGACGAAAACGGGAATCCTCTGGAAAAGGTTTTGATTGTTGTTGAGAGCTTAAAGGGTAAGACAAAGCTTGAAGGGTATTCAGATAAGAAAGGCCATTTTGCTGTGGCCGGGATGGGGACAGGCTTCTGGAGGATCACAGCAACCAAAGAAGGCTATTCGAGTTCTTATGTTGACATGAATGTCAGGCAACTTGCCACCAACCCTCCCATTACCTTTACCTTGAAAAAAATGACTGGCTTTTCCGCCTTCCTTGCTGATGAAGGGTCGATGAAGCTTTTTGATCAAGGAAATACACTCATTAATGAGGGAAAGTATGATGAGGCTCTCCAAGTGTTCGAGGAATTTCTAGTCAAATATCCTGAGATTTTCCAGGCTCATCTTAACATCGGCTCTTGCTATTTTAAAAAAGGAGACCTGGATAAGGCTGAGGCAGAATTCTTGCTTGTCCTGGACAAGGTCATCAAGACTCTAGGGGATTATAAAAAGGATCCAGCCACATCGCTCCGGGCCTTATCCGGGATTGGAGAGGTTTATCTGAGAAAGGGGGATTTTGAGACAGCTCAGAAATATTTCAGCCAAGCTCTAGATATTTCCCCTCAGGATGAAGTGGCAGCCTACAATGTGGGTGAGATTTATTTCTCCAGCCAGAAGATTGATGAAGCCATTCGCTATTTTGAGCTGGCCACCCAGATCAAAAAAGAATGGTCAAAGCCCTATCTGAAATTAGGTTATGTCTATCTCAATAAAGGTGATTTTTCGAAATCCCTCGAATATTTCGGAAGATTCGTCGAGATGGATCCTGAAAACCCTGAAGTCCCTCAAGTGAAGAATATCATCGCCACTATCGAGAAGATGAAGAAATAAAAAAAGCCCTCCCTCCTTTTTTAGGAGGGAGGGCTTTGAGCTTCTTCTTGAGCTTTCGCTTAGAACATAAACCTCATACTGAGCCTGACTGTTCTTATCCCCGAAACTGCGCTGATAACTTTATAAGAGGAGGATAAGGTCTTGGTCCCAGGCTGATTAGCGCCTTCAGCATTAGGAGACCAGCGCGTTAGATCATTCATTCCCACAGTGAGACCGGAATAGCCTAAGAGGTTGGTGACATCAGCGTAAGCACCAAGTCTTCCGATATTTCCGATTCTGAATTCCTTCTCCAATCTCATATCCAGGAAGTTTTCGGATCTGTATCTTCTTTCAGGGTATTCTATATTGATATAATAATCAGTTCTATAGGCATTGTTGGCATTGCACCACGTTGTGGGCGGACGGATGTTGGTGCCTCTTGACCAGGGACCACCGCTCTGGAAACGGTAGGAAGCGCTGAGGAAGATGCGGTAGGGAAGCTGAGCTGTTCCCATCAGCTTGATCTGGAGAGGACGGTCAATGTTTGTTCTTCCATAGGCGTTAATGAAGTTATTGGGACTGTCGCCAAAACCTGTCCATCCCCAGGAATCATCATACCAGCCCCCGATATTGCCGTAGGCTTTGCTGTAGACAACAGAACCTGCCATCTGCCAGCCATCAGCCATGCGCTTGTTGAAGAGGAACTCAAAGGCCCAGTATTTTCTCTTTAGTTCTGGTACGTTGGTAAACCGAGTGAACGTAGGAGGCGCATTATTTGACCGGACATAGAAGGTCACAGTTCTGGCTGGATACTGATCCTGGGCGGGAATAGTTGTGGTGAAAGGAATCCAGTATTTCTTGGCTGCGGCTTGGTCAATATGGTACCAGTATTCACTGGTATCAGGCGCATAGCGGACATCATCCAGAATATTCTTTTTACTTTTGTACAT
>CAZPAX010000020.1:0-20147 GCA_964584535.1 uncultured Eubacteriales bacterium
CGCGGAAAAAATCCTTTATTTCCAGCTTCACCCGTTTCGCCTTTGATGTCCTCTGGGGAATTCCTTCTATTGTCTATGGGGCTTTTGGCTTTATTATTATGATTTTCCTCGGACTGAGAGCCTCACTCTTGGCCGGGATGATAACCTTGGCACTTCTTGAACTTCCGATTATGAGCAGGGCCATGGATGAAGTCATTAGGCTCGTTCCCAGAGAACTAGAGGAGGCTTCCTATTCTCTGGGCGCCACAAAGCTCGAGACTGCTCTGAAGGTTGTAGTCAGACAATGCCTGCCTGGAATTTTAACAGCCATCCTGATTGCTTTTGGCCGGGGCATTGGAGATGCGGCCTCGGTTATTTTCACGGCTGGCTTTACCGACCGCGTTCCTACTTCTCTTTTGGAGCCAGCTGCCACCCTGCCTCTGGCCATTTTCTTCCAGCTGGGAACACCCTTTCCCGAAGTCCAGGAGAGGGCCTATGCTTCAGCCGCAGTGCTGACTCTGATTATTCTTTTGATCAGCCTTTTTTCCAGAATTTTGATCAAGAAATATACAAGACACATGATTAAGTAAGGGGGAAAAGCATGGAATTTCGAACACATATCAGCATCCAGAATCTGAGTGTCTTTTATGGAAGCCAGCAGGCACTCAAGGATATCAGCCTTGACATTCCTGACAAAAAGATCACTGTCATCATCGGACCCTCTGGCTGTGGCAAAACAAGTCTCCTCAAATCTCTGAATCGGCTTTTGGAGCCTGTCAATGGGATCTCAGTTAAAGGCAAAATTCTGGTTGATGGAGAAGATATCTATGACCCGAAGATAGAAGTCACCCATATCAGAAAAAAGATGGGCCTCCTTTCTCAGAAACCCCAGGTCCTGCCCATGTCGATTTTTGACAACATTGCCTATGGCCCCAGAATTCATGGAATCCGGGACAGGAAGAAGCTCGACCGAATCGTCGAACACTATCTCAAGGTTGCTGGGCTCTGGGAGGAAGTCAAGGACAGGCTATTCGAGCCAGCCTCAAGACTCTCCATGGGTCAACAGCAGCGACTCTGTCTGGCCAGAGGCCTGGCTGTCGAGCCAGAAATCATCCTTGGCGATGAGCCCACCTCGGCTCTTGATCCTCAATCTAGCCAGAACGTTGAGAAAAGGCTGATTGAGCTAAAGGCAGAATATACGGTGATTGTTGTCACCCATATTTTGCGCCAGGCAAAAAGGATTGCTGATTACATTGCCTTTCTTTATCTTGGAGAGCTGGTTGAGCATGGACTGGCGGTGGAGATATTTTTAAATCCTAGCGACGAGCGGACAAAAGCCTATCTGACAGGCGAAATCAGTTAGAAAGAGTCAATGGGATTCCGTATCTTGATCTCTATGAAAACATAAAGAAGGGAATTCTAATGAGAAGAATACATTTTTTCCTCTCAAATTTTTTCTCCAAAAGGGAAGGTGAAAAATAACTATGGGATGTGAATGATATGTTCAAGATGAAAAGCATAAGAGATCTCGAGGTCTCTCCTGATAATGAATACCTACTTTTTGTCATTTCTGAGAGGAACCTTAACGAGGGTTATTATTATTCCGGTATTTGGATCCTTCCTGTGAAGGGAGGCGAGCCAAAAGCCTTATCAGTTCTCAGAGGATCAGTATCTAACCCTAAATGGTCGCCGGATGGAAAAAGAATTGCATATTTCGCTTCGGAAAAGGATGAGATTGGCCTCTGGGTTATGAACAGAGACGGCTCAGCCAGAAAGAAGCTAACCAATCTTGAAAAGTCGAATTGTTATTTAGGGATGAG
Source organism: uncultured Eubacteriales bacterium (assembly GCA_964584535.1). GTDB lineage: Bacteria > Acidobacteriota > Aminicenantia > Aminicenantales > CAZPAX01 > CAZPAX01. The sequence continues at coordinate 1,800 of CAZPAX010000020.1, forward strand.
AGGCAATGAGCTCTGCTGGTCTCCAGATGGAAAAGAGCTTGCTTTCAATGCCGCAGGCCCTAGATATTATTCCCATAATCCATCGCCTCAAAATCCTCCGACAGGAAATGACGTCATGGTCGTTGAGAGACTTTTGTACAAATCATTCTATTATTATTCTGACTTGCGCCGGACTTATGTTTACAGAATCTCCGCTGACGGCGGAGTTCCTAAACAAATATCTTTTGGTGAATATGATTATCATTCTATTTCTTGGTCGCCAGATGGGAAAAGGATCGCCTGTGTCTCCAACAGAACTGGCAAAGATGACTACAACGCCAATAATGATATATGCCTGCTTTCTACGCAAGGTAAGGAAATGATACAACTCACCCATACCATTGGCCCGGAATACACCCCAGTCTGGTCTCCTGACGGATCGAAAATCTGTTATCTTGGGAGAGTGAGAGATCACAGGAGTAAAGAGAGTGATGCAGAGTTTTATAAAGTTTATGTCATCCCAGCAGAAGGTGGAAATCCGCTGAACCTCTCCGCTCCCCTTGATCAGTGGTGCATGTCTCCATCATGGTCTCATGATAGCAAAAAAATATTTTTCACTGCCCAAAATTCTGGGAAAGTGTGTTTATACGTTGCTCCTGTAGAAGGCGGAAATGTGACTCCTCTTATCGAGGATTACGGACAAGTCAGTAGTTATGCCCTTAGAAAAAATGGTGACATATTCTATGTCTATCAGGATTTTACTCATCCTGCAGAGATATACCGAACAAACATAGATGGATTGAGCAAAGAAAAACTTACTGCCCTCAATGAAAAATTAGTCGAAGAAGTTGAGATTATAAAATCTGAGAAATTCACCTGCAGAAGTTTTGATGGTATGCAAATTGAGGGCTGGATAATGAGGCCCTATAATTTTAAAGAGGGAACTAAGTACGCCATGATTCTCAACATTCATGGAGGACCCCATGCCCAGTACGGATACAATATTTCTTCTTTCTTCCAGTATCTTGCTGCCAAGGGCTATGCTATCATGTTCACTAACTCGAGAGGAAGCACAGGTTACGGGCAAAAATTTTCAGACGGATGTGTTGGTGATCTCGGCGGCGGTGATTATAGAGATATTATGGCCTGCGTAGATTATGTCATTGAAAAATATGATTTTGTGGATCCTAAACGATTGGGTGTAACAGGCGGAAGCTATGGCGGGTACCTTACGAACTGGATCATCACCCATACCGACAAATTTAAAGCTGCAGTGCCTGTTGCAAGCATCAGTAATCTGATCAGCGATTTGGGGACTGATTGCAATACAGACTGGTTTGAGAGCGACGGCGGATTTATGCCATTCGAAAGTTATGAGAAAGCCTGGGCCATGTCACCTCTTAAATACATCAGGAACTGTCAAACTCCTACTCTTCTTATTCACGGAGCCTGGGATTTTTGCTGCAATCTAGGGCAAGCGGAGGAAATGTTTACCGCACTCAAGAAATTAGGAGTTGATACAGTGCTAGCAATTTACCCTAATGAAGGTCATGGAATTCGTCAGCCAGAGCATGTCGTTGATTATTATAAAAGAGCTCTTTCCTGGTTTGATAAATATTTGAGATAAACTTCATTGGATAGCTCTTAGGAGGCTTTCGCTTAAGAGCTTTTTCTTCTCTGGAGAGAGTTAAAAAATACTTTTGAAATCCAACTTTTGGCGCTTTGGTGACCTTTTAGAAATTCAACCTCAATCCTAATTGAAGGAGCCGCGGATCCTGAGCTGATATAGACTTTCCAAAATTAATGCTTCTCATATTGCCAACAGGATTACTGAAATTGACTCTATTTGTTAGATTGAACATCTCAGCAAAAACTTGAATACTGAAACTCGAACTTATGCTAACAAACTTGGAGACTCTTGCATCTAAAGAATAATAGCCCGGGCCTCTCGCATTGTTGCGATGTTTTCCATCAGGATAATCTCTATTTATTCCATCTCTATTGGCATCGTATCCGAGGACAATACTATAAGGAACGGCTGAACGGTAGTAAAAAATTGTACTCAATTGAAAGCCAAAGGGTAGATCAAATATACCAGTCACAGCCAACCTGTGTCGGGCATCTGTACTCATCGGGCCGAAATCTAGACTTCTATCAAAATTATTGGAGGCAGTATTCCAGTCTCCGCTCTCTACATCTCCCATGCCTTTTGAAAGTGTATATGAAATTTCAAATCCCCAGCCATGAGAATATCGCTTTGAAAGAATAATATAGAGACCTTTATAATCTGTATGCCCTCCGGCTTCGACATTGAACCAGTTACCTAGATTCGGATCTGGACGAATGACTCTTGTGCCAGGAATGACTGGATTTTTATTGACAAACCAGTATAAGTGTTTTCCTTGGGCCAGTACAAAATCAGCGCTCGCAGAAAAATCTTTCAAAATTTCTCTCTGGACTCCCAATGTATACTGCAAGCTATAAGGACAGGGCATTCCTCTCTCATAGGTATACAATTCTTTCGGGAACTTTGCCTCACCGCCTGGACGAAAAGGATTTGGCTTAAAGGGATCAGGATAGCCAGGAAAGTCAAGGATACGCTCATCATACTCCACCCTATTCACAACGGACGAATACAAGACATTACCCATGGGGCTATTGGTATATTTTCCTATTCCGCCTCTAATGGCCGTCTTGCCATCCCCAAACGGATCCCAGCTAAATCCTATTCTAGGATCCCAGTTCCATTTGTTTGATACGACAAATTGTTCTTGGTCAGGATTTTGTGTGAAACGATAATAGCTGTAGCGGAATCCAATATTGAGGGTTAATTGAGGGATAACTTTCCATGTATCTTGAACAAATAGCGCAATGCTTGTCATCCTAGACCATTCCGTACTCGGTGCTGCAGCGTTCCATCTGAACTGATAGGGATATGTAGTTTGATCCTTTGGATCAAAGGGTTTATCTGTGTCAAAATAAAACATGCCAGGATGGCCCCAGTAGCTCGTAACTTTACTATTCACATAATTGAAATCAAAACCAGCTTTCAAATTGTGTTTATTGAAAAATAGATTGAAGTTATCGAGAATCTGATATCTTTTTTCTGGCCACCACATAGGGTTTCCCCAATATTTGCCAAAGTTGCCCGAAGGCCTGTAAATTTGATAACTGTTTGGGTCTCCTGACATTTCATTGCCATAGGTCTTATAGTATCTGTCAGAGTATTGGATTCTGAGCTCATTCATTGAGTTATCCGTAAGGTAAAGAGTCCAATTTCCTTGAAAAACATTATCATACGTCAACATATCATAGGAAAGATCTTTAGTACTGTACCCTCCAACTCCATAATTTCTGCCACGCGGCCAATCACGAGTATAGCGAAAAGAGAACATATTCTTTTCATTGAGCTGATAATTCAGTTTGACAAGAAACTGGTCATTGATCGTTCTCACAGGAACAGTTTCTTTAGGTACTAAAGGGGAAGTTATAATGCTGTAGGTTTTGTATCTTGAACCTTCATAAGAAATGAAGAAATGCATCTTGTCCCTTTTGATCGGCCCTCCAAGAAAACCTCCAAAACGATATTGGCTGAATTCCTCTTTCTCGGTTGCAAAGTAGTTTTTGGCATCAAATGCTTCATCCCGCCAAAAGCTATAAGCTCTTCCTCTGAATACGTTGGTGCCTGACCTGGTAATGGCATGCAGGACGACTGCAGAAACATTTCCATATTCTGCTCCAAATTGGTTAACAAGGACTCTAAATTCCTGAATGGCATCAGCCGGAAGGTCTGATCTCATGGTGTTATACCATGAAAACTCATTAGACACTCCGTCCACGATAACTTCACTGCTTCCCGCAGGTTGCCCACTCCCACGTAAGTCGCTTCCTCCTCCTGCCACTCCTGCCTTCAGAGTAGCCAATTGGGCAAAACTTCGAGATATAACAGGAAGGTCGTCAATTTCTCTCCGACCAACCACAGAGCTAATCTCCGACTTTGTAACTTCAACGACAGGAGACTCAGCAACAACTTCAACTGTTTCTTCAATGACCGCGGGAGAAAGCTGAAAATTGAGTGTTATTCTTGCGCCCACAGTAAATGTCATCCCTCTCCTACGTTGGGTACTGAATCCCTGTAAACTCACTTCGCATTCGTATCGTCCAGGCTCGATTCCTGACATGACGAATCGTCCCTCTGCCTTTGTCAGCGCGGAATAAACATAGCCAGTCTCCATATTTTTTAAATTAACAGATGCTCCAGGCAGGGGATTGCCTTCATTGTCTGTGACTATTCCGTCGAAAGTTACTAATTTTACCTGAGCAAAAACCCTTTCGTTTGTCAGTAAGCAAGCCATGACAACCAAAGCGACAAAAAAGCCTATCTTTTTAAGATAGCAAAATCTCCTCATCACTACCTCCTTTCATAAAATTTGGGTTTTTAATAATTCATGAATTTCTCCGCTTTCATCTCACCTCCCTTCTAAAAAAACTTGGGTGTTCACTATCACATCAGATAAGAAGTATGTTTATAAATTAATAAACATTTAAAAATTTGTCAAATAACTTATTGACATGAAAACTGATATTTGATATCAAAACCTCGAGTTTGAAATCTCATATATAAATTTTTTGCACAGATAAAAAAAAATAGGATTAGAGGGGAGTGCTAATAAACACCACTCTTCAATTTGAGGAATGGAGATCCTTAAATTGCCGAGACAAAAAGGGAGGATTTAAGCGAGAATGAGAGCGAAATCTAAAAAAATAATCTTTTTAATCCTGCTCTGTAATGCTCTTTTAGTCTCCTCTGCCACTTCCGAGCTGGATAAGAAAATCGGTCAGGTTGCCCCTCCGCCTAAATCAATTCAAACCGACATCTTTTATAAAAAATATGTCGATGCTAATGGGTTGCCTGTGCTCAGTTCAGAAAAGGTTTCAGACCAGGCGTTCTTGGAAGCAGCAAAACTCATCAATCAGATGTTGGCTGATCGCTCTGATATCCGTAAGGTACTCATTGACAAAGATGTCAGAATTGGTGTCATGGCGCCGACAGAGGTGACCACTGATATCCCTGAACACAGCCATTTGCGACCCAAGGAGTATTGGGCGAGGAGGGCACGTGGCCTCGGCGGACGTGTAACCACTTGCGGTGAAGAAAATTTGCTGGGGCTTCCCGGGGATCCCTATTTCAATGAGAACATTCTGATCCATGAATTTTCCCACTGTATTCATGAACAGCGGGGGAAAGATATTGAAAAAAATTTTGACTCGAAGCTCCAGCAGTTATATGAAAAGGCAGTGACCAAAGGTCTCTGGAAGGACACTTATGCAGGGTCTAATCACTCGGAATACTGGGCTGAAGGAGTCCAATCATTTTTTGACGCGAATAAAATCATTCTTCCCGAAGAGAGACAGGTAAACACACGGGAAGAATTGATTGCCTATGATCCTGAATTAGCCAATCTGGTTTCAGAAGTTTTCCACAAAACATCATGGCTCTATCGAAAACCTGAAAACCGGAAGCAAGGCTATAAAGGAGGAGAATAATGCAATCAAAAAAAGAAAAATTCTTGCAATGGGCGTTTATTTTTCTTGCCCTTCCTGTTTTGGCGAGCTCGAGTTCCTCTGGAATGGCTGATAGAGGTGACCCATCGCTTTTGACTCTTGAGCGTCTTTTCAGTTCCAACGAATTTGCTGTTGAAAGGTTTGGTCCTCCTAAATGGATGAAAAGCAGTACAGGATACACAGTGCTCCAACCCTCAAAGGAAGTGGGAGGCGCCAGGGATATTGTCCTTTATAATCCTGAGAATGATCAGACTCGAATCCTTGTTCCCTGTTCACACCTGGTTCCTGCTGGCGAGACTTCTCCTCTTAAGATCGACGATTATATTTGGTCTCCTGATGAAAAAAAGCTCCTTATCTTTACAAGTCCTAAGCGCGTCTTTCATAAAAATTTCGGGGATTATTGGTTTCTCAACACAAAAGACTGGAACCTGCGGAAGCTCGGAGGGAACTTTGAGTCTTCATCCCTCTTGAATGCCACTTTTTCACCTGACGGAGGGAAGGTTGCTTTTGTCCATGAGAACAACATTTTTGTCGAAGATGTTGATTCTGATCGAATTGTCCAATTGACAATGGATGGATCGGAGAACATTCTTAATGGAACTTTTGACTATGTTTATGAAGAAGAGTTTTTTACAACCCACGGATTCAGGTGGAGTCCTGACAGCAAATCCATTGCCTACTGGCAGCTCAACACAGAGAATGTCCCCACCTTTTACCTGATCAACAACACCGACTCTCTTTATCCCAGCCTTATTCCTTTCAAGTTTTCAAAGCCTGGGCAGCCAAATTCTGCCTGCCGCATTGGAGCGGTGAGCGCTAATGGCGGGAAGACCCTCTGGTTTGATGTGCCAGGAGACTCGAGCAACAACTATATTCAAGAGCTCAATTGGGCTGCGAATTCCGAGGAGGTCGTTTTCCAGCATCTCAACCGTTTGCAGAACAGAAATGAGCTCATGTTGGGTAATGCACGAACCGGCTCTGTCCGAGCGATAATGGCGGATAGCGATCCTGCTTGGGTCCATGTTGTGACTGATCTGCATTGGCTTAGCGATGGCAAATATTTCACTTGGGTCAGCGAGAAAGATGGCTGGAGGCATGTTTATATTGTGTCTCGCTCTGGAGATGAAATGAAACTTATCACGCCAGGAGAATTCGATGTGGAAAGCATCTTGAGGATTGATGAAAAGGGTGGCTGGCTCTACTTCATAGCTTCGCCTGATAATCCTACTCAGCGTTATCTGTACCGAGTTCCTCTTGATGGCAGCGGCAACGCTCAAAGGTTGAGTCCAAAAGAGCTACCCGGAACGCACAGTTACCAGATCTCTCCAGACGCAAAATGGGCTTTCCACACTTATTCAAACTTTGAGACACCGCCTGTCACAGGACTCACCTCTTTGCCAGGCCACAATATTGTCCGAACTCTTAGTGATAACTCAAAACTCTTGGAAAAGGTGAAGTCTCTCAGGCGTGGCAAAGCTGAGTTTTTTCGTGTCGATATAGGGGAAGGAGTGCTGTTGGATGCCTGGTCGATGACTCCTCCTGATTTCAATCCCAAGAAAAAGTACCCGCTCCTTTTCTATATCTACGGAGAACCCTGGGGATCAACGGTTACGGATAACTGGGGAGGGAGCCGCTATTTATGGCATCTCATGCTCACTCAGCAAGGATATATTGTTATGAGCATCGACAATCGCGGAACAAGGGTGCCCCGCGGTCGGGCTTGGCGCAAGATCATTTACCGCCAGGTCGGGATCCTTGCCTCAGCGGACCAAGCTGCTGCAGCGCGGGCCATTATCAAACGTTGGAGTTACATCGATCCTGAAAGGATTGGCATTTGGGGAGCAAGTGGAGGTGGAGCCATGACTCTTAATTGTCTCTTCAGATATCCGGACCTTTATAGAACAGGAGTAGCCCTGGCAGCGCCGGCCAACCAGCTTTACTACAATTCGATTTATCAAGAGAGGTATATGGGCTTGCCCAAAGACAATCCTGAAGGGTATGAGAAAGGATCGCCCCTCAATTTTGCTCATCAGCTCGAGGGAAACCTGCTTTATATTCACGGCACAGGAGATGATAATGTTCACTATCAGAATGCAGAAGCACTTGTGAATGAGTTGATCAAGCACAACAAGACCTTCACGATTATGGCCTATCCCAACCGTTCCCATGGCATCAGTGAGGGCGCCAACACAAATCGCCACAAATATGAATTGATAACACACTATCTCAAGGTAAACCTGCCCCCAGGTCCTAGGTAAAAATTAAAAAGGAGGGCTGAAATGAGAAGAAAATCAAAACTTATCATCATCCTCTCTGGCTTAAGCCTGACAATTTTGTATCTTCTGTTTCTCTCGGGCTGCAAGCCTCGCGTAGCTATTTTCAGCAAGGATGGATGGAGCATCGAACCCGACGCCAAAAACCAAGTTCTTACCATTAACCATGAAAATCTGAGTCTTTTGTTAAAAGATGTCCAATTGGCTCTAAAAGAGGCTGAGGGCTTTTCCATCCTTTCAGAATGGAGTGTCAAATCGAAAGAGAATTCTTTAACCGTTATCACCAAGAAGCCAGAAACGACAACTTGGACATTCGAAACGAGCAAAGATAAACTCGACATCAGCTGCTCTGCCAGAAATGCACTCCTTAAGGGCGTTGCCCCAGCCGCTGAAAACAGGATCCCGGCCAGGACAGAAAGCCAGGATAACGGAATCATGTACACATCGCTTGGGTTTGTCTCCTCAAGAAACATCCGCTGTCTTTTTGACCGCGAAACGGACACCATGATCCAATTCAGAGAGCAAACAAACCTCAAGCGGAATAGTTCTGACTCCACGCTGATGGAAGTGATCGTTCCCGTCGCCCAAGGAATTGAAATTTGCCTCATCCCTGATTATTACATTAGGGTTTTAGGCCTGAACGATTACAAACCCATACCAAAAAGGTTCAAGACTGCTCCTGTTGGCTGGTGCAGCTGGTATTGCTATTACATGGGCACTACTGAAGCCGATATGGTCAAAGAAACAGATGCCATTGCCAAATATTTAAAAGACTATGGCATGGAAGTCATCCAGCTCGATGCCTGTTACACCTTAGGTCATGACGCCAATTATCTGGAATGGACTAAAAAGACATTTCCGAAGGGTGGAAAATGGGTCTTCAACTATATTAAGAGCAAAGGGCTGAAGCCAGGACTGTGGGTCAACATCTATGGTTCGAACTATGCCAAAGCAGAAATGGTGAACAAATATCCAGAGAATTTCTATCTTCGTGATAAGGATGGGAAGCTATCCCCTGCCTGCTGCACTGGCGATGACAGCGAAGTCAGGCTGGATTATTCCAACCCTGAAGTCATTGAAAAGCACTTGAAGCCCATGTTCAGGATTTTTAAAGACGACTGGGGGCTGGTTTACCTTAAAGACGCTGGCTGGGGAACATGGATGGACTATTACGATCAAAACAAGGAGAGGGCTTTTGATCCAAATAAAGGAAGCCGTGAAACTTACCTCCAGGCCCAGAAGGCGCTGAGGGATACTCTGGGCGAGGATGTTTACATCAACGGCTGTGCCATGCACGAAGTCGGATTCTGTCTTGGAATCTTCGATGGCTCGCGGACCGGAGGCGACGATAGAGCTGTCTGGTATCCAGATAAAAAAGATGGCATGTCGATGCAGACATACTTCAATTCCCTCTTCGGAGCCAATTACCTCAACAACATCATCTGGTTCTGTGATCCGGATACGGTCATGGTCAGGACTCCGTTGACCATGGATGAGGCAAAGACGATTGTCTCAGCAATCGCTCTGACAGGACAGCTTTATATGGCCAGTGACTTTATGGGGAGGTTGCTCGAGAGAAGGCTGGACCTATACAGAAAGACCATACCCACCACAGCCATCGTTCCCATCGACCTTTATCCTTATAAGATAAAATCTAATAAAAGGGGCGGAGTTGTCTGGTGCTGTCCTCAGGTTAGAGAATTTCCCAGAGCCATAGACCTCAAGGTCAGCGCAGAATCCGGAGTCTACGATGTTGTGGCAGTTTTCAACTGGGCTGATAAGGAAGAAGTTAAGACCATTGAGTTAGGGAGCGACTTAGGGCTTGAGACTGATAAAGATTATTTTGTTTTTGACTTCTGGAATCAAACTCTTAAAGAAATCACAAAAGATAAAGTAGAATCCACAATCCCGGCCCACGGCACCTGTGTCTATGTGGTCAGGCCTGTACTGGACAGACCTCAGCTCTTGGCCACCTCACGTCACGTAACAGGAACAGTGGATGTGAAAAAAGTTGAATGGGATGCGTCAAATTCAACTTTGAGTGGAGTATCAGAGACCGTAGCAGAGGCGCCTTATTCTCTTTTCATCCATGTCCCGCAGGGAATGACTGTTTCCAAGGTGGAGGCTAATGTGGAGGTTCTTTTCCATAAAGTCGCTGATAAGATTCTCGAGGTCAAATTCGCCGCTGAGCCTGGAAAGGAAGGCCTTCACACTATCAGCTGGAAAATAGAATTGTAAGGCAGATCTGATTTTCTGCCATGACAATTTAAGAAAATTGTTCGGATTTTTATTAGATAAGTAAAACTTAGTATTGACATGTAGACCCCTTTCCCGGAAAGGAGAAGGAACGATGAGGAAGTCTTTGCTATCTCTTGGATTGGCTTTGTTTTTAATATGGCTCTTGCCCTCTTTACTTCCAGCACAGGAACTATTTGCAGAAAAACTAGTTTTCGACTTCGGCACAATCAAAGAGGGAATGAATGTCAATGTCAGCTTTACGATCTTGAACAAAAGCTCGAAAAAAGGAGAGCTCCGTGAAGTTCGCACTTTTGCCGCCTGTGTAGAGGCAAGCCCCCTGGCTAGCCGCGCCTTGGCTCCCGGAGAAAAGATGACTCTGGATTTCGTCTTCCAAAGCCTTGGCTATGGAGGGGCCGCAGTGGATAAGAACATCGAAATTCATTATAACAATGCCCGGCTCAGCCCCCTAACACTCAAGGTGAAAGGCAAAGTCCTTGCTTTGGAGCCTTTTCAGTCTCCTATCGGAGAATTGACCTATAATTTCTTTGTTCTTATCGATTTACGTCCGCCTGAAGGATTTGCCAGGGAGCATATCATTGGCGCTATCAACGTCCCATCCAAGATGATAGAGCAATGGGTATCCGAAATATCAAAGAGCCTTTCCGGCGAGCTGGTCATCTATCTCTACTGTGAAGACGGCACTGAGAGCGACAGAGCAGCAAAGATGCTAAGAGACAAAGGATATTCCCAATTCATCAGTATCGTCGGCGGTCTTGACGAATGGAAAAATCAGATGGGGAGGAAGTTTCTCATCTCGGGGAAAATATAAAGATAAAAAGCCGCATGAAAAAACCCTGGCACTTCGTTTTTCAGGCTCTTTTTTTCCTCCTTCTGAATTCATCTGCCTTTGCTGTTGAACTTCTCTTCTTCTATGAAAAAGGCTGCCCCTATTCGGCAAAAATCGATGACTTTCTCGAGAAGCGAATCAAGCCCAATTATTCTATCGAGGTCAAGGCCTACGAAATCCACGACCCAGTAAACTCCGAGCTAATGTTAGACTTGGCCAGGGTCTATGGGGCGAAAGATATCCTCAAAAAAGGAACTCCTGCCATCTTTATCGGTGAGAAAGCTTTCCATGGAAGAAGCCGGCTCATTCTGAGGCAGATCGAAGAAGCAGTCAGAGCTGCTCTCGAAGAGAATACCGCATCTCCTCTCAGCCGGCTTGGAGATGAAAATAAAGGAGAAAAATTCAGGGCAAAAATCACGCTGCCAGCGGTCATAGGAGCGGCTGCCGTTAATGCCCTCAATCCCTGTGCTGGAGCAGTCCTTGTCCTCCTCCTGGGAACGATTCTGGTGACTTCAAGGAGAAAAATGGCAGTGTTTGGAGCAGGCCTGTCCTTTACTATAGCCTCTTTTATTTCCTACTTCCTGATAGGATTAGGACTTTTTACCACTGTTCAGGGCTCTTGGATCCAACGCTATGCTTATATAGTTGTCTCTATTCTTGCTGTGCTTATAGGCCTCTGGAACATGAAAGATTTCTTTTTAAAGAAACGCCGGCTGGGCATCGAAGAGTTGCCAAAAGGCTGGCAGCCGCTTATAAAACGAAGCACATCAAGAATCACGCCTGTCCTGGGAGCATCTCTCATCGGTTTTGCAGCCAGCCTCTTTCTCCTGCCTTGCACATCCGGCCCTTACATTATCATCATCGGCATGCTGGCCAACACAGCAACGAAAATGAAAGGAGTCTGGCTTTTGCTTCTTTACAACGCCATCTTCATTCTACCCTTCCTGGTCATCACTTTCGCCGTGGGATTCGGCTTTACCACAGCCTCCCGAGTAGAGATGTGGCGGAAGGAAAAGCTGCGCAGGCTGCGTTTAATCACTGGCGCTGTTATGTTTGCCTTGGGAGTGGCGCTCGTCGTGTTCCTCCTGCTTGGGATCCTCTAATCCCCTAAGACTAAGCTGGCAAAATAAAAAATCAGAGAGGCGACCATTCCGCCCAGATTTTTTTTGATTTCAAGGATCTCGGACAAAAGCCTATCTGAAAGGCGAAATCGGTTAGAAAGAGTCCGAACCTCTTATTTGGATTGCTTTAGGAACTCGTGAAAGTCAATTTCATTAGCGTCAAGTCCATATTTATAAACATAGCGGCTAGCCAGCCTTGAGGCAAAACTTGCTCTGAGATAGGAGGCTGGAACTCGTTCATGGATTTTATCCGCTCCAACTTGGCTGATGAGGATAGGCGGTATGCAGCAGGCAATCACTTTCCTGAAAAGGGATTCATCATTCCAGAGGTCAGATTTATAGATGGCGTCTTTAGTCTGGTTGATTTTTTCACTGATGGAATCAGAAAGAATGGAGCGGGGGATTTTTTTTCTTTCGTTTTCCTTCCAGATGATCTCAAACTCACAGTCTGCATTCTCGCGGATGATTTCAAGAATTTCTGCCACCTAACTATTTTTTAAATGAGTCTTTTGACATCTATCCATAAATCTAATAAAATAGACTTCTGTCTAATATACTAGATTAGGAGATGCGATTATGCCAGAAAAAATACTGTTTTTTACAAACTGCCAGAAAGTCCTTTCTTTCCTTATTCGAAACCCTGATAAAGAGTATTATGACCGCCAGATTTCAAAACTTACAGGAGTCAGCCGAGCTGGGACAAATTTTGCTTTAAGAGACCTAGCAAAAAAAAATCTCGTTTCACGCGAAAAACGAGGAAGGATGTATTTTTATAAAACGCCATCTAACGATATTCTTATAAAATATCTAAAAATTGTACAAAATCTTGTTTCCTTGCGTACTTTAGTTGAAAAATTAAAAAAATTTTCCCTAAGGACAGTCCTCTATGGCAGTGGTTCGAGGGGCGAAAATACTGATGAAAGTGATATTGATATATTTATTCTAACAAGAACCCCTGATGAGGTTCAAAAAATAATTTTCTTAGACACCTTGAGAGAAAAAATTCGATATGTAGTGCATACGCCTAATGATTTTATAAAGTCTAAAAAAAATAACCCTACTTTTTACGATGAAGTCGAGAAAGGAATTGAACTATGGAAAGAAAAATGAATTTAGAATTTCAAAAGGCGCTTGAGAAGAGGAAAATACTTCATTTTAGCAAAGGGAAGACACTGGTAAAAAAGGAATTAGAAGCTGCTGAGGACGACTTGAATGAGGCTAAGGATAGGCTAAAGAATAGAAAATATAAGTATGCAACGATTACTGCATATTACTCAATGTTTCATGTGGCAAGGGCTCTTATTTACTCAAAAGGATATAGAGAGAAAAGTCATTACTATTTGCTTGTTGCTTTGCAAGCTCTATTTGTTGATAGAGGACTTATTGAAGAAAAGCTAGCGAAAGACTTCCACACAACTATGCTACTCAGAGAAAGTGCTGATTATCACAGTGAATTTTCCAAAGAAGGCGCTGAATCTTCCATAGGCTCAGCAACTGAATTTCTTCAAAAAGTAAGGGCAATCCTTCCTAAGTGAAAATAGTTTTATTATACAATGCAATAAACTGAGAAATTGTTGTCAGGAAAGAGATTCATTATTTTTTCCAGATAAACCTCCTCTCGAAATCCATAGACCATTTCGAGCTTTTGGTCAGGTCTTCGAACTGGCTCAGGTCAGCCAGCATCCAGAAAATCTTAGAACCGGTTCACCCCGGCTGCTGAGGTTTTTTCAAATCCTCAAGATCAGCGGACAAAAGCCTACCTGACAGATGAGATCAGTTAGAAAGAGCCAGAACCTCTTATTTGGATTGCTTCAGGAATTCGTGGAAATCAATTTCATTGGCGTCCAGGCCATATTTGTAGACATAGCGGCTGACGAGCCTTGAGGCAAAACTTGATAAATATTATAAAATGGACGGAGAGGAAGAAGGTGATGATGAGGTAAAATTTCAGGTAATGAACGGCTTTTTCCTCACCCAACTTGAGCAATGAGCTTGATTCCATGCGGAAAAAGAGATACCTTGACAATGGTCAGGGCAACCGTCAGATCGGTGCGAAATTTTTAGGTGTTTCTGAATGCTGTTCAATTGTTTCTTTGCCTACCTGGATAGAATCTTTTTTTTGAATATCAACATCTGGAACTTTAGCTTTCAAAGCTTTTTCAAAGAATATGCAGAAATTTTCTTAATCAAAGTCGTGCTCACCCATCCGCTGAGAACGATTCGAGGCTTTAGAAAATATCGGCGTTTTATAAGAGGGCATAAATATGAAAAATATGTATTGATCCCTGACGAATATTCCTTTTTAAGCAGAATAAAGAGGCAGAGAGTAAAGCCACTTGTCGGCCTCGGATTTTGTTTGAAACCTGATAATTCTGAAAAATCCTCTTCCTGTCCCTCTGGAAGAGCAAATCATGATTGCCTCTACTTGAAGAGGGGAAAAACAGAGCAAGTTTGCTCGAGTTGTGCCATCCATAAGATCGCCGCGAAATGCCTGGATATAGGATGCAAAGTTTACATCATGACCTCAGCTCAAGACATTGCCCGGGACTTTCTTATTCCACAGCTCAAGTCCAAAAAATTTCCATCAGTCATCCTTCTACTCTGTCCTTATTCCATCCAGGCCATCATTCTTCCTCTAATTATCTGTGATGTCGATATGTTATTGTTGGCTTATGAAAGTGGCTATTGTCGAGATTATCAGCAATGGCGTGCCGCAGATAAAGGGAAAAAAGAGGAAAGGACAGAAATAAGCAAAGAATCTTGGGAAAGACTTCTTGATTTATTGGAAAAATCAACAGGCGTTAAGTCTGAATTTCAGAGTTTTAGAAGAGAAGGAAATATTTTTTATCCCAAATAATTCTCGGCTCTTACCTTAGAGAGTTTCTCCCAAATTTTTTTTAAAGGATATAATAGGCTGTAAAAAAAACTGAATGCAAGCGAGGCTATTGTGCAAAGGACTTTTAGAGGAGCCACAAAATAAAAGATAGGCTTCAAGATTAAGCCCACAATCTGATAAATAAGTAGGCGAGCCCTGAAGCTGTTATCTGAATTGTAAAATTATCCGCTCCATGGAAGGAGAACGCTTCAACCATAACCACGGCAAAGGATAGAAGGAGAGAAGAGATAAGCGCTTTGGCAAAGGGAAGATGATAGAGAAAGAGAAAGAAAAGCAAAGACAGAATCACCGAGACAATAAACATTGAAAGACTCCCTTCCACTGACCTGTCCGAGCTCCTCACCTTTCTCAAGCTGGGAACTTGATAGCGGTGCTTTCCAAACCTGAGACCTATCGGTTCTGCCACAGCGTCGGCCGAGCCGCACAAAAGATATCCCATGACAGCGCTCGCGCCAAAAAGAACGTTTGAGACAATTCCCCCTGCCGCTGTTGTTAAATAAGGGATGATGATGAAATAGCCGCGACGGGGAAAGTCTTTCTCTCTTGCCATTGCTTCAAAGAAGAAATTTCCTTCTCCAGCTTTAACAGAAAGAAGAACAAAGATTCCCATTCCGATTCCCAGCATATTCACAGCAGGCATTCCTCCCCAGATGTGGAGTCCAACGGCCGTAAAGAAAATGAGGAAATGAAGCATTTTTCTGGTGTATCCTGTCTTCCAGCCAGCATAACGCTTGAGCGCACCGCAGAGAAAGCCGCTGACGAGAATAGCCGCCGCCGAAAAAGACGTATAGATAAGGATTTGGGGAAAAGGAGGGATGAATTGAAGAAAATAATCGAGCAAATCTTTCATTTTTTTTCTATTCTGAAATCATAAGCCAACCTGGAAATATTTCTGCTCAATATCACCGCTTTGCAAACTCTATTGGACATGAGCATACAATTTGGAGTTAAAAACCCAAAAAATTAAACCTCTCTTACACCAAAAATTCCTTTTAAAGAGACGTAGAGGACCTGGCAAATGACCCTGCTCGTTATTCCCCTTTCATCTTTCTCGAGTAGAACAAGGTCTTGAGACTCAAATTCTATAACGGGTGCTATTAGCCTTCCTTCTATTACCAGTTGTTCTATTAAAGGCTGAGGGATCCTTAGGCAGGCCGCAGTTATACAGATTCTGTCATAGGGAGCCATATCTGGATACCCAAGACCTCCATCTCCATTCACCAGGACAATATCTTTATAGCCCTTGGCTTCAAGATTTTTTTGGGCAAATTCAAAAGTCAATCGGTCGATTTCAATGGATACAACTAAGCCTTGAGGTCCGACTATTTCTCTGGCTAAGGCTGCACCATAGCCTGAGCCAAGTCCTATTTCGAGAAATCTATGGCCCTCCTCTAAACCCAGAGATTCATAGAAAAGAGGGTAACTGTGGGGACAGGAGATGGTCGATTCTTCACCAGGAAGAGGGAGTGGAACCTCTGAATAGGCATAGTCCTTATACATAAAAGGGATGAAATCCTCCCTTGGCACCTTAGACATTGCCTTTATTATGCCTTCTGACCTGAGATATCCTTGCCTTTTGAGCCATCTTATTTTCTTTTGTCTTTCCTTATGGAATTCTTCTTTTCTTTTTGTGGGTTCTTTTGGAGGAGGTATTATCCAGCCTTGCATTTTTTGTTGACCACAAAATATTTGACACAAGAAGAGAGTTGTGTCAATGGAGCCAGAATGGTGAGATCAGTTAGAAAGAGCCAGAACCTCTTATTTTGAATGCTTTAGGAATTCGTGAAAGTCAATTTCATTAGCGTCAAGTCCGTATTTGTAGACATAGCGGCTGGCCAGCCTTGAGGCAAAACTTGCTCTGAGATAAGAGGCTGGAACTCGTTCATGGATTTTATCCGCTCCAATTTGGCTGATAAGGATAGGCGGTGTGCAGCAGGCAATCACTTTCCTGAAAAGGGATTCATCATTCCAGAGGTCAGATTTATAGATGGCGTCTTTAGTCTGGTTGATTTTTTCACTGATGGAATCAGAAAGAATGGAGCGGGGGATTTTTTTTCTTTCGTTTTCCCTCCAGATGATCTCAAACTCAAGAGCTGCATTTTCGCGGATGATCTCAAGAATTTCTGCCACATATTTTTGCCTGAATTCTGGGATATGATTATCCTTAACACACATGAGTTTATCATACTCTTCATCGGCCAGAGCCAGGCTGACCAGGACTTCAAGAGAGGAGGAAGTGACCCCTCCTTTATTGGCTGAGGCGTCTTTGTAGATGATGACTCCCTTTTCCTCAAGCCTGAGGCGGGCCTGCTGGGTGAGGAAGAGATTGGCCCCTTCGACAATAATCTTGAATCGCGGCTTGCCATTCTCATCCAGGAATTTTTTCCAGTTATTGATGTTGATGGAAGAAGGCCTTCCGCCACAGGGAACAAAGAGGTCGGCTTTGAATCTGGGATGGAGATGAAAGTTATTACGGAATTCAAGGCCATTGTCGACCTTTTCTCCGTCAGGCAAAACAACGTCCTGGTCTTGGAGTGTTACCAGAAAAGCCTGGGGGGAGAGGAGGTTTTTATCGAAGTTTTCAATCATTTTTCTAGCCCTAGCCAACCTCTCCAGTTCTTGTCTGTTAATTCCTTGAGGATCGCAGATGACTCCTGAGCCATCAATGATGGCCAGAATTTTATCCTTGGAGACGAGAATTTCGTTGCTTCCCAAGTCTCCATCAGGGCCTCCTGTCATCACTTTTGTAATTTGCTCCTCCTGCAGGCCCACTTTCTCCAGCGTCTTCAGGACATACTGATGGATAGAATTGGTTGTCATCCCGTAGAGGTCATGAGGGATGCCGCCCATGGAGACTGGCTTTCCTGTAGAAAAGGCCTTCCAATAGGGATAGCCGCATTTTTTTGCCCTCAATGAAGCCCATTCCATGAGCTCGGCTGTTCCTTCATCAGGTCCCAGGAAAAGGATAATCTCTTTCCCATAATAATCAACGATATTCTCATTAGGCAGGAGGAGGTCGATTAGGCCATCAACATATTTCTTGAAGGCGGATTCTGCTTTTTCCTGAAAGCCCCAATTAAGAAGTATTGTCCCTTTCGAACCTCCTTCAGGGAGATCTTTGTTTTTCTGCTGCTGGGTCAAGGCGAGGTTGTAGTTCTCATCGAAAATGAAATCAGAGTTGGTCAGATAATTCTGGATGTTTAAAGATCGGACAATCCGGATGCCTCCTCTAGAGATATCTCTGAACCGGACATGAAAGCCACGCATTTCCGAGGAGATAATATGGAAGATGCCGAAGGGAGTGAGAGGGTAATCGACCTTATTGAGAAACTCTGGATGGTACATGAAAGCTAGAGAAGTTTTTTCTTTGATATAGAAATTGGTTTTCAGGATGACATCGATAAAGACCAAAAGGGCGGAAAAGATGAC
>CAZPAX010000021.1:0-20112 GCA_964584535.1 uncultured Eubacteriales bacterium
CAATTTTGTGAAAAGGTGCTTGTCCCCGCAGCGCCCGCAGCGAGAGGTGAAGGGGGTCAGACATTATCATAGGGGTATCTGGAGAGCCAAGGGCACGCATAGATCTCTTCTTCATGGCAATGTCTGACCCCGAGCTAGGACGGAAGGGGACGTACAGTGAGAGGACCTATACATTAAAAAATTAAAGATTTCAGGAGAAAAAAGATGCTTCCGCTGGGGGTTTATTCAACTTTTTCGGCCAAGTTTCGACTAAACTTAAAGGTTATTAGAAAAAGAAGAGGAAAATGGAGCCTAAAGGGCAAAAACAACAAAAAAAGAAACTCGTGGTGCTGCGGAGTGAAGGGGATTTCTATTTTCTTATTGAGCGAAGATTGAAAGAAGCTGGTTTTGAACTGCTTAATATTTTCGAGAAAAATCCCCCGAGAAAAGTCCGGCAGGCTTCTTATCTACATGGATCTATCCACACATAAGTATCTTTTTTTGTCTTCTCAGACTTTATCTCGGATGAAGCGAAGAGCATCTAAGATCAAGAAAGGATAAAAAACAGAAATGGCGCCCCTACTCGGTGTCGGCTCGATCTCAAATCCAAGATTCTTTTTCCCCGAGGACAGCAAAATCAGTTTCAAGATAGACTCAGCCAAGAAAATTTTGAAAGACTTCATTGACTGCTGCAATTTTCTCTCTGAAGAAAAGACCTATCTCCCGAGCAAGGAAAGCAGAGATCCTCACCTGTTTTTCAACTCAAACATCCTCTCTCTCATTCATGCTTCAGATAATCATGAAGACACTCTGGGTCATTCTCAGTCTGTTGCCAGTTACACGCTTCTTTTAACTGAGGCTCTTGGCATTGAAGATGAAGAATTCTTGACTGATATCGTCAGAGGAGCCTTGCTTCACGATATCGGTAAGATAGCAGTTTCTAAATCCATCTTGAGGAAAGTCGGTCCCCTGACAGCCATGGAGAAGGAAATCATCAAGGACCATCCGATTCTCGGATACGTGATACTAGAGGGTTTTGATTTTCTGAGAAAAGCTGCTCAGGTTGTCTTGTTTCACCACGAACATTATGATGGCAGAGGTTATCCTTATGGTCTGGCTGCTGAAGAAATTCCTCTGGAAGCAAGGATATTTTCTCTCGCCGATACATTAGATGCTTATACCTCAGACAGGGCTTATCGAAAAGGCAAGACCTTTGATGAGGCTGTGAGAGAAATTAACAAATGCCGCGGAAGTCAGTTTGACCCCCTCATTGTCGATGTCTTTTTCTCTATCCCCAAAGAGAAGTGGTCTCAAACTAAGCAAGAAGCACAAAATTTAATTCCATTGCCTATCGTCAACTAAAATCTGTCTCAACTCTCCAGAATTTCCAGTCTAAAGCAGACATCTGAGTGTTTTTTTCGTGATTCGCCAGAGGGCAATCAAGAATAGCATTCAGCGGCTGCCAGGCAGGCCTTTGGCACAAAGTTCAGCAGTATGAAAAACACGAAAAGAGTCTTTTTCTTTCTTTAAGTTGGCCTTGAGCTGAAAGAGACAGCCAGGGCAGTCAGTGGCAATAAGGCAAGCCTGGTTTTCCAGAATTTTTTGCCTTTTTCTCTCCCAGAGATGAGCAGAGATTTCAGGGTTTTTGAAGGAGAATACGCCGCAAAATCCGCAGCAGGTCAGAGGCTCTTTTTCTTCTTTGGGCTTAAAACCGAGAGCTCGGAGAAGCCTTTTAGGCTCATCCTTCAGTTCCTGATCGTTCAGAAAGTGGCAGGGATAATGGTAGAAGATTTCTTCTTTGGCAGCCATTTTCTCCGTTCGAGGGAGATATCCCCCCTTGACCATAAATTCTGTAAAATCGAAAATCTTATTTGTCCAACGAGAAGCTTTTGCCTCAATCTTGGGGTAGAGTTTTTTAAGGACAGAGTTGCCAGTGGGACAAACCGTGATGATATAATCAGGATTCTCTTTCTCAAAAGACCTCAAATTAGCCAGGGCTAGCTTTCGAACATGTTTTTCATTCCCCAGATGAAGACTTGGTGCCCCGCAACATCCCTGCTCAAGGGGCGAAACCACTTCAAACCCAAAATGGGAGAGAGTCTTGAGGACGCTTTCTCGGATTTCAGGAAAGAAAAATTTCACCAGGCATCCCTGAAAGAGGTAAACTCTCTGACCCTTTCCCTTTTCTAGAAATTTTATTTTTGTGGGATTTAAGGCAGGAAGGGATTTACCTCTGGCCCAGGTAAAAGGCAACTTCTTTAGATAGCCGTCCCTCTGCCAGAGCTTTTCAAGAAAAGAAAGGGCTTTTGCTCCTGCTTCCGTAAGTCCCTTTTTTTGAAAAAGGCTGGAAAGACTCCTTTCCCAGAAATTCGGGCCTATCCTGTTCTTAAGCTTGAGGAGAAGCTCGCCTGTGGGGATTCCTACTGGACAGAATTCCTCACACTTTTTGCAATCCGCACAAAGATCGAGAAGGGAGGGGTGGCCTTTTAAAGATTGAGTCATCGAAGTCATCAGAATGCCAATCCCACCTGGATAGATAGGGCCGCCAAAAATATACCCTCCCACAGCCTGATAAACAGGGCAGACCAGCATGCACCCCCCGCACTTAAGGCAGTAAAGGATTTCCTCAAGGCTTCCCTCTTTAGCAATCTGGAATCTGCCGTTGTTGAGGATAATGATGTGGAGTTCCTGAGGGCCATGAACGCCTAGGATTAGTTCTTTCTCAATGTCTGTAGTTCGGCTGGGACCAGTGATTAAAGAAATATAAGAGGTCAGTTTAAGACCCGAGGAGGCTGTGATTAAGGCTCTAATCAGGATTGTGGCCTGCTCCAGAGACTGGACAAATTTTTCAACTGTGACTAGGGCGATATGGACAGGAGGAAGAGAGGTCACAAGTCGGGCATTCCCTTCGTTGCTGATGATGACCAAGGTTCCTGATTCAGCTATAGCCAGGTTTGCCCCTGAAATGCCGATATCAGCCTCTGTAAAGTGTTTACGCATCTCCTCACGGGCAATCCTGACAATCTCTTTTGTCTCAGCAGGGACTGGTCGCTGGAGATGGCGGCTGAGGATTTCTGCCACTTCTTCCTTGGTTTTATGGAGAGCTGGAGCTGTGATGTGGGAGGGCCTTTCCTTGGCTAGCTGAATGATCCACTCCCCCAGGTCAGTCTCAACCACCTTGTATCCCCTTTTCTCTAGATACTCGTTGAGCCCTATCTCTTCACTGACCATGGATTTCGATTTGACTATGAGCTTGGCTTTTTTCCCCTCGAGAATTTTTTCTATTTGAGAAAGTGCTTGTTCAGGAGTTGAAGCCTGGTAGACCAGAGCTCCAGCTTTAGTTGCCTCTTCGCTGAATTTCTGGATAAGCTGGGGGAGGATTTTGACACACTCCTGCCTTATGGCTCTTGCCTTTTCCTTGTATTCTTGCCAGGGGATATCACTTTTTGTCTTCTGATAATTCTCAAAGTGGCGGGCAGAGGTCTTTTTCAATGCCTTCTGGAGGTTTTCGTTCTTAAGGGCAGCCTTGATCCGCTGCTTCTCCTTTCGGCGAGAGAACAACTATTTCTCCTCTTTCATCTTCTGCAGGTAGGACTTGACATCGACCAGAATATCTCTAGGTTTGCTTCCTTCCGAAGGGCCGAGAATTCCTTCTTCTTCCATCTGGTCAATGATCCTGGCAGCTCTGGCATAGCCCAATTTGAGCTTTCGCTGAAGGTAGGAAGCTGAGGCCTGGCCAGTAAGGAGAACAAGCTCCACGGCTTTCTCGTAAAGCTCATCCTTTTCGCCGGAATCCTCCCAGGTCCACTCTCCCGGGCTCTTGATGGCTCTGATGATTCTTTCATCGTAGACGGGAGTCCCCTGTTCCTTGACAAACTTGACCAACCGCCTAATTTCGGGGATAGAGATGTAAGCACAGTGAAGTCTGATCAGGCGAGGATAGTTGGGAGGCATAAAGAGCAAGTCCCCAAGGCCGAGAAGCTTTTCCGCTCCGGATGTGTCAATGATGATCCTTGAATCGATCTTGGATGGAACACGGAAAGCGATCCGGCTCGAGAAATTGTTCTTGATTGTTCCTGTGATGACATCGATAGAAGGACGCTGGGTGGCCATAACCAGATGGATTCCTACAGCCCTGGCCAATTGGGACAGACGAGCAATACAAAACTCCACATCTTGGGCTCCGATCATCATCAGCTCAGCCAATTCATCAAAAATGATGACCAGGTAGGGAAGGGGTTTAAGTTTCTCTTTTTCTTCTTCACTCACTTTTCCCCTTCGCTCTTTTAAGATTTGTCTCACCTGATGATTGTATTGCTCGATATTTCTCACTTTGAGGGAGCTTAATTTGTGATATCTTTCTTCCATCTTTCTTATGGCATCCATCAAAATTGTCCCTGCTTTTTTGGGATCATTAATGACCGGACTCAGGAGATGAGGTATTCCCTCATAGAGAGTGAATTCCAGCCTTTTCGGATCGATGAGAATAAGCTTCACTTCATCAGGAGTTGCTTTGTAGAGGATGCTGGCGATGAGTGCATTCAGGGCAACACTTTTTCCAGTTCCGGTAGCTCCAGCGATGAGGAGGTGGGGCATAACGGATAGATCTGTGGTATAGACTTCACCATGAATGGTTTTCCCTAAAGCAAAAGTCAATTTTGAAGGAGAATTAATGAACTTTTCCGACTGAATGATGTCCCTGAGCTTGATGATTTCTCTTTTGTCATTGGGAATTTCGACTCCCAGAGAGGATTTTCCTGGGATCCTTTGAACTCTCACTGATTCCGCGCCCAGGGCTAGAGAGAGATCTTCGGTGAGGCTGGCCACCTGGCTAACCTTTATCCCTGGGTCTGGATAGAACTCATAGGTTGTGATAATAGGTCCGGGATGGTATTCCCTGACTTCTCCTTCGACTCGAAATTCCTTGAGTTTTTCCTCAATGCGCTGTTTTTTTTCATAAAGTTCATTTTTGTCGATTTTTTCAGCAGGCTCTCCAGGGTCGAGGAGGTTGAAAGGAGGAAAGCGGTAATCACCTTTACTCTCCATTTCCGGAAAAAGAAATTTTTCAGGCCTGGGGGGCGTTGAGGGATGAATGAGAACAGGCCGGGGTTTGGATTCTCTTTTCCTCTCCTCTTTTGGCTTTTCCCTTTTTTTCTCCTCTTCCTCCTCTTTTTTCTCTTCTTTCTCCTTTTCCTCCAGAGGAGCATATTTCTTGAATATAGGCTTGCGTATCTTCTCCTTTTCTTTCGTCTTCTGATAATGGATGATTTTAATCCTGACTTCTTTGAAGATGAAGCGGAAAAATCTAGACAGGGAATGGAGAGTTTTGCCCAGGGAAAATCCTGTGAAGAAGATGATAAAGAGGACAAGCAGAGCGAGGAGAAAAATAAGATATCCCGCCTGGCTAAAATAGTTGATCAAAAGAGAAGAGATAAGATCGCCAATCAGCCCTCCGGCCTGGATTTCTGCTCCCCTCCAAGAGATTCTCTGGAAGAGTAGAAAAAGGAGGGAGCTGAGGATAAGAAGAAAAAAAATGGTGACGACTATTTTCCAGAAGAGATGTTTTTTTTCCCGAGGAAAGAGGGCATAGAATCCCAGATAACCCAAGGCAAAGGGAATAAGAAAAGAGGTGAGCCCAAAAAATTGGAGAAGGGCCTCAGCCAGCGACGCTCCAGCTCGTCCTGCGTAATTTTGAATTTTCTGAGTTGAGGGGGTGACGCTGGCCCAAGATGGATCCTGGGAATTGTAGCTGGCAAGGCTGATCAAACAAAAAAGGGCCAAAGAGATGAAGAGAACACCTATTATTTCAGAGATTCTGGCCCTCTTTTTTCTCTTTTTCATTTATCAAAATTATATCATATTTGTTTAATTTCAATGAATAAACACATCCAAAGGCTTTTTGAAGATTTTTTGGCTTTTATCAAATATCAAGGAGTTCTCACTCCTGAGAAAGAGAAGGTTGTATCATCCCTAAGAGTTCAGGACCGCCAGCCAGATCAGGGAATTCACTGTCATAGTAGTAGTCATAACCGATAAAGACTTTATAGGTTTCGGGTAAAAAAGGAAGAACCTCTGTTTTGGTCAGAGGCCCTCTTTTTTTCGCCTCCAGAGAGCCAATTTTGCCCTCAAAGATAAAAAGTTTCTTTATTTCCTTTCCTTCCCCATCTGTGATTTGAACAAATGGGTTGAGGACATAATCATCTCCCCAGCGAAGTTCTCCGCCAAAGATAGAACTTGATAATATCCAGGAGCTGCTTGTCTTGGTGAGAGTAACAATCTGGAAGTAGTCATCTCCCCGCCTGCCTGGCAAGGAGCTATAGAAAAAAATGAAGTTCAGCCTATTCTTAAGAAGAGAACGCTCATCTATCTTTTTGGCCAGAGAGTATTCTTTTTTCAAAGGGCTTTCCGGCTTAAAACCCAGAGGCCAGGGAGATAAGTCATATTCATATCCCAGAGAAACCTTGGAGGCTGTGGGAAGAGAAGAAAGTTTCAGGGAATGGGAGTAAGATAAATTCTCTGAAAAAGGGATTTCTCCTTCAAAAATTCTAAGCTTAGCCAGCTCCTTTCCCTCTGAATCAAT
Organism: uncultured Eubacteriales bacterium; assembly: GCA_964584535.1. Classification (GTDB taxonomy): domain Bacteria; phylum Acidobacteriota; class Aminicenantia; order Aminicenantales; family CAZPAX01; genus CAZPAX01. Next base: position 6,560 of record CAZPAX010000021.1, read on the forward strand.
GATTCTTGCATAAGGATTCTTGACCCTTTCATCTCCTTCTATTGCTCCCTCTGCCTGGATTGTGCTCTTGAGTATCCATTCTCCTCCCTCAGACTTAATCAGAGCTGTACTCTGGGTGAATTGCCTGAAATTCCCCGGAAAAGAAAAATTGGGATAGCTGCTCAATCTGTAGATTTTGATCGTGGGATTATGGAGATCCAGCAAATACTCGTCCCTTTTTGGCTCGAATGTTTTGATCAAGACAGCTTTTTCGTCCAGGGAATTGTAAAAGGCAGCCTGTCCGGGAAATTCTTTGGGGAACCGTGTGAATCGTGCTGACATAATATCACTGACGATAAGGTATTGTACCTTTCTCCTGGCATAAAATTCCAAATCCACTTCACTCAAGCTGTGCCTTCTCGTAATCCTGTAATTTCCCGTGGAAAGGGGAGGATCATTGGATTCCAGAGCGATTATTGTCCCTCTGGGGATACGGGCATTTATCCAGTCTTTGGCTACAGTCCTTGTATCTTCCTGGGTGAGGGTGTAATCGAACCTTAAAGCTTTTACGCCTGGAAAGAGAAGAAAAATAAGAACCGTAGCCAAGATGAAAATTTCTTTTCCCTTGGAAAAAAAAGACAATTTGGCCTTTACAAGAAGATGAGATAATCTGGCTAAAAGAAAATCCAGGAAAAAGGAGCCGATAAGAATAAAAAAAGGAGTCGCTGGAAGCAAATAGCGGACAGCCCTTGTCTTCCACGTTCCCATCATCAGGAAAAGAATCAGAGGATAAGAAACAAGAAGGAGGTCTTTTTTGCGGCGGCTGAGGAAAGTCAGGAAAGCCCCACCAAGAACAAGGAACTGGGAGAGAAGACCAATATTTTCTTTGAATCCGTACTGAAGATAAAAAAACAAGGCAGGCTGGGCCATAGAGGAGCCGTAGTGTCCAGACTGGAGCAAGTGTCTTGACTGCCATTTGAAGTCTCTCCAGAAGATCTTGAAATCAAGGATTGAGTAAGGACAACTGACAAAGAAGGCAAGGAGGAAAAATATAACAGAAAGGACAAGATCCAGATTGAGGATGATTTTCCTCAGTGGCTCTCGCTTCTCCAGAAGGCGGAAGAGATGGGCCAGAAAAAGAGGAAGAAAAAGCATCTGGCCGCCATACTTTGTGGCCATGGCCAGGCCGGCCAATAATCCGGCCAGAATATAGTGTTTCCTCTCTCCTTTGACATAAATGAGCCAGATGAAAAGAAAAGAGGAGACGAGGAAAAAGAGCATGGGAGAATCAGGCATCAGATAATGGGAATATTTGTTGTGCTCAGGGGAGAAAATGAGAAAGAGAGAAGCGATCAGTCCAACCCTGGGATTGTACATCTTTTTCCCAATCAAATAGACAATTAGAATTGTCCCAAGACTAAAGATTAATGTCACCAGCCGGCCGAGGATGTAGAATACTGTTGGATTCTTGACATAAATCTCGATGAATTCAGCCTTTGTCTTGAAGGAGCCATTCAGCTTGCCTATAAAATAATAGATCTCCCATGTCCCTGCCACCAGATAGGGATAAAGAGAAGGGACATGGAAAAATTTTGGGTTTAAGTCTCCGCTGACATGTTTGGCCGCTTTTTGAGCAAACATGGCTTCATCGACATGGTAAGTGTAAGGAAGGCTCCAGGATATTCCCCAGGTTCTGACAATGACGCCCAGAGCAATTATGCCAATCAGAATATATATCTCTGGAAAATCTTTTTTCGAATCCATCTCGACAAGTTTAGTCTACTATACAAGATGATTAAGAATCCAGTCAAGAAATAGGCTGGACATGGGCAGGGCATGTAGCTAAAATTTAAAGCAGGTACTAAGAATCGCCTATTGAAAAACCAGAGGAAAGAGAAAGAAGGGAAGGTCGCCAACTGAGGAGAAAATGAAAGATAAATTCCTTACCTATCTTGTCTGTCCTGAGTGTAAGGAGCCTCTTGAGCTTGAGGACATCCAAAAAAGAGAAGAAGGGGAAATTATGGAAGGAAAATTGTCCTGCCTGAGGTGTGGCCATTCTTTTCCGATCACAAGAGGCATTCCTCGAATTCTGCCCAAAAGTGAATATACCTTAAGCGAGAAGACAAAAAGAAATTTTGCCTTCTCCTGGAGAAAATTTGCCAATATCTACAAAGACCCCAGAGACTTTCTGGACTGGATCTATCCAAAAAAAGAAATATTTTTCAAGGATAAAGTTGTCCTGGATGCCGGCTGTGGAACAGGAAAGCATGCCCTCTTCTCTTCCCAGTTCGGGGCCCAGGAGGTCATCGCTTTTGATATAAGCAATGCCCTTGAGCTCGCTTTCCCCCTGGCTTGTCTTAAAAAGAATGTCCACCTGGTTCAGGCGGATATCTATCACTTGCCCTTTAAAGATGATTTTGATTATATCTACTCCATCGGAGTCCTCCAGCATTTGCCCGATCCTGAAAAAGGATTCAAGATCTTGACTCAGCTTTTAAAAAAAGGCGGCTGGAGTTCGATCTGGGTCTATGGACATGAGGGTACAGGATTAGTCAGGAAAATTATTGACCCCATCAGGAGAAATGTCTTTTCCCGTCTGCCTCTCTGGCTGGTTCTCTTTCTTAGCTTCTTCCTCACCTCCATCATTTTTTTTCTGGCCAAGGGAGTCTACCAACCTTTGTCAAAATTCAAATTCACAGAAAAAATTCTCAAATTCCTGCCTATGAGTTCTTATCTTGTCTATATGTCCCAATTCGAATTCTTTTACATCTTTAATTCTATCTTTGACCAGCTCATTGCTCCTATCACTCAGTACTTCCGTCGCCAGGAGATCGAGGACTGGTTCCAAAAGGCCGGTCTGGAACAGGTGATTATCACCAACAGGAATGAGATGAGCTGGAGAGCCTCTGGTCAAAAACCAGGATAAAATGCATCTCCCTCAGACAATCTGCAAGGGTAGCTTCCTGCACCCGATTGAATCACATAAAAAGAGATGCTTCCCCAATCTGCTCATTTCCTGAAAAGGGAGAAGGCGTTGGAGGCAAGTATTTTCAATTCTCTTAAGGATCGAACCTGAAGGAGTTTTCTTATCAAATAGGAAGGTCGCAGATAAAATTCCCTGACAGCCTTTTTCCTCAATCCCCAGATTTCCTCCTTGGACAGGTCGCCAGCATTAATAACCGGAAATTCTGTGCTGTCAAAGACATCGAGGTCAGCTGGAATCCATCCTTTCTCAAGGGCTTCTTTCCGCAGCGGAGTTCCCACATCTGGAGTGGCAATGGCGAAGGAGGCAATATCAATCTTCAGGTGTTTGGCCAATTCAATTGTTTTAAGGATAGATTCTCTCGTCTCTCCGGGAAGACCGATGATGAAGTAACCCAAAACTCTTATTTTGTGCTTATTCAAGAGGTCAATCGTCTGCTCGATTTTTTCAGCGCTGTTCCATTTTGAATATTTCCTCAGAATCTCCTCATCGCCGCTTTCAATGCCTATCGACATGGTGTGACAGCCCGCTTCTCTCATCCAGGAGACAATTTCTTCATTCAAGGATTTGATTTCTGCATTCGAGCTCCAGGTGAAATGGAAGTTATGATTTACCATTTTCTGACACAATTCAACCACTCTTTTTGTGTTCACAGTGAGAGTTGGATCCTGAAAAAGAATCTCCCTTATTCCCAGTTTGTGCAAATAGTCCAGTTCCTCAATCACATTATCCACTTTCCGCACCCGGTAGCCGAAAGCTCCAGCTGTGCAAAAGCCACAGTGATAGGGACATCCAAGGGATGTGACAACAACAGTGAAAGGGAATTTCTTGGCGAGGGGAATTCTGTATTTTTGAAAATCGAAAAGCTCATGTCTGGGGATTGGGATTTCAAATTCTATGGGGGCTTTTCCTTTGTCTTCAATGAGTTTGTCTTCTAGGCGATAGATAAGCCCCCTGAGCGGAGCACCGCATTCGTCCCTGAGAAAAGAGAGAATATCTTTCTCTGTAAAATCATAGGAGACGCAGTCGATAAAATCATAATCCTCTAATAGCTTCTGACCCAGGAACTTCATAATGGCGGCGCTAGCAATGATTTTAATATCTTTTTTTTCCTTTTTGATTTTTTCGGCAAAGGCCAGATCCTTTTTTATGGTCGCTGTCCCGGTAGTGAAGATAACAGCTTTATAGTCTTCCCGCAGGATTCTTTCCAAGCACATCCTCTCCGGAACTTTATTGATAATGGCATCCAACACTTGCACTCTGAATCCGAGTCCGATTATTCCGCTCAGCCCAATAAGGTCTTGAGGAGGCCAATAATAATCGGCTTTTGAGGAAAAGCTGCAGTAATAGTCCCGGATATAGAGTTTGTCTCCGGGTGGGTTCAAGAGGAGAACGCTTTCTCTTCGCACTTTTCCCTTGGGGCTTAAATGATCTTCGTCATTTGCCGATGACGATTTCCTTGGTCATCAGGAATGAATCAGTCTGGATCTCACAGAAATAGAGACCTTGCCCTACTTTTTCATTATTTTCATCCCGGCCATTCCAGACGAGATAGTAAAAGCCGGGGAGATTCATCTCTCTAGCCAGCGTCTTTACCTTCTCGCCAGAACTGTTATAGATGGTGAGAGAGATATTCTTAAGCCAAGGAGTAAAATAATGGATTTCAATCATCTCTTTTGATTTCACTTCTATAGACATATCCAGCCTGTCCTGAGTGATATTAGGGAATCTCTTCCTCGAAATATCATCTTTTTCAAATTCATGGATCTGCAGAGCCAAGCCAACTTGAGCTGTCAAGTTGTAGGTCCGGCCAGTGAACCACATCTTATCTATGATCCGACCCACTCCAACCTTTCTTTCCTTGCCAAGAATTACCCGCGAGCGGTAGAGCTGATAATTGTCCCAGGTGCCGGGCAAAGAATTTGTCAGAAGCGTGGGATTGAGGGGATCCCTTTCCCAGTTTATTCCATCCGAAGAGGTGGCATGGCCAATCCAGGATATCCCATCCGGCTTTCTCCACCCTCTATACCACATATGATAAATACCATTGACCAGATGTATATCCGGAGTATCCACAGCAAAGCCATCCCATTTTGCTGGAATATCGGGAGTAAGAACTGGGTTTCCAGGATACTTTGTCCAATGGATACCATCAATCGAAGTCGCCAGACCTATGCTGCATCGATCAGTATAAACATCTATGCCCCCATACCACATCATATATCCAGATCCAGTTTTCATCACATCCTGACCTTCGAGAAGAGTTCCCTCCCATGGCTCAGTGACAGTAAGGACAGGATTTTCAGGATATTTTGTCCAGTGGATACCATCTGGAGAGGTGGCATAGCCAATGCCCCAATTCCCAGGAAGATTGACTCCCACATACCACATCTTATAGACATTTTCCTGTTCATCAAAAAGGATATCCTGACAGATGAGGATGGCCTCATCCCAGGAGCCTGGTGGTCCTGTTTTCAAAACAGGATTCTCTGGGCAACGGCTCCAGTTTATTCCATCTGAAGAGGTGGCTAGCCCTATTTGACAATGCAGATTCTTCGGGGTTCCCACATACCACATCATGTACTTGCCTTCAAAGATTCCCACAGTGAAGCAATCGACACTTTTATCTTCCCAGGAGCCTCGAGGGCCAGGCTTAAAAATTGGGTTATTGTAATATTTTATCCACTGGCCGACTTCAGGAGGAAACAGTTCAGGAATAAACTCTTCCTGCTCTTTTTTTGCCATTGCTTCCAGCTTGGCCACTTCCTTCCTTGCCTGTTCAAGGGGAAGAAATCTCCATCTCATCTTTCCATGGCAGGGAAAAGACGAATGAGGGAAAAGGAGAATGAGTAGTGTCAAAAGAAGACTCAATTTCAGATATCGTTTCATAAGGACTTCTCCTTTGAATTATCCGCTGTAGCTAACGATGGCTTTTGAAAATTGACCCAGAGTCCGCACGGGCAGCCCTCATCAGTACTGACTTCAAAGCGGGGAATCCCTGCTTTTCTCAATATTTCTCCCATTTCCTTAACAGTGACAGCCAAGTTTTCAGGAGGCCCGATTTTTTCTTTCTCCATGATTTTGCTTATTTTTTCTCTCTCTTCAAGAGGGAGAAGCCTTCCCATTCCGCCTCCGATAAAGGCAACTCCGCCTGGCTTGAGGACGCGGTAAATATCCTTGAACGCTTTCACTTTATCCTCCCAGAACGGAAAGGAGCCGCGACTTACGACCAGGTCGGCAAAGTTTTCTGAAAAGGGCATTTTCTGGACATCTCCTTGGACTGTCTTTATTTTCTTGCTGAGTTGAGCTTTATCGATGTTTCTTTGGGCAATTTTTATGGCTCCGGGATCAATGTCCAGAGCATAAATTTCCATATCTGTGATTTTAGCCAGCTCAATAGATAAATAGCCACCGCCAGCACCAGCATCGATACATATCCCTCGTGTTATGGAAAAGTCCTCTTTGATTTGCTGAGCCAGAAAGGGATAGATATTTTTAAAGACTGTTCTGGCGATTTCATCAAACTCTTCAGCATCCCTTGTTTTTATGTTCTGACAATTGAGGGAGACGAGAGAAATACAGAAAATGAGAATCCCGATTCTAATTTTTAGCGAAGAATAATCGATCCTCTTCATTTTTGCGTTTTCACCTTAGCCAGTCCCTGTCTCGAAAAGCTTGCGAGCCAAAATATCTCTTGACTGCTGAGGATAAGCCGAGGAGGAATACAATCGTCAAAAGGCAAGCACAAGCCCTATTCCATACTCAAAGCCACCCAGATTGATCTTCCGATTGTTGTCCTCTGTTTTGGCCTTTGTATATTTTAACCTTACATTTAACCAGAATGGGATATTCTTTGCAAATCGGAAATATGAACCTCCCTGGATATGGAATCCTTTAGCATAGTCGATGACCGTTCCAATAGCATTATTTTCGCCGTAAAAACAAAAATCCAATCCCATACCCAAGTAGGGAAGTGCCCAGTCCATTGGCCTCACATAGCGAATCCCAAGGGAAACAGGGATGAGGAGAAATTTGGTTTCCTCTTTTGTATAAGTCAGCTTTCCTATTCTATAGAGATACTTTATCTCCAGACTGAAATGGACGTCATAGGCAAGATGGGACGTCAGGCCAATTCCACGGAGAAGCCCTGCTTTCTCATAAACAGCCTTAAATTGAGGATCGCTCATCCCATAATTGCCGATGAGAAATTCTAAAGTCCCCTGTTTTTCTGAGCCTTCAAGGAAAGAGAGAAAAAACGCTGGAGAAATAAGGAGAAATAAAAGAAGAATCCAGAACCTCTTTTTATTGGCCTTTGTCTCTTTCATCAGGGCTCTCCTTGATTGGAATCAAATCAAAATAATCCAGCCACAGCCGCCCGCCTCCCATAGAAAGAAGCTTTAGTCGGGCGACATCCTCTTTTGGCAAAAATATTTTGAATTCAAAGTCTTGATACTCATTTGTCTTTTTAAAATCACTTCCAGAGAAAAAGTGTGAGAGAACCACTTGCTTTCTCCTTTCGGAAAAAACAGTTAATCCCAGAATGTTTTCTTTTTGGGAATTGTCATCCGTTTTCATTCTGAGGACGAGTTCGTAATATCCTTCAGGATAAGAGCTCGGCAAGGAGAACGTTATCAATTCTTTTTTCTTCTTTCCTTCCCAAAAGAAAGAAGCTTTTTTTGAAGCGCTGCCTTCGTAGACAACTCGGCCAAAATGTGTTGGAATCCACTCTGCTTCCAGAGCATGGCTCTCCTGGGTGAATTTTTTCTCTCGATCATGCCAGAGATAAACCTCTGACATCTCATCTTTTCCTCGGAAAACGAGTTTATCCTGATTGCCTTTGATGAATGAGGCGATATCAGCCGAGATGTGGTCGATTCTGAGGATCGATGGACAGGTAATGAGAAAGATTCTCCTCTCAGGATTTTCTTCGATGACTCTCTTGAGATCGACTAAATTATTGATCCATTTTGCCCCCACATAAAAATCTTTCCATCCTTCTCGCGTCTTTTCCCAGGCATCCCAAGTTCCTGGGCCTCCGGACCAGAGCCAATAGTCGACCTGGCCGGCATAGATATACTGGAAAACAACATGAATAGCAATGACAAGGTCATTTTTCTCCAAATAATGCCTGACATATTCTCCAACTCCCCTATGGTCATAGTGCTCGAATCTTCCGGAGCGGGTGATGATATCTGTGGAGATTCTATCCTTGTAGTTTCTATGGATAATTTTCTGGATTTTTCCAAATCCTGCCTGGTCTGTAAAAAAGAAAATAGTCACCACAAATAAAGCAACTGACAGGAAGCGAGCGAGGGGAGCTTCTCTTTTTCTCAGGCCAAAAGGACTTCCAAGCAAGTCAACCACAATTTGAGATAGCTTCCAGGCAACGATCAAAAAGAGGAGGATGAGGACTGGCCTCAGCTGAAAAAGATAGCGAGGCTGGATGTGTGTTCTGAAAAAGCCAAGGAAAAGCAGCGGGAAAAACAGGCAAAGATTCAGAAAATACCAGTTCTCCAAGGAAAAATCAGCTTCAGATTTCAACTTTTTTATGGAGAATTCTCCAACAAAGACAAAGAAGCCAAAAAAGACAAGCAGTCCCATATGAGGAAAAGACCTCAGAATTTCTTTGAAATAGGCAAGAGAGAAGCCTGAGAAGAAATAATTTACGATCTCTTGAAAGCCGGTTCCGGTTTTTGTGTAAACATAGCCAACCTTCCAGAAGAGAATCTCATGAAGCTGCATAAGAAAATAGACAACTGTGGTCAGGAGAAAAGGCAAGAGGACATCTTTCTTCAGAAATCTCTTGGATCCCTTTATGAGAAAAAGAGCGACATAGCAAAACCATAATCCCATGGCTAGTTGATGGACAAAGGGGGCAAGAACGAAGAAAAGAAAAGAGAGGATTTTGTATTTTTTGAGATTTTCAAAAAAGCCTTTATAAAAGAAATAGAGACTCAGAAGATAGACAAGCTGAAGGGGAGCAAAGTAGAGGACAGTTCGAGAATACTCTGTCTCCCAGGTGGAAAAAAGGAGGATGATGACCGAGATGAGGGCCATCCAGGTAGTAACAAATTTTTTAGCAAAAAGATAGAGTAGGGGAATAATGGCCACACTTGCCAGAACACTGAACATTCTCAGATTCAGCTCACTCAAACCAAAAACAAAAGAGATAAGTCCAAGGAGATAGGAATACAAAATTCCTTTGAAGAGTATATGACCGGAGGGATAGAGGGGATATCCATAGTCCAATATTTTCTCTGCAGCCAGATAATAAAAGCCTTCATCCATCCAAAGAGAAAGCCTTGCCAAATTCTCTGACCTTAAGATAAAAAAAAGAACAGATGCCGCTACGAGGAAGAGGATGATGAGAATTTTTTTTTGCTTGAGGAAAAAATTGGTGAAAGCATTCATCAAATCTTTTTTGATTTTACCACATGCTCTCCCTTGTTGCCAATTCTCTGGCAAATTCCAAGGGATTTGATACTCTAAAGACCGTATTGTATCCCCAGGCCGAACTTGAACTGGAAAAGATTTGAAGTTTTTTCCAGATTGCCTATTTTTGAAAAGGAGTAAGTCAACCTCCCCTCCAGGATCAGGACAAGTCGAGGAGAGAGGAAATATTCGAAATTAAACATTCCCCCGCCCCCAAAAGCGAAAATGGAATCATCAGCATAGGTTATGGAGCTGACGGAAATGTCTTTGTCTGAATAAGGAGCTTTATCTTCCAGGGCAATATCCTCTGCGGACTTAAATTTTCCCAGGGAAAATCCGATGACTGGTCCTGCCCAGATTTCCCATTTCTTTTTCTTCAGTGTCGAGAACAGCCCATAAAAATAGATGTTGAACCACTTGTTAGGCTGAGTCTCTTCGAAAGTGAAGGCTCTGGGACTACTGACAATGAAAGGATGAGGTACGGTAAATTTATATGTTCCTTTATTCTTCATAGCCCAGTAACTGAGACCTGCACCGCCCTTGATGATTTTTCCGCGCCTTTGGAAATACTTTCCAAAGCTGAGATCAAAGAGGAGGTTATATTTCAACCGGTACTCTTCTTCCAGAGATCCGCTCTCTCCATAAAGAAAGAGGTCTTTTTCTGCTTTGACGCTGGGAAGAGGAGAGAATCCCATCCCTGATCTTATTTGAATGAAGTAATTTCTTTGAATCTCCCAAGGGATTTCTTTTTTGGCTACCTCTGGCTTTTTCACGGCAACTTTGGCTGGCAGGAATGGTTTTTCTATCCCCTCTTCCAACCAGAAAACCAATTTGAGTCCCTCCTCAACCTGGCTGATTCTATAAAAAGGGACTTTCTCCTCAAGATCAAAGACAACTCGAGCAACCTTTGGTTTAAACTCGCCGACTCTTATTCTCAATACGCCTGCTTTATTGATATCAGAGAGAGGCAAGGCTGAGATTTTCTCGATTGTCCAGAAATCAACGACTAAGCGGGAAGGTGCTCTGAGACCAAAAGTCTCAAACTTGAATTCCCCCACAACTTTTATAGTCACCTCAACCTGGGTATCCACCATTTGAATGCTAATCTCCTTTAATTCCGCTTGGACCTGGGAATCAGGTCGAGCAATCAATCCTCCCGGGGCAAAGATGAGTAAAAGAGCAAGAAAGAGTCCAAAAAGTCTCTTCAAGTTTTTCAATTTTACCTCCAATCCTTAGATTTTACTGGTTCAGAACATGGACCCTCCATTCCATCTGTTCTGAGGGTTGAAATCGTATAAATGTAATATTCGGAAGGCATGATTTCTTTATCCAAATATCTCCATTGATCACAAATGAGAGCAATGAGCTGGAATCCGTCAGATTCCTGCTCTGTTTTTCTCCTGTAGATTTTATACCCTTTTATTTTGTTTTTATCAAATATCTTAGCGCTCTCCTCCCAGCTGATTAAATTTCCCAATCGTGAAGAAGATTGAGATCCGCCAATTTTTCTAGGGCGATCAGGGCCTTCCCTGCTTCTTATCCTGATCCCGAGCGGAGGAAAAGGAAAATTCCTGATTTCTCCGAACCAATTTTCAGCCATAAATTGATATCCCTTTTCACTGGGGTGCTTTCCATCTTCCGATAAAAGAGATTCGCATCCTCCTTGCTCAGCGGGATAATTATTGAATAATTCAAACTGGTCGACAAGGGGAATCAAAAGATCGCTAGCAATCTGGCGGATTTTCTGGTTCAGAGAATAGATTCTATCGCGATAAAAGACATTCGACCATTTCGGGTCCCTGCGGGGAAGAATTGTCGAAATAGCAGGGAAGACTCCAAAGTCAAGGCATTTTTTGACCATCTCCCTGAGGTTAAAGGCTGCAGTGGCCATGGAAATATTATTGAAGACAATATCATTCGTGCCTTCCATAAGCAAGAGATATCTCGCTTCGTGCTTGCTGATAACACTTTCGATCCGACTCAATCCTTGTTCAGTCAGTTCTCCCGGCCAGCCTTCATTAATGACTTCTGTCTCCCCAAAGCTCTGATTCAAAAGAATACTCAGGCATGGAAGGTAGCCCTTCTCAGGAAAAGGCTCATGATTAATGTAGCCATAGGTAATACTATCTCCAAAGCCGATATATTTGTTCTCAGCCAAGGAGGGATTGTAAATTATTTGTGTCCCTTGGAAAGAAGAAGAAGAAGAAAGATTTTTTCCCCTCAATTGATTAAAAAAGAAACATCTGGCCTGAATTCCGTGCTCAGATTGCCAGACTGCTCCGATTCTTTCTCCCTCAACGACCATTCTTGGGACGGCAATTTGAGAGTGGGGTGAAGAAATTTTTATGATCTCGCTCCAAGCTTCACTTTCCCGATATTTCAAACAGATCCGGTCTCCCCTATCCGAGCACTGTGTCCAAGCCAGAAGGGGAATAGTCTCTCCAACCAGGGAGATAGAGGGAAAAATATCATTCTCATGGAAATTGTTTGTCATTTTTATTTTTTCAGACCAATTCTTTCCGTCCCAAAAGGCACAGTAAATTTCGTAATCCTGGCCATCATAGCCAGACCAGACTAACCAGATGAATCCTTTCTGATCGAGGATGACATCTGGATGGATGTTGGGAGATCGATTGTCTAAATTCAACTTTCTGAGAGCCGACCAACTATTTTGAGAGAATACTCTCCAGAAAATCTCTTCCTCTCCATCGTCTTTTCCATTCCAGAAAGTCCAGAGGTCATTGTTGTGGTCAAAAAGGATCTTGGGCGAAGAGGCCGATGAAAGATTGCCAGAGTTTATGAGCCAGGTTCTTCCTGACCTAACTTCCTGAACAAAAACTCTATAGCATGAATCAGTATAATTGATCCATATCATCCAGGGATAATTATTCCCATCAAAACACAAATCCGGAGAAAGATTAAATCCCTCTTTTTTGCTGACAATTTGAGAGGAAACAATCTCTTTCCCTTTTAGTTCTCCCAAAAAAATCTGACTCCGCTCCTCTTCCCATTCTTCCCAAGCCAACCAAATTTTGCCCTTTCTGTCTTCCTTGATTAAAGGAGGATTAGCATTTATTCCAAAAGAAAACGACTTTGTTGCTGGCTCACTCTCTTCGAAATTTAAGGTATTCAGGCAAATTTTTCCTTGGGCGTTTTTATAAAAATAAATCAAATCTCCCAGATCAATGAAGGCAGGTGTTATTATTTCCTGCTGAGAAACAAGAGGATTGCTCATAGCTTCTCTCATAGAGAGAAGAACAAAAAAAAGGAAAATCAAGATTCTTATCTTTCTCATTTTCTCTTTACGAGTTTTCCAATATACCATAGTCGCTAAGTTTTTTAAAAGCAGTCTATCTAGGAAGCATCTTTTATATGTGATTCAATCGGGTGCAGGAAGCTGGCCAGAAGCCCCCGTAGCGGAGGGGGGACCCGTCGGATCCTCCGACGGGGGGAACCGACGGGACTGGTTCCCCGGGGTGCGGGGGCCAAGGGCAGCTTCCTGCACCCATCATAAAGATCACATATTCAAAGATGCTATCATTTATCCAGAAAAGCTTGACAATATTTAGAGGAATAGGGCAATATGAAATCTCGCTTTAAGGAGTGCCGACATGAAAAAGATTCTTTTTATCTTGATATTGACAGTCTCTTTCTGGAATTTTAATTTCGGGCAGGAAATGTCCCAGCCAATTCGCTTGGTCCATACAACAAATGGATGCAGATGGGCTCAGGTCGCTCTTGGCCCGGACGGCATTGCCCATGTCATCTGGGAAGAAGATCTCTTCACTGGTCCTGGCCATGAAATCATGTATGTTTCCTATGATGGCAAAACAGCAAGCTCACCGATCAATCTCAAGACTAAACCTGATGTGAGAGGTCTCAGGCCTCATATTACCTGCAGTCGAAAGGGAGGGGTGTTTGTCGTCTGGAATCAGGAACAGATTGTTTATTTAAGAGAATATGACCCGGTGGGAAAGAACTGGTTACCCATCGAGGAAGTAGGGCCTTGTTATGGGGGAGATTGCGAACAATTGGTGGCTATTGACCCCAGCGGAAATATTCATGTGGTCTGGTTCTCGGATAGTGCTGGTAAGATTTATGCCCGCTCGAAAATCAATGGCGTCTGGGAAGAAATTAAAAGATTATCTCCGCCCGGAGT
>CAZPAX010000022.1:0-20018 GCA_964584535.1 uncultured Eubacteriales bacterium
CCGCACCCCGGGGAACCAGTCCCGTCGGTTCCCCCCGTCGGAGGACCCGACGGGTCCCCCCTCCGCTACGGGGGCTTACGGGCAGCATCCTGCACCCATAATAAAGATCACATATTCAGAGATGCTTTCTAAGGAGCGGAAAGAGTTGCCTGCCTCCTTTTTTTTGTTGTATTATATCTGCTGCCAATTTCTTAATCGAAATTAGCTTTTCAAAAAATTATAAAGACAAAAAAATTCTTTTTTTCTGGGAGGATTCAAGATGAAAGATTATGCTGTTGATAAAATGAGGAATATCGCACTCGTCGGTCACGGCTCCTCAGGGAAGACTTCGCTCACTTCAGCATTTCTGTTCAATGCTGGCGGAACCTCACGATTGACCAAAGTCGACAAAGGCAATACAGTCACAGATTACGATCCAGAAGAGATTGAGAGAAAAATTTCCATTAGCTCTGCTATTTGTTTTCTGGAGTGGAATGGTCACAAGATTAACATTATCGATACCCCCGGCTATGGCAATTTCCTCTGGGATACAAGAGCCTGCCTTCGGGCTGTTGATGCAGCTGCGATGCTGGTCTGCGGAGTTGCTGGAGTTGAGGTCGGCACAGAAAAAGTCTGGGAGATGCTGGAAGAATTAAGCCTCCCCCGCATCATCATTATCAATAAACTTGACCGTGAAAATTCCAATTTCAAGCGAACTCTGGAATCCATCCATCAATTTTTCGGCCGAAAGGCTATTCCTGTCCAGAGTCCTGTGGGAGAAGAGAAAGATTTCAGTGGAGTTGTGGATTTGGTCAGCAACAAAGCCTTCATTTTCGAAAAAGATGAAAGCGGGAAATTCAGGGAAGGAGAAGTTCCCTCAGAGATCAAAGCAGACATAGATAAGAGAAGAGAAGAGCTGACAGAGATGATCGCCGAAAATGATGAGAAGCTTATGGAGAAATACTTTGAGAAAGGAGAGCTTTCTTCTGAGGAATTGAAAGAGGGGTTGAAAAAAGCGCTCCTCAATTATCAGATTTTTCCCGTTTTCATCTCTTCAGCCCTCTTGAATATCGGAACTCAGCAGATTCTTGATGGTATTGTTAGTTTCTTTCCTTCGCCTTTGGAGCGGGGTGAACTGAAGGCAAAAATAAAAGGCAAGGACGAAACACTAAAGACTTCTTTGGATGCTCCATTTTCTTCTATTATTTTTAAGACAATTTCTGATCCCTATACTGGAAGAATTTCCTTGATGAGAGTCTTTTCTGGGAGAACGAATCCCGATGCTACTGTGACCAATTCCAATAAAGAGGTGGATGAGAAACTTGGCGGCCTCTTCTTCCTCCAGGGCAAGGAGCAAATTCCAGCAGGCCAGGCCAAACTTGGAGATATCGTGGCCACAGCAAAGTTGAAATCAACCTCAACAGGAGATACTTTGTCTTCGAAAGGAACTTATATCGAATTTCCTTTGATTAGATTTCCTGAACCTTCCATTTCTTTTGCCATCGAGCCCAAAACCCGCGCCGATGAAGATAGAATATCTCAGGCGACTCATCGCATCACAGAGGAAGATCCCACTGCCCGGATAGAACGGGATCCTGAAACAAACCAGCTTCTTATTTCCGGAAATGGACAGCTTCATGTCGAGATCATCACTGACCGCTTGAAGAAAAGATACAATGTTGACGTTGTCCTCAAGCCTCCCAAAATTCCCTATAAGGAAACGATTAAAGGTAGATCTGATGTTCAGGGCAAATACAAGAAGCAGACCGGAGGACGTGGCCAGTATGGGGATGTCAAAATCAAGATGGAGCCCCTGGCCAGAGGAAAGGATTATGAATTCGAGGATAAGATATTTGGTGGAGCCATACCAAAGAATTACATCCCTTCAATCGAAAAAGGAGTCCAGGAAGCCCGCAAAAAGGGAGTTTTAGCTGGTTATCCGGCAATTGATTTTAAAGTTATTCTCTATGACGGTTCCTATCATGAAGTTGACTCTTCAGATATAGCCTTTAAGATTGCAGCCTCGATGGCCTTTAAGAAAGGGATGAAAGAAGCAAAGCCTACCCTTCTTGAGCCAATCATGAACGTTGAAGTCTACACGCCAGATGTCTACATGGGCGATATCATGGGCAACCTCAACGGCCGGAGGGGAAAGCTTCAGGGCATGGAACAGAAGGGAAATATGCGCATTCTGAAAGCGCAAGTCCCGATGGCTGAGATGCTTGATTTTGAGCCAACCCTCACTTCAATCACTGGAGGAAGAGGGTCTTTCCTCATGGAATTTTCCCATTACGAGGAAGTGCCCGTCCATATCCAGCAGAAGATAATCAACGAGGCAGTTAAAGAAGGCCGGGTCAAACCCGAAGAAGAGTAGAAAGAATAAAAAAGAAGCTACCTGCAGCGCTGCCAGTCTGAATCACTGTAGAAATGATCAAGCTCTTTCCACAAATCCTTGATGTTGCAGGTCATGATGATTAAATCCTGAATCTCTCCCCTGATATCCCGGACATAGTCAGGAATAAGTAATTCTTCACGGAAGCCAAGCTTTCGGCAGATATTGCGTGCTGCAACCTGGGGCCTCATCATTTGCACCAAGACTATCTCCACATTCTTCTGGAGGGCAAGAAAATAGAGCTCTCGCATCATGATCATTCCCAGGCCCTTGCGCTGGAAGGGATGGGCCACAATCACCCTCAATTCTCCCTGATGCTTGCGCCATTCCTCGCCAAAAAGCTCAAGCGCGCCATCAGCGATAATCTCATCATTGCGGAGGCCGATAAGGCGGAGGACATTTCCAGTCTTGATCAATCTGATCCTTTGCTCGACTATACTTTTATTCGTGACATCAACCCTGAGGTATTTCCTGTCTTCTTCGGGGAGCGCATTGTAAAATTTCATCAATTTGTCAAGGTCATTGATGGTCAGTTCTCTTATAACGACCTTTGTCCCGTCTTTTAGAGCTTCGCTTTTTTCCATTTTATCCGATCTCCTTTTTGATCCTCAGGCTCTTTTGCTTCTTTTCACTGATATTCAGCAAGATATCCTTCTCCCCTCGTTACATACCATTTGGTTGTATCGCGTGGATAAGGGCCATCCGGCCTCATCATTTTTTCTGGATCAACATATTTTCCTGTTTGTGGGTCTTTGACCTGAAGAAAATATATAAATTTCCTGCCATTCTCTGGTTTTTTCTGGGAATAGGCATTGAACTTAATTTCAAAGGTATTGGAATAGTTTTCTTGCACAGTGAAATATTTTGTTCCCGCCCCAATCTCTTCACGATTGCCTGTCAAAGGATCTATATCATAGGTTAAGATTTTGACTGTAACACTCCAATTTTTTAAGTCAGGATGGATTCTCGTTAGCTCCACTGGAACATAGAAAGTGAAATCTTCGGCATAAGCAAAGGATTCAGAAAGAATAAAAAAGAAGGCAGCTATAAGGATAATGCCAAGGCTGAATTTTCTATTTTTCATCTTTTTTCTCCTTTTTCAATATCCCAATTTTTTTCATTGGCTTTCCGCTGATATACAGTTTTTCAGTCGTGATCCTGAATGGTTTAAAAGGTTTATAGGTTCCGGTGATGAAGAGTTTTTCGCAGGTGATTCTGAATGGCTTAAAGGGTTTGTCGGCAACAGTGCCGGTTGGCTTTTGTGTTTGGATATTTAGGGGATTTAAAAGATAAAAGAAAAATAAGAGTGGAAAGATTAGAAATTTATTTTTCTTTTTCATGTCTCACCTCAATAACAAAGATAGCAAGGGATGGAATCGGATTTCCATCAGAGATTGAGATTATTTTATCCGGTAAAACCACATCAATGGCAGCCAGAGCTGATAGCCATAGGGAATTTTTTTATGGTTCACCAGGACTTCGGTCGTTTCCCATTCATGGACAAGATTGAAGAGTTCGAAGAGGTCATCGACTTCAGCAGGAGTGTAAGTTGATGAATGGCGAACCCATTCGCCGCTCCCTTCTTCTTTATAGGTTGGATTCTTTTTGGCAAGCTCAACAGCCTTCCTGTAATTAGGGGAGATCTTGTAGCCAAAAATGATGGTGATCTTAAAGGCTTTGGCTTGGGTGCTGGGGTAAAGAATTTCTGCCAGTTTTTCTTCCATATCTTGATCACGTTTCATTTTTCTTAAGTTTATATGACAGGCGCTTGATTTTGTCAAATTCAGACAATAAGCATGCAGTCTCCGTAGCTGTAAAACCTGTACTTTTTCTCGATGGCCTCATTGTAAGCTTTTTTGATTAAATCAAGGCCAACAAAGGCTGAAACGAGCATCAATAGAGTTGATCTGGGCAAATGGAAATTGGTCAAAAGCCTGTCCACGACTTTAAACTCATAGCCAGGTCGGATGAAAAGAGAAGTGGAGCGCCTTCCGGGCAAGACTTGGCCATCTTTAAAAGCACTTTCGAGCGCCCGGACAACAGTCGTACCCACTGCCACCACAGGTCTTGATTCTTTTTTAGCCTGGTTTATTGCCAATGATACAGCTCTGCTTATAGAGTAAGTTTCCTCAAGCATTTTATGATCCTCGATTCGCTCTGTCCGGACAGGCTGGAACGTAGCCAGGCCAACCTGGAGAGAGATCTGGCTGACCTTGACTCTCTTTTTTCTGATTTCCTTGAGGATTTCGGGTGTAAAGTGAAGGCCGGCTGTTGGAGCGGCAATAGCTCCTTGTTTTTGAGCGAAGACGGTTTGATATCTCTCTAAATCAAAAAACCTGAGCCGGCTGTTTCCCTCCTTCCTTTTGATATAAGGAGGCAGAGGAGCATAGCCGATTTTTCTAAGCCAGAAAAAAATATCTCGAGAAGAGAACTGGATTATTCTTTTTCCTTCAGGCTCAGCTCCGAGAACTTTGCCTTCAAAACCAGGGGCAAAAAAAACGACATCACCTGGCTTGATTTTTTTAGCTGGCTTGCAGAGAACTTCCCATGTTCTATTTTCTTTTTTGTGGAGAAAAAGAAATTCAATGATTTTTCCATCTTTTTTGGCAAATGCTTTGGCTGGGATAACTCTGGTGTTATTGAGGACAAGAATATCACCTTGACTCAGATAAAAGGGGAGATCTTTGAAGCGGGAATGAATGATTTTTCCTTCTTTGCCAAAAACAACCATCATCCGCGAATCGTCTCTCTTTTCTAAAGGTTTCTGGGCAATTAGGTTTTGAGGGAGGTTGTAATCAAAGTCTGAGGTCAGCACTTGCTTGATATCATAAGGGGATTATTTCCAGCAAAAATACAGAAGTTTGGCCAGAATTCATTCTTTGAATAATTTCTTTTGGGTGGGAGCAGGGTAGGGGAATCCTAGATGCTCATAGGCCTTTGGGGTTAGCCTTCGGCCGCGAATTGTTCTTTCCAGAAATCCGATGCGCATCAGAAAGGGTTCATAGATGGATTCAATAGTGTCTTTTTCCTCATCAATTGAAGCAGCAATTGTATTGATCCCCACCGGCCCTCCATTGAAATTTTCCATGATGGTCAGGAGGATTTTTCTGTCGACATCATCCAAGCCTATGGAATCGACTTCCATCATATCCAGAGCATATCTTGCTTCCTGGGAAGTAATTATTCCTTTTCCCTTGACATCGACATAGTCTCTGACTCTTCTCAAGAGACGATTGGCCACCCTGGGAGTCCCTCTTGAACGGAAGGAAATCTGCTCAGCGCCCTTATCATCTATGGAGACCCTGAGAATTGAGGCGGATCTTTTGATAATCTTCTTCAAGTCCTCGTCTTTGTAGTAGTCCAGACGATGAATGATACCGAATCTTCCTCTGAGAGGAGGAGTTATGCGGCCTGCCCTAGTTGTCGCTCCGATAAGCGTAAATTTTTTTAGCTTCAATTTATGACTCCTAGCGCTAGGCCCCTGACCAATGACTATAGCCAAGCTGTAGTCCTCCATGGCCGAATAGAGGATTTCCTCCACAGAAGGGTGAAGGCGATGGATTTCATCGATGAAGAGAGCTTCCTTTTCCTGAAGGTTGGAAAGGATTGCAGAAAGGTCTCCTGTGCGTTCGATAACAGGCCCTGCTGTCGGTTTTATGCCAACTCCCATTTCTTTGGCAATGAGGTAGGCAAGGCTTGTCTTTCCCAGGCCAGGAGGCCCATAAAGGAGGACGTGATCGAGAGTATCATCTCGTTTTCGGGCAGCCTCAATGAAAATTTTCAGGTTTGACTTAATCGTATCCTGGCCCACAAATTCATCAAAAGTTCTGGGTCGGAGACTGTCTTCAAACTGCAAGTCTTCTTTTGTCCGGACAGGGCTGAGAATTGTGGCCATATCCAATTCCTCTTTTATATTTTTGCCAGTTTTTTCAGGCTTTCCCTGAGCAACTTTTCAAATCCCTCTTTGGAAGAAAATGACTTTATGGTTTCATTAACGACACTTTCCACCTCTTTCCTTTTAAATCCGAGATTCATCAGGGCAGAAATGAGGTCTTCTTTTTCTGGGGAACCCTTGACTGCCAGAAGCCTTTCCTTTTTCTCAATTTTTTCTTGAAGCTCAAGGGCGATCCGCAAGGCTGTCTTTTTCCCAATTCCGGGGATGAGTGAAATTCTGGCCACATCGCTACTCTTCACAGCTTCTTCGAGCTCAGAAGGCCCGATTCCAGAGAGGACATTGAGGGCAAGTTTGGGACCGATGCCTGAGATTGAGATCAATTTCAGAAAAATGTCTCTTTCATCTTTTGTGGAAAATCCAAAGAGCGAAAGGGCGTTCTCGGTCAGATGGGTATAGACGAAAAGCTCCACAGGCTCATTCACCTCTCCCAGCTGGAAATAGGTGGAGAGGGGGATGGTTGCGCAATATCCGACTCCGCTGATATCGATAATGACTTGATTGGGAGATTTTTGGAGCAGTTTACCTTTGAGATAAGCTATCATTTTTATTCTTTGGCCTTGGATTCTTCGATTTTATTCTGAAAAATTCTTGAATTGAGATGGCAGAAGGCTGCAGCCAGGGCATCAGAAGCATCCTCCTCGAGTCTCGAGTCATGGATCTTGAGCAGGGTTTTGACCATGGTCAAGACTTGCTCCTTGTCTGCCTGTCCATAGCCGGTCACCGCTTTTTTTATCTCTAGAGGTGAATATTCGTAAAGAAAACAGTGGCGGGAGGCGACAGCGACCAGAATGGCGCCTCTGACCTGGCCTAAAGTGATGGCTGTTTTGATGTTTTGAGCATAAAAAGGGCTTTCAATGGCCACTTCTTCTGGCAAGTACTTGTCCAGGAGCTTTTCAAGCTGGAGTTTGATTTCATTTATTTTGTGATGAAATTGGAGACGGCGGGAAGGTTTTATCGTCCCATAGCTCAGGGCAGTGTATCTATCTTCAGAATATTCAATGATTCCAAAGCCTGTAGATTGGCTGCTGGGATCAATTCCGAGAACCCTCATTGAATTTGTTTTTTCAAGCAGAATACTGGGCAATTTCTTCTTCAGCAATGTCGAAGTTGGCCCAGACATGCTGGACATCATCGTGATCTTCTAGCTCTTCCATCAAGCGCAGGAGTTGCTGGGCCTGCTTGCCTTCAACTTTGACATAGGTTTGAGGAATATAGCCCAGATTAGAAGTTGCTATTTCTGTGCTGCTTTTTTTTAGGGCATCGACAACAGTCTCATAATTTTCAGGGGGAGTGATTATTTCGTAGTTGCTGCCATCTTCCCTGAGATCTTCCGCTCCGCTGTTGAGGGCAACATTGAGGAGATCATCCTCTGATGCTTTTGCTTTTTCAACAACAATGTAACCCTTTCTTTTGAACATCCAGGCCACGCACCCTGATTCTCCGAAGCGGCCTCCATTCTTGGTGAAAATGTGGCGCAACTCCGAGACAGTTCTGTTTTTGTTGTCAGAGAGAGCTTCAATATAGATGGCCACACCTCCTGGACCGTATCCCTCATAGACAACTTCCTCGAAGGCAGCTCCTTCAAGCTGGCCTGTACCTTTCATGATTGCTCTTTTGATGTTATCGGCAGGCATGTTTACAGCTTTAGCCTCGGCGATAGCTTTCCTGAGCTGGGAATTTGACTCAGGGTCTCCTCCTCCCAAGCGAGCGGCTACGCTCAACTCGCGGATTATTTTTGTGAATAATTTGCCTCTTTTGGCATCCTGGGCAGCTTTTTTATGTTTAATCGAAGCCCATTTTGAATGACCTGACATTTTCTCTCCTTCAAGATTTAAAAAAATTTTAACATAAAAAATAAACCCGTGCAAATAGGGTTTAGAATTAGGCAGCTTCCTACACCCATCCTAAAGATCGCAATAGAGAGATGCTTTCATAGCTTTGGCCAATAAAAAAGGTGCCTCAAGATACTTGTTGAGAGAAAGACTTTTTATTAAAATAGAACAACCTAACGAGGAGGTGCCTAATGAAAAAAAATATGGGAACAATGGATCGCCTGATTCGAATCTTGATCGCTCTGGTCATCGTCATTCTCCTTTTGACGCGAGTTTTGACTGGAGTTCTGGCCATTATTTTAGGGATTGTTGCCTTGATCTTTCTTGTGACCAGCTTTTTCAGCTTTTGCCCCTTGTACATCCCTCTGAAGATTTCAACCCTAAAAAAAGAAGAAAGCCAAAAAAGTTAAAGATTTTTTATCAAGTTAGGGTATCAGGCAGAGAGTATTTTATTTTCTAATTACAGTTTGGGATTGTTGATTGAAATACTGTAGGGGG
Organism: uncultured Eubacteriales bacterium; assembly: GCA_964584535.1. Classification (GTDB taxonomy): domain Bacteria; phylum Acidobacteriota; class Aminicenantia; order Aminicenantales; family CAZPAX01; genus CAZPAX01. The sequence continues at coordinate 8,657 of CAZPAX010000022.1, forward strand.
GGTATGGTATATTTTAATAAATGGAGAGCAAAATGAAGAAAAATCCCACTATTCATCTAGAAGAGATTGTCCTTCTTAAGAAAATTGAAGGTCAAATTCGGGGCATTGAGAAAATGATCGAAAAGAGAAGATATTGTATTGATATTCTGACTCAGCTTTCTTCTGTCGCAGGAGCGATCAAGCGAGTTGAGGAGAATATCCTGGAGAGGCACTTGAGAAGTTGTGTTCAGGATTCTCTTTCCCGAGGAAGTAAAGAGGATAAATCAAAGAAGATCGAGGAGATCATAGATATCCTGCAAAAATTCAGGAAGTACTGAGAAAGGAAAATCTTATGGCGATGGATTTAGTTTGTGGGATGGAAGTCAAGGAGGAAGAGGCAGCCGCGATTTCTGTCTACAAGGGAAAAACATATTATTTCTGCTCAGAAGGCTGCAAAAAGAAATTTGACAGGAATCCTGAAAGATACATGGAAACCCAAGAAGGCACAAAAGATGAGAAAGAGGAACACTCAGAGCCACAAAAAGAAGAGGCCATCAAAACCGAGAGAATTGACCTTCCTGTTGTTGGCATGAGCTGTGCGAGCTGTTCGGCGACAATTCAACGAGGTCTGGCTAGTATTAAAGGAGTCAAGCAGGCCAATGTCAATCTTGCCACCTCCCGAGCCACTGTCATCTTCGAACCTCAGCTTGTCCAGCCAGAGGAGATCATTTCTTCAATAAGAAAAAGCGGCTATGAAGTCGGTACCGTTCCTTTTGAACTGGCCATCGAGGGAATTATCTGTGCATCCTGTGTGACCAGAATCGAGAAAGCCCTTCTTTCGACAAGGGGAGTTGTCAAAGCTGTGGTGAATCTGGCAACAGGGAAGGTCAAAGGTGAATACCTGGCCTTTGAGACAAACCTTAGAGAAATCAAGAAAATTATTGAACAAACTGGATATAAAGTCAGAAGAACAGAGCTCTACGGGGAAAGCGAGGATTTGGAAAGAATTATCCAGGAAAGAGAATACAGGAAACTCAAGATTAAATTCATCGCAGGAGCGGTTATCAGCCTTGTCGTCTTCCTGGGAAGCATGCCTCACTGGTTTCCCTGGATGCCAGACATTTTGAATAACTTTATTGTCCTCTGGGCTCTGGCCACTCCTGTCCAGTTTGTGATTGGCTGGCAGTTTTATAGAGGCGCCTGGGGAGCTTTCAGACACAAGAACGCGGATATGAATACTCTGATTGCAGTTGGCACTTCTGCAGCTTATCTCTACAGTGTGGCAGCAACAGTTTTTCCCTCATTCTTTCACAAAGCTGGAATCGAGCCTTCTGTCTATTTTGACACATCTGCCCTGATTATCACCCTCATCATCTTTGGCAGGCTCCTTGAGGCAAGAGCCAAAGGCCAAACCTCAGAAGCTATAAAAAGGCTTATCGGTCTCCAGCCAAAGACAGCTCGAATCCTTAGGGACGGTAAAGAGGTGGATATTCCGATTGAGGAGGTTCTGGTTGGTGATACAATCATTGTCAGGCCAGGAGAGAAAATCCCTGTGGATGGAATTGTCAATGAGGGAAGGTCAGCTGTGGATGAGTCAATGATCACAGGCGAGAGTCTGCCTGTGACTAAAGAGCCAGGAGATGAGGTTATCGGAGCCACCATCAACAAAACAGGAAGTTTTAAGTTTCAGGCTACAAAAGTCGGAAAAGATACAGCCCTGGCCCAGATCATTCGCCTTGTTCAGGACGCCCAGGGTTCAAAGGCTCCTATCCAGAGACTGGCTGATATTATCTCCGGATACTTTGTCCCGATTGTGATTTCCATCGCCATCGCCACTTTTGTCATCTGGTTTGTTTTTGGCCCTCAGCCTTCGTTGACATTTGCCCTGCTCAACTTTGTGGCTGTGATGATTATCGCCTGTCCCTGCGCTCTGGGACTTGCCACTCCCACAGCTGTTATGGTCGGCACTGGCAAAGGTGCAGAGAATGGGATTTTGATCAAAGGAGGGGAGAGTTTAGAAACTGCCCATAAGATAACGACCATTATCTTCGACAAAACAGGCACCCTGACCAAAGGAGAACCAGAAGTCACTGATATTATTGGCGCCAATTCCTTTAGCAATGAAAATATTCTCAGATATGCTGCCAGTGCTGAAAAGGGTTCTGAGCATCCCCTTGGCCAAGCTATTGTCAAAAAGGCGGAGGAGACAAAGATTAAAATTCAGGATGCTGAGGATTTCAAGGCTATCGAAGGGCATGGAGTTGAGGCCGTTATCGATAGAAAGAATGTTCTCCTCGGAAACGCCAAACTTTTTCAAGATCGCCAGATCGCTATCTCCGATTTACAAAGAAAAGCTGAGGAGCTCAGCCAGGATGGGAAGACCCCAGTCTATCTCTCTGTGGAGGGAAAGGCAGCCGGTTTGATTGCTATTGCTGATACGCTGAAGGAAAATTCTCTTCAGGCAGTCTCAAAACTGAGAAGCCTGGGGTTGGAAGTTGTCATGCTCACCGGCGATTCGAGGAGGACGGCTGAAGCCATTGCTAGAAAGGCAGGAATTGAAAAGGTCATCCCTGAAGTTCTGCCCGAAGATAAAGTTCTGGAGATAAAAAAATTGCAGGCTGCAGGGAAGCGAGTGGCCATGGTTGGAGATGGCATAAACGATGCCCCTGCTTTAGCTCAGGCTGATCTGGGCATCGCTATTGGAACAGGGACAGACGTAGCTATGGAGGCTTCAGATATCACTCTAATCAAAGGAGACCTAAGGGGAGTTGTCTCAGCCATCGAGCTCAGCAAGAGAACAATCAGAGTTATCAAGCAGAATCTTTTCTGGGCATTCTTTTATAATACAGCAGGAATTCCGATCGCGGCTGGCATCCTTTATCCATTTTTCAGGATTCTCCTCAATCCAATCATCGCTTCGCTGGCCATGGCTTTTAGCTCGGTCTCGGTTGTTTCCAATTCTTTGAGATTGAGAAGGCTCAAGATCCAATCTTAGAAGGAATTGAGGATGGTCATAAAGCTGGTTATCACAATTTCAGGCATATTGCTCATTTCTTTAGTCAATTGGTATTTTTTCTTCTCCAGGAGAAAGGCCTCAGCTTTTGCAGCCGCTGCGCAGGAGGGAAATCTTCAGGAGGTCAATGTCATGGTCAAGGGAGGCTATACTCCTGATGTCATTGTTGTCAGGAAAGGGGTGCCTCTCCGTATTAACTTCTATCGGGATGAGACAGCTGAATGTTCGGATACGATTGTCTTCGGGGATTTCAATATCAGAAGGCCCCTTCCTGCCTTCAAGACAACTGCTATAGAGTTTACTCCAGAAAAAGAAGGCGAATACACATTCACTTGCGGCATGGGCATGCTCAAGGGAAAGCTTGTTGTCCGGGCATAATTGACAAAAGCTATCAATTTAGTAGAATATAGATTTTTGAGGTTTTCAAATTTCAAGGAGGTTAAAATGAACAAAAGCTCAAGAATTTTGATTCTTCTCGTCGTTTTCACTTTTGTCTTGGTCTTGACCGGAATTGCCCTGCAACAGGCCGAAGAGACAGTAACCTGTCCTGTTGGTGGCAAGGCCATGAAAAAGTCTGAGGCGAAGGCCAGTTATGAGTACAAGGGCAAGACCTATTATTTCTGCTCTACTGAATGTAAAGAAAAGTTCATCAAGGAGCCTGAGAAGTATATTCAGCAGAAAGCCGAGATGAAAGAGGTTTATACCTGCCCCATGCACCCTAATATGAAATCAGAAAAGCCTGGCAAGTGCCCTCACTGCGGCGTGGAGTTAGAGAAGAAGATGATGACTCATGAGCAGATGAGTGGATGTATGGGAATGCTCTGCCCGATGATGAGCAAAGATGTTGAAGTAAATATCGAGAATTTGCCTGATGGTGTTTCGCTGAAAATGACTTCCAAGAATGCAGAAACAGTGAAGAATATTCAAGAGCATATGGCCAAGATGAAGACTATGTGTTTGGAGAAAAAATCTTGTCCTCAAAAGGAAGAGATTAAAAAATAAAAGCTGTCTTTATTTATTCTCTGCGATAAGTCACTTCTCGCTCAGAGGACCATAGTAAATCGAATTAAAAAGAATCTTAAAAGTCCCATGGGGTTGAGCCCGGAACTGGACTGGAAAACCGAGTAGGATGATTTTTCCTTTACCATAGGGAATATCCAGAATGGATGATTTTTGCTGGATGAGGCGTTCACCATAAATCCAGCCGCTCATCAACAGATTTTCTGCTGGATACTTGGCCACACTCTTCGGCTCTTTTTTCGCTTCATAGGAAGGCATGATATCAAAAGCACAGCTATCTGAAAAAACAGTGGCAGCTTCCTTGGGCATTCCGTAGGCAAGGGGATGGCTCGTGTCAAACTCCATACGAAGGAGAGAGCCATTGCAGACAAATTCCTCTCGTTTGGCCTGCTTGAGAACATTGCGGGCCGCAACTTGAAAATGTTCAAGGGCCAGGTTCGAGGTTCCATTCATAAAAATCAAGGTTCCTCCATTATCGGCAAATAACTTCAGATTCCTCAACCCGTTGAGTGTCGTCCCGCCCACATACTTTGGCGGCATTGTTCCTTTAGCATAGCCTTCGATGATGCTCTCAGGGCTGAAGGTATCAGGGAGAATGATGACATCATAGTTGGTTTCAAGATTTCCTGCCCGGATGTCCGCGTCATAAATGTTAGTGAAAGGAAGTTCATGCTGCTCGAGGATGAATCTTGTCCAGCCTTCATCTGCACTGGAGATCCAGGATTGATAAATTGCCAACTTCGGCTTCTTCAGAGTATAGGTTTCCACTTTTGGCATTTCCGAAGCTGTGCTGATTTTAAGCTGTAGGTCTTTGGCTAATTTTTCCATGAAGGAGTAGTTGATAGTCTGAGCTGGAACAATGATCGTCCCTTCAGGAAAATTCCTGTTTTCGGAAGAAAACGCCTTTTTGGTCCAGAGCACTTTTCCTCCCGCCTTCAATATTCTGTTTGTGGCGGTGAAGCTGGCATTAGTTTCATGGCCGATGAGGTAGGCTGCCTTGGGGCTTCCCAGGATTTCACCCGCAGCAGGTTTGATTTCTTGGCGCCGGGTCATTCTAACCTTAAGAGGAGAATTCGAAGTAATGACATTTGCTCCGAATTGATAGGGAAGAGTCCAGCCCATCATGTCGTAGGATTCAAAAGGTGTACCCTCAAATTTCTCGCTTCTCACCAGCCCTTGCCAGAGGTCAGGATATTTTCGCAAGTCAGGATAGCGCTGTTCTTCAAAAACATTCTTGACGAAAAGAGCAAAGGCCTGGGCCATGGGAATGATATAGGTACCCTCAGGATAGGTGATGCCATCGCAAAAAAATGTCTCCTCGCTCTGATAGATGTCGATTCCGAGTAAAATCATGCGGTTGAGGAGAAGGGCCGTTGTTCCCGGATCCCGCTGTTTTTCCGGAATTATCCAAGCAAAAGGAGGTTCCTTTTTGAATCTTTCAATGACATCCCGGGCCATTATGTATTTATTATAAAGAAGCTCTTCGCGGTATTTGGAAGCTACGTCAAGCACAGCTTTGGAGGCAGTTATACAGTAATCCACAGCATCTTTAAGCCGCCACCAGCCTCCTTTCCAGGGGCTGGGATAAAAAGCAGACATGGTCAAATCCTGGTATTCCTTGGGGAAATCGCGCACTGTATAGAAATGGGGAGTGGCGTAGCGGTAAAGGGCAGTCTCGGTCATGATCGAAATGATGTTGTGTGAATCGACAACCTGAGAGACATAGCCAGGATACCAGGTGTCAAAGACGATTCTCGAAATCGCCCCTTCTTTTCCCTCTGCATCAAAGGCAGCTCCCATGGCCGAGCCAATCATGTTTTGCCAGCGGACTAGCAAGGGATGGACATTGGGATTTGTGGGTTCAGAGTTGGGTGGAATCCAGATCCGGGCAGGGAAGGGCGCGGTCTGGTGATGGTTGTAAAGGATGACAGGATACCATTCCTGAATGGCGATGCGTGTCAAATGCTGAGTTTCAAGCAGATTGGCGATATAAGAGTCTCGGTTATTGTCATGGCCGGCATATTTGTGGTAGAGCCAGGGCATTGGCGAAACCTCATAGGGAGTGCCAACATTAGGATGATACCACTCAGCCAAAAGATTCATCCCGTCTGGATTGGCGAAGACAAGAACGAGGATGACATCATGGAGGATGCGCAGCGTTTTGGGATCTGAAGCAGTAATGAGGTCATAGGCCAATTGAATATTGTGTTGGGCAGGAGCACATTCTCCAGCATGAAGTCCGCCATCAATATAAACGATAGCTTTTCCTTCCTGAGAGAGCTTTTTTGCTTCCTCTGGGGGTAAACCCGAGACCAGGGAAAGCCTCTTAGCTATCTGTTTGAATTTTTCAAGGTTCGCTATATTTTCCGCTGAAGAAATGACAGCATAAGTCATTGTCTGGCCCATAGAAGTCTTTCCGATATTGAAAAGTTTAATCCTGTCTGAATTTTCAGCCAGCTTCTTGAAATACTGAACAGCCTGAATATAAGTGGCTAGATGATAATCATCTCCGACTTTAAAACCGAGGACTTCTTCAGGCCTAGGAACAGCCTGGCTGAAAATGAAAACTGAAAGAGAAAGAAAGAAAAGAATAGAAAAACCTAGATTTGCTCTTTTGAAAGATACCATCTGAGGCTCCTTTTTTAAAAATTCCTATTTAAAAAGCATTCTGGATATGATCGATCTCGTAATCCCCTTTTTCAGTGAACATAAGGGATAGGACATCAAAGCGGCATTCGACATGCTGAAGATTATTCCTGGCTAAGAAACCTTCAGCAATCCTTCTGATCTGTTTCTGCTTGGCTGGAGTGACAGATTCTTCAGGAGGGCCATAATCTCTCGTTTTTCTTGTTTTCACTTCTATGAAAACAAGGGTTTTTCGGTCATAGGCAATAATGTCTATCTCGCCCCGTAGCATGCGGAAGCCTTTCTGAATAATCCTGTATCTTTTCTTTTCTAAGTAATCGAGGGCAGCTTCTTCGCCGGATCTTCCAAGCGAATAAGGAGTAGGCTTATCAGTTTTCAAATTTCTTCTCTTCTTTTTTGATGATTTTCCAGCGCACTCCTTCTTTGGTATCTTCAAGGACAATACCCTCAAGAAGGAGTTCCTGGCGGATTCTATCTGCCAAGGCATATTTTTTTTCCTGCCTGGCTTTTTCTCTTTCTTCAATTTTTTTCAAAATCTCAGTCGGCAGAGTAATCTCTTTTTGCGGAGGAAGAATGGCTAGGACTTTATCCAGGGAGTGGATGAAAGAGATGAGGTTCTCTGCGTCTTTTTTCCTCATCTTTTCCTGAGCAATGAAAATGTTTGCTTTTCTGATGAGTTCAAAAAGAGCTGTTAAAGCCAAAGAAATATTGAGGTCATCACTCAGGCCATCAATGAATTTTTGTTTTGTCTCTTCGATCAAGGCAAGGATATCTTTGCTCTCGCCTTCTTTAAAAGAGCGATTGTGGAGTTCGTAGAGAAAGTCCTTTATTCTCTCCAGAGAAGAATGGGCTTGATTAAGAGTTTCAAAAGTAAAATTGAGCACTTTCCGGTAGTGGGTGGAGAGGAGAAGGAAGCGGAGGCTGAGGGGATCCACATTTTTCTCCAGGAGATCCCTGAGAGTGTAGAAGTTACCTTTGGATTTTGACATCTTCTCGCCCTCAACAACAAGATGATGGCAGTGGAGCCAGTAATTGACGAATTTTTTTCCCGAATAAGCTTCAGACTGGGCGATCTCATTCTCGTGGTGAGGGAAAATGTTGTCTACGCCACCACAATGAATATCAAAGGCTTGCCCCAAGTATTTGGAACTCATAAGCGAACATTCAATGTGCCAGCCAGGACGGCCTGGGCCAATTTCTGTCTCCCAGAATGGCTCACCTTCTTTTTTATCTTTCCAGAGAGCAAAATCGTGGGCACTCTCTTTTTCATATTCATCGGAATCAATTCTCAGCCCAGGCTTGAGCTCCTTAAGGTCAATTTTTGAAAGCTTACCATAAGCGGGGAATTTGGCGATGCTGAAATAGATGGAGCCATCTTTTCTGTAAGCATATCCCTTCTTGAGGAGGATTTTGATCATCTCGACCATCTCCATGATGTGCTCTGTTGCCCGAGGATAGTGGTCAGCAGGAGCAATATTCATGCATCTAATATCTTCAAAAAAAGCCTCAATATACTTTTTCGTATATTCCTGGAGGCCGATTCCCAGAGTGTTTGCCCCTTTTATCGTCTTGTCATCAACATCAGTGATATTCATCACATGGATTACCTTGAAGCCCTTGAAGATAAGAAATCTCTTGAGCAAGTCTTCAAAGATATAAGCTCGGAAATTGCCGATATGGGAATAGTCATAGACAGTCGGGCCGCAGGTATAAAGCTTGACCTCTCCAGGCGCCAGAGGCAGGAAGGATTCTATCTCGCCGCTCAAGGTGTTAAAGAATTTTATCATGGTCAAGAGAGCATATTATTAAGAATACTTTGGAGAGTCAACTGAATAGTGACGGATCATAATCATCTTTTTGTGATAACATTGATTGGGAATAGGGTCCTGTCACGGTGCGTCCCCGTCCGTCCTCGCTGAAGACCCGGCCACCCACCACCATTCGCTGCGGGCGTGGCGGGGACTGGCGCCGTGCCACCCTCCCTTGACCATCGCTCAGATCATGGAAACAGAGACGCTGTCTATGACCTGAAAAAAATACTTCCCTTATTTGATCTGTGATATAATCATTTCTGTGCAGAAGCTGAAAAAAATAACATTTCTGTGCTTGTTTGCATTTTCTCTTTTTATAGACACTTCTGGAGAGAAATCTGATCCCTGGCAGAAATGGTTGGATGAAGTCCAACTGATTATGAGCAAAGCTGAGCTTTCTGTTTTCAAGAGCTTGCAGACTGAAGAAGACAGGCGGAGATTTCAGAAATTGTTCTGGGAAACCAGAGACCCCAATCCTCGGACACCTCAAAATGAATACATGATTGAGTATTATAATCGCCGCCAGTATGCAGAAACTCAATTGGACGGAACTAACTCGGACAGGGGTCGGATTTATATCCTTCTCGGCAAGCCCATAGAAAAATCAAATTTCTCTGGCTATGAAAAAGTCGTCGATTGCGAGCTGTGGGAATACCGGGCTGAAGGAAGGCCAGGACTTCCTTCTTTTATGAATCTCCTCTTCTATAAACAGGCTGATTTTGGAGAGTATAGGCTTTTCTATCCAGGCATTAACACAGCCCTCGATATCATTTCTCCCACTTATACCTACGAAGTTGGCTCAAGAGAACAAGCGTTCGACATCATCAGGTCGAGTTTTCCGGAGCTGGCCCATGCCACAGTCTCTATTATTCCTGGGGAGAGCGATTCTGGCTTAGCCATGCCGATGAGCTCTTCAGGAGCAGCTCTGGCTCAGATATTTACTCTTCCTGAAAGAGAAGTGCAGAAAAGTTATCTCAGCAGTTTTAAGACAATTGAAGGTCAAGTGGATGTGACTTATATGACAAAAGAAATCGGGGGAAAAGGAAGTCTTTCGATCAGTGAGAGTAGAGGCTTCAAATTCCTCAGCTATAGCCTCATGCCTGATGCCATCCAGACAGATAAGATTTCGGAAAATGTCCATTTAGCAAAAATAAAATACAATTTAAGAATAGAAGATTCCGAAGGGAAGACTATTCACCAACAGGAGAGAGCAATAGATTTTAAATTTGATGATGCCCAGAAAAAAGAGATCCTGGAGAGAAAGTTTGTCTTTAAAGACTTTGTGCCTATTGTCGAAGGCGAATACACTGTCAGCGTTACATTTTTGAATAAAACAACAGACGAGTTCTATGTTTATAGAGAGAAAATAAATATCAGTGATAAAACCGTTCCTGTCATCATCGGGCATAAAGTTAAGGAAGTTTCCTCAGACAATTTTGTTCCTTCAAGCATGGAAAATTTTAAAGTCCTCTCTGATCCCCGCTGCATTTTTAGCCGAAGAGACTCCCTGCAAGGCTTGATTTATACAGACCAGATGCCAAAAATCTTTCTAAACAATATCGAAGATGAGCAAAATTCTATAGAAATTAAAGATATTGCCAGGGAGGGGAATGTTCTTATCTTCAGACAACCTTTGACGGAGATAAAACCAGGCAATTATACTCTATCTATGAGGAATGAAAATGGCGAATTTTACAGCAGAATTATATCTGTTTTATCCTTCGAGATTGAAAAGCCGATTGAATTTGAAAGGAGTGAATTGCCATCTTCTGAGTACAACTACATCTTTGTCATGGGTCAGGAATACTTGAATAAAGGCGATGCAGAGAAAGCTCTTTTATCTTTCAAAAGACTTCCAGAGAATATGTGGAATCGAGCGACACTTCCCACTATTGCTCAAGCTTATTATGAAATAAATGACTATGAGAAAGTTGTTGAACTTTTGGAGAAAGGTAATGTCGAAAGAAATTTCTCTGTCCTTCTCCTTCTTGGGAATTCCTCCCTTGAGCTCAAGGAATGGCAAAAAGCAGCAGAATATTTTGAGCTATTGAGAAAATATGGGGATACAGTTCAGGTAAATCGGGTTCTTGGTGCGATATACTATTCTTTGGGTGACAGGGAAAAAGCAAAGGTTTATTGGGACAGAGCGAAAAGTCTGGAAGAAAAATCTAGCCAGAAAAAGTTGGAAAGAGATAAGGAGTGACCTCATGAAAAAAAGCCAATATTTTGTCCTTATGGGTTTGGTGATTATTTTTTTATTTTCTTCAATTTCCTCTTGGCCAACAACCACTGGTGCTGTTGAAGGATTTGTCAAGGATGCTCAAACTCGGGAGGCAATTGTCAAAGTCAAAATAACACTTGTTTCTGAGAAGACAGAAATTATAAAAAAAGATATCTATACCGACAAAAAAGGGCATTTTTACCTGGGAGGCTTGGCTCCCGGTATATACAAGATTACTACTGAGAAAGAGGGCTATTTGCCTCTCTCAGATTCGGTAAGAGTGAGGCTTGGAGAGACGGCAAAAGTAGAGATAAACCTCGAGACATTCGTCACTCAATCCTCAAAGTTGTCAGGCGAGGGCACAGGACTTTTGGATGAAGGAAAATATGAAGAGGCCGGCAGTAAATTCACAGAAGCAATAGCCAAGGATCAAGCAAACCCTATTTTGTATTATTATCGAGGCGTAGCTTTTGAAAAAGGTGGAAACTCAGACAAAGCAATCGAAGATTACCAGAAGTCAATTGAAATGAGGCCAGATTTCATCTTGCCTTTTTCCAGGCTCGGGATTGTTTATGCCAAAAAAGGAAATTTTGAGAAAGCCATTGAATTTTACAAGAAGGCCACGGATTTAGGGACCAAAGATGCCACCATCTTCTACAATTATGCTGTGTG
>CAZPAX010000023.1:0-19950 GCA_964584535.1 uncultured Eubacteriales bacterium
CAGATATTTGATTTAAACTTCTTTTGCTATTATAATGAAAACTATTGAAATTTCAGGAGACTCATTATGAAGATAAAAGTGATCATCCATGAAGCTGAAGAAGGGGGCTTCTGGGCTGAGGTTCCGGCTATTCCTGGATGCGCAACTCAAGGACAAACATTCGAAGAGCTCATCCAAAATTTATATGAAGCTGTAGAAGGCTGTCTTTCGGTAGACCTGGAATCCATTCCACTCAAGAAGACGGACAAGGTCCTAGAAATCGCTGTATGAAGACCGTCTCGGGGAAAGACTTTACTAAAATATTGGAGCTACATGGTTGGACTCTTGCCAGGATTCATGGTAGTCATCACATCTATGTTAAGAAAGGCCGAACGGAGAGAATCTCTGTTCCTGTCCATGGAACTAAAAATTTGAAACTAGGTCTGCTAAGACACTTGATGAAGCTGGCGGACTTAAAAAATTCCGATCTCTAGTACTAGGTCGTTATATGTTACGATTAGACTTCTTTTCAGGTCGCATATTTGGAGGTTTGGCACATGAGGAGAATTAACCTGATAAGCTTCTGGTACGTGATTATGCTTGGCTTCTTATATTTGAGTGCCATGAGGAATCCTCAGGAGCCCAGGCTTGAGAGAAAGGCTATGCAAGTGAATCTGAGTTTTGAAACCCCATTTCTTTCACTCCTGCAGGGCGCAGAAGAAACAATAGGAGATGCGCCCGTTGTCGCCTTCGGGGAATGCTCCCATTTTCTGCAAACTCTTCACGAGTTCTCCAATGACCTTTTCAGGTATCTAGTCGAACGGAAAGGCTTCCGTGTCTTCCTTATCGAGGCGGCCTGGGCTACGAACGATTACCTGATGGACTTCATCAAGTCTGACAAGCCCGACATCGAACCGTGGATGTCGTTCTATTTAAACGCGTTTGATTCCGCTCCGACCCGTAAAACGCTGCTCTATATCCGGGACTTCAACAAGCACCATCCCCTAGATGCGATACAGATAGCCGGGATGCAGCCGGAACAGCCGTGGACGGATTATCGCGAACTGAATGCGGTGCTGGCAAAAGCATCCCTCAAGCTCCCCGAAGACATCCGCACCTTGATCGAGCGAGCGGTCTTCGGCGGCAGAACCTTCGCCCACGATCTGGATGTGATCACTTATCATGGAGGGCTCCGGCGGCAAAAACAGCGCGTCCTGAGCCCGGATGATCTTCAATCCTTGAAAGCAGCCTTAGACAGGGTTGACAGTTTACTCGCAGAGAACGGCAACGATATCATTCGCGCGACGTCTAAGTGGACATTTGAGGAGTCAAAACTCCGCGTCCTCGGTCTTCGCTTCTACGCGCTGTTCGCCCTCCCAGCAGGTGATTTCGGGCTTGTTCACAAAAATCCGACAGACGCCCAAGTCAGCCAATTGCTGGGGGATATTTATGGAGCAGGTGACGCATTTCGTTTCGAGATCATCAAGACTCAGCGGGAGAGCCGGTTCAAGGGTAAGAAAATTTTCATCTGGATGCATAGCTGGCATGCCGCTAAGCGGTCTGAGGCTATCGAATGCTCGATCGCCGGTCAGCCGCCCATTGGGACTATCTCGGTCGGCTCCCATCTGTTCAGGGCGTACGGGAAAGCCTATAGGGTTATTCATAGCGTCGTTGCGGATCCGAATTTCTTCTATCCGCCTGGCGTCGTGACTGTCGACAACGCTTTTCACAAGGTCTTCGGCGACAAGCCGGCGTATGTTGACATCCGAAACCTGTCTCTGGAACAAAAAGCCCTTCCCCTGGACGTGTTCATGCCTCAGCTAAGCCAAATTGACAACGCCTACGGTGGCGGAATCGTCTTGAAAGACCAGTTCGACGGGATCGCTTATTTTCCTAAATCCGGCCTCACCGTCGAACGGAAAAAATGACAGGGTCTCTGTCGAGGATGCCATGACTTACCGCCATTTTCGTTCCTCTGACTTGCTATTGCGTTGGTTTAGCTTCGTACTCCTGCTGGCTGCCGCGCTTCTCGCACTGGGCTCTCTGGGCCGCGCCAGACAGGGCCTAAAAGGCGATGTTTATAATATCTCCTTTGATGCCATACGCAAGGAGCTCAGCGAGACCAAAAAATTCCCCTTAACGTCTGAGGTACCGAGCGCCTATCTTTCCGATTTCTTCGGACTCCAGAGAATCAAGGACCTGTCGAAAGCGGAGATTCTCAAGGATTTTGTTCCTCGGCTCGCCTCTGTCGCCGCCGAAAAACCAGTTCTGCGCCTCCGGTTCGCTCGAGGATATACCGCATCACTCTATCTCGGTTGCTCTTTAGCGGTCGATGGCAACTCAACTGGAGTCCGACAGAGTTTCGTCGAATTCAGCGATTTCCAGCCTTCTTTCAAGGACCGATATGAAGCATTGGCCAATTTCCTCCAGCTCTTAGAGGGACTGGAGGCCAAGTATCTCGTTCCCAATCCCTACGCTGCCCAGGAACTGATTGCCGCAGCCGACCTTAAATCGGAGTCGAGGCCGCGGCCCGCAGGTTTGGCCGAAGTTGACACCCGAACAACGGTCTAAGGAGAAAGCCGAAGCGCTCGCCGGATTCGACCGATCCCTCCGTGCCATCCTGTTGTTCGGCGACACACACGGCTCGGCAGAAAGCTACGCGGCCGTCTGGGATTATCTCACAAAACGTCCCTCTCCACCCGGCTTCGACTGGATAGGGCTGGAGATGGTGACTCGCGACCAGAAGTCTATTCTCGATGACTTCATCAAAGGGGCAGAGGGAAGCCCCCAATACAAGGCTGCCGAGACCAAGCTCCTGGAATACTTCAGATCAGGCTGGGACAAACGGTTCGCCGATCCTAAGGCGCCAAAGGAAGGCCATTATTTCCGGATACTGCGCTGGTCCCGCCAGCACAAAATCCGGGTCAATGCTCTAGATTCCGTCAGTGAATATACTTTGTACCGTTATGGCGAATTTCCCTTGGGAGCGACAACCCGGAACATCATTTGGGCTGAGGCGATTCCTCTGGAGGGAAAAGGTATAGTCTATGGCGGAAGCGGCCATTTCGTGCCCTTGCCAGCAACCCCGTTTACATTCCAGGATTATGTCAAAAGGCGCGATCCCAGAATCGAGTTTTTCCTTGTCCGGTAACCCTGGCCAGAGTCGATTCATCCGCCCCAGGCTTGAGATAATCAATAGCTAAAACGGAATCCTAGCTGTACATAACGAGGAGACTGGATAGCAGTGATCTTCCCATAGTCCGCGGTTCCGAGAATGACAGCTTGAGATAACGTGTGGTTGAAATTAAACGGGCTGAAGACGTCGGCGAAGAGGCTGATCGACTTTTCCAGGATCTTGAAGGTCTTATCGACCCTCACGTCCAGGTAATGGAGGAATGGATAGCGCTGGGAACCCCTGGGCTCAGCCAGGAACCGGGTGACGCCGAGTTTGGTCAGGGGATAATAGAAGCAACGCGTATAGGGAGTTCCAGACGTGCCGAAGTAATTGAGGCCAACGATGAATCCCGCCGGTAACATGGCGATCCCCTGGACCTTGATCTGATGCGTCCGATCCTGATCGAGGAGACCGGCTGTATACCCGGTCGCTTTCACGTTTGGATCATTCCACCAGTTGAAGCCGGCGCTCAGGGCGCTGGCGCCAACAGCATCGAAGTCCTGGTTGGCCGTCCCAAAGGCCCGGCTCCAAGTATAGTTGGCTCGCAGGGATGATCCGTTGACGAATTTTTTCTCCAGATCGATGATCACAGCGTTGTAGTCTCTGTAAGCGTAAGGGTTATTATCAAAATAGCCACCAACGGTCATCGGCCATTCCGGCGTCTGATCATAAATCGTCAAAGTACCCCCGAGAGGATTGGGGATTGTTTTCTGGACGTAATACCGGAGCATGGAGTTGTCGAGCTCTCCGGTGATGAACCCTCGGTAGCGTTTGGCGACATACAAGATTTCGCCTTTCCACCCCACACCCAGATTGCGACTCACGCTGGCCGTGTATTCGAGAATGTAGGGGCGTTTCAGGTCGGGAGCGATGAATTTCTGGACGTTGGGGGATTGGATGAAGATCGGCCCGATGAACGATCCGGGACCAGTTTTCATATAGTATTCAATCGAGGGCATATTGGGATTGTACGCGTCATACCAAACATACATAGCGGCCGTATAGCGGTTGAAGCCAAGCTTTATCGCGGTATTCCCGTTTCCGAAGGGATCGACGGCCAGCCCGAAACGCGGCTCCCAATCAGTCCATTTGGAGATCTGAATACGCGATGTAACGTTCGTTTGGACGGGAATACCGAGATCCATATAGCTGACCCGCAGGCCTGTGTTTATATGGATATAGTGGCTGATCCGCCAGCTATCTTGCACATAGCCGCTGTATTGATAGTAATTCGAGATCCGCCCTTTATCCTGGGTCGGGACGTACTTAAAGCCGAACTCGAGGACTCCGGAGACCAGGATTGTATAATTCGACATCCCGTATTGATCGACGGGATAGATGCTGCGGTTCTTGACCTGGCTGAGCTCAAACTCGAATCCTCCCTTGAACATATGGTCGCCAACGAAATTGTCGACATAGCGGGTGAAGTTGACCGAGGAGAGATAGCGATTCACGCGCGATTCTGTGGATGGGAACCCGCCGGTTATGGTATTAGCAGGAATATTCCAGACGAGTGGCGTGTTCCCGCCGTTCGAGTTTTGATTCATCGGATTGGTATAGACGGCACCGCGGATCTCCAGAATTGAATTCGGCGACATTGTCCAGAGCCAGTTTGCGACTCCGATCAACCTGTTCATTGTCATATCGAAGGTCGACTGGGGCGTGACATTATAGCTTGCACCGGCATAGGGATTGGTGATCCGGCTGTAAGTCATGATCAGAGACAGACGATGGGCCACGCCGGGCTGAGCCGTCAGCCGGATCATGGGGGAGATCAGTTGATTTTTTATGCCAGTTATCGGAAAACCGTCCACGTTGCTCACGGTCGGGGCTAAAGAAAAACCGCCGAAAAACCAAAGTTTATCTTTTAGGATGGGCGCACCCAGGGTGGCGTTGGCTTCATAGCTGTACTGGACTTGCGTCGGCGCTGCTTTGAGCCCCTTACTCGTCCAGTTATCGGCCTGGAAGCTCTTATCATAATAGTAAAAGGACAGATCTCCAGAAAACCGATTCCCGCCCGACTTGGTGATAACATTGAGGACCGCTCCGCTTGCGTGCCCATACTCTGCGGGATGGCCTGTCGTTTCGATCTGGATTTCATCATAGATGTCAAGGGTGGTGTTCGCAGCGTTCAGGGAATTTTTGGGGTCGTTCATATAGACTCCGTCCACATTGAACGAATTCCCCCTCACGGCTCCGCCGAGCGCGGAATCCGTTTTCGTAACCCCAGGGGCCAACTGAAGAATGGAATCCAGATTTCTCACTACAGGAAGATGCTTCAGATCGTCCGTTGACACGATGATCGAGGATTTCGTGTTAGCTAGGGATACGGTCGGCGCCCCCGCGACGACGCGGATAGTTTCCTGGATTCTCGCCTGTGACATCGTCACCCGGATTTCGGTAGTTTCGCCGACCCGGACGACAATGCCCTCTTGGACATAAGAACTGAATCCCTGAAGAGTGAGCGTGGCTTTATATGTTCCGGGAGGAAGGTAAGAAAACCGGAAAAATCCCTGGCTGCTCGTGACCGTGCTGAGCTCAGGCGTGATCAATTGGGGGCTCGTGATGGTGACCGCGACCCCGGGGAGCGATTGATTCTCACTGTCGATAACGATGCCGATAAGACTCCCAGTTTGAGTAGCCTGGCTGAAGCCGATACCTGCAATAAGAAAACAAAATACTCCTAACACAGACAAATAAAATAACAATCGCTTCATATTTTTTCCTCCTATACATTTAATCGCTTTAATATATTTATATATATATAAATAACCAAAAGTCAAGTAATTTTTAAAATGGACGATAGACTGAAAAACAAGGAAGCTATCGATACAGGAAAAACAGCCAGAAATGCGGCAATAGAGGTTAACAACAGCAAGATTCGCAGTGTAGGAAAATTCGACAAATTCGAAATTCCGGATAAAGTACTACACCCCAGAAGCTTGGGCCGTTCTCGAAAAAAGGCTAAAAAATCCTCAAATTCCTAACAGTGAAAAAATGCTGGGAATAAATAAAAAATTCATAAAATTGGCCCTTGATGCCGGCTGCATTCTGACGATTGGAACAGATCAGGTCGGCTTTGGGCTCTTGCCAGGATACAGTCTTTGGAGAGAAATGGAAATATTTGCTGAGGCAGGAATTAATCCCATGAACATCCTCAAAGCAGCCACCATCAATGGTGCCTTTGCCATCGGAAGAAGCGACCTTTTAGGCTCTCTGGAGGGAGGAAAACTCGCCGATTTTGTTGTTCTTGAGGCAAATCCTCTGGAAAAGATCAGCCATGTCCGGAAAGTTTTTAGAGTCATTAAAGATGGAATTATCTATGAGCCAGAGACGCTTTTAAAGCCTCTGGAGGGCAAATATCATTAGGTCAGGAGCTGGCTATAGAAAGAAAAAATCATGGGTGGAAACTGGGTTATGGTATTGACATGATGTTCAGGATGAAATTTTTTTTGACTTCTTGTCTAAGTTTATGATTAAATTATAAAAAAAGAAGAAAAAAGAGGGGAAAATCATGATTAAATGGTTCATTGATAAATCAAATAAGATACCTTTATATCTGCAGCTAAAAGATTTAATCAAATACTACATCTCCACCGGTGCCATTCAGGATAACCACCAGCTTCCAGGGGTGAATAAACTTGCCCAAGAACTGGCGATCAATTTTGAAACAGTGCGCAAAGCCTACAAAGAGCTAGAAAAAGAAGGTCTGATCTCCATGCATCGGGCTAGAGGAACTTTTGCCACTCTTCAAAAAGCTGTCATCCCCAAAGTAACATTTAAAGACATTGAATTCAACCTGGTTG
The DNA here is from genome assembly GCA_964584535.1 of uncultured Eubacteriales bacterium. Classification (GTDB taxonomy): domain Bacteria; phylum Acidobacteriota; class Aminicenantia; order Aminicenantales; family CAZPAX01; genus CAZPAX01. The sequence goes on from CAZPAX010000023.1 coordinate 6,961, forward strand.
ATAGCCTTAAAATCACCATCAATAAGCTCTTTCAGAATGGGAACTCTCCTGAGGAGATCAGAAAAATCATTGATCAGGCTTTCCAGGATGTCTCTACAGAGAGAACAAAACAATTCATCATTTTCACAGAATGCAATTCTCTTCAGGTTAATGAAATTTCCAAACTTCTCGAGAATTATCTGAAATTGAACGTGAAACCTGTGCTTCTCGAGCAATTGAGAGAAGAGCTCCAGAAAATTTCCCTTGAAGAGAAAAAATTGCGAGCGGTTGTGACAACAGGATTTCATGTCAATGATGTCCGCAAGATCATCGGTGATACGCCTTTGGACATCCATATCCTGATCACAAACATGGCTCCGGAGACAAGGCGGCAGCTGGATGTCTATGGAAAAGAAGCCCGTTTTGGCTTCATCTGCAGGGACAAAGAATCCATTCAGCTCTATAAAGACCTGTTAAGGGCAGAATTTGGCAAAGATTTGAAGCTTTCCACATCTGTTCTGGGAGATGAGCAAAAAGTTGAAGCCATGATGAATTCTGTTGATGTTGTTCTGGCTACTCCTCCTGTTTATAAAGAAGTCAAGGAGAAGGCGGCCAAAGGTTTTCCTGTATTTAATGTTTTTGATAGAGTTGATCCCATGTCTCTGAGAGTGCTTAAAGACAGAATCCTGCAGGAAGCCCAATAGATCAGATATCTCTGCTGAGAGCTATCTCACAGATTCCTAACCGCTTAAAATTGACAAAAAGAAGGCTTTCTGCTAAAAATGAAGAATGTTCAAGTGGCTGATTCAAAAAATCTTCGGAACCAAAAATGAGAGAGACCTGAAAAGGCTCAAGCCTTTTGTTTCAGCTATCAGCGAGCTTGAATCTTCAACCCAAAAACTCAGCGATGCCCAGCTCCAGGCAAAAACAGCAGAGTTCAAAGAAAAACTGAGCCAGGGTGCAGCGCTAGACGATCTCTTGATTGAGGCCTTTGCCGTTGTCCGCGAGGTCGCCCGCCGGACTATCAATATGCGCCATTTCGATGTCCAACTCATGGGCGGAGTTGTCCTCCATCAGGGAAAAATAGCAGAAATGAAAACAGGAGAAGGAAAAACTCTGGTTGCCACCCTACCCGCCTATCTGAATGCCCTCGAGGGAAAAGGGGTCCATATCATCACTGTCAATGATTATCTGGCCAAAAGGGACACAGAATGGATGGGGCCCATCTACAATTTCCTCGGACTTTCCGTAGGGACAATCCAGCACGAGATGAATGATAGCGAAAGACAAGAAGCTTACCGAAGAGATATTACCTATGGAACCAATAACGAGTTCGGCTTCGACTATTTGCGCGACAACATGAAATTCCGCCTCTCCGACCTTGTCCAGAGAGGTCACCATTATGGTATTGTCGATGAAGTGGATTCGATTCTCATCGATGAAGCGCGAACTCCACTCATTATCTCAGGCCCGACAGAAGAATCGACTGCCCTTTACTACAAAATTGATAATCTTGTCCGCCGTTTTCACAAGAACAGGCACTTCCAGGTCGATGAGAAAACAAGAACAGTTTCCATCACCGAAGACGGTGTCTCTGACGCAGAGAAATTCCTCAATGTTTCCAATCTCTACGACCTTGCCCACATGGATCTCGTCCATCATATTAACCAGGCCCTCAAAGCTCATTATTTGTTCAAGAAAGATGTCGACTACATGGTCAAGGATGGCAAGGTGATCATCGTCGATGAATTCACCGGCCGCCTGATGCCCGGCCGGCGTTACAGCGATGGACTCCATCAATGTCTGGAAGCGAAAGAAAAAGTCCGCATCGAAGAGGAGTATCAGACGCTGGCTTCCATCACATTCCAAAACTATTTCCGGATGTATAAGAAACTGGCTGGAATGACAGGAACAGCGGCTACTGAAGCCACAGAATTTCAGACTATTTACGGCCTGGATGTCATAGAGATCCCTACTAACAGGCCACTCGTCCGCTATGAATTTCCGGATGTCATTTACAGAACTTCCAAAGAGAAATGGGATGCTGTTGTTGAAGAGATTATCGAACTGAACAAGAAGGGCCAGCCAGTCCTGGTAGGGACAACATCCATTGAAAAATCAGAGCATCTCAGCTCTATTTTGAGAAAAATGGGGATAAAGCATGTTGTTTTGAATGCCAAATATCACGAAATGGAAGCGAAAATTGTCGCCCAGGCTGGACGGATCGAAGCTGTGACCATTGCCACCAATATGGCAGGCCGCGGAGTGGACATTCTGCTCGGAGGAAATCCAGAATTTCTGGCTAAGGAACAGTTGAGAAGAGCGGGTCTAGACCCTCTCAAGGCCACTCAGGAACAATGGGAAAAGGCGTTGGCTGAGGCGATGAAGACTACACAGGAAGAGCACGAGAAAGTCGTCTCTTTATCCGGTCTCCACATCCTCGGCACTGAACGTCACGAAGCCCGAAGAATCGATAACCAGCTTAGGGGAAGGGCAGGAAGACAGGGAGATCCTGGCTCTTCCCGCTTCTATCTCTCTTTAGAGGACGACCTGATGCGCATCTTTGGCAGTGACCGCATTTCAGGTTTGATGGCCAGAATCGGCATGAGCCAGGGAGTTCCGATTGAACATCGGATGGTCACCAAAGCCATTGAAAGAGCTCAAAAGCAAGTTGAAGGCCAGAATTTCACTATCCGCAAACATCTCCTCGAATACGACGATGTCATGAATAAACAGCGGGAGTCCATTTACAGTCTAAGAAAAGATATCCTCCAGGGAAAGGATATGAAAGACTACATTCTGGAGCTCATTGAAACACTTTTGGACTGGATTATGGAAAACAATATCCCTAAAGACAAATCACCTGAAGATTGGGATGTCGAGGCTTTCAGAAAAGCCATTGCCTCCCAGTTCGCTCTGGATATCCAGGGATTGGGCATCGATTGGGAAACGATAAACTTTGAGGAATTGAGGGAGAAAATTCTCCACGCTCTAAAGACAAATTATGAAGAGAAAGAAAAAATCATCGGTTCTTCCCAGATGAGAGAGTTTGAGCGAATCATCATGCTCCAGATCATTGACTCTCAATGGAAAGATCATCTGCTGGGCATGGATTACCTTAAAGAAGGCATAGGACTCAGGGGCTATGGCCAAAGGGATCCTCTGATCGAATACAAAAAGGAAAGCTATGATATGTTCCAGGCAATGATGGACCGCATCGAAGATGAGACGATCCGCTACCTCTTTCTCATCCAACCAGTCCTCAAAGAAGAGCTACCACAAAGAAAGCAACAGACTATGTACTACCAGCAGCCCCAACAAAATCCGCCTTCTACAAAAGTCAAACAGGCGAGATCCTTGATTCCCAAGAAGAGAAAAAAAGAAAAAAGGAGAAGATAAAATATGCTGGACGAGAAGATCAAAGAGGGTTTGACCTTTGATGATGTCCTTGTCTTGCCCGCCAAATCCGATGTGATTCCATCTCAAGTGGATGTCTCCACAAAACTCAGCCGCAATGTTCGTCTCAATATTCCCATCCTCAGTTCCGCAATGGATACGGTTACAGAATCAAAGATGGCCATTGCTCTGGCCCAGCAAGGAGGCCTGGGAATCATCCATCGAAATTTCCCGATTGAAAAACAGGTTGAGGAAGTGGACAAAGTCAAACGCTATGAAAGCGGTATGATCGTTGACCCCATCACCATTAGACCTCAAGACAAGATCTATAAAGCCAAAGAAGTCATGCAGAAATACAAAATTTCAGGACTTCCTATTACTGATGAAAATAATAAATTGGTCGGGATTCTGACAAGCCGTGATATTCGCTTTGAAAACCGCCTTAACCTTCCTATAGAAAAGGCCATGACCAAAAAATTAGTGACCGTTCCGCTGGGGACCCCCCTTGAAGAAGCTGAGAAGCTTTTTCACAAGCACAAGATTGAAAAAATTCTCATGGTCGATGAACACTTCCGGCTTAAAGGATTGATCACCTACAAGGATATCCTCAAGAGAATCCAGTATCCCCATGCAGCAAAAGACTATTTTGGACGGCTGAGAGTAGGGGCAGCCATAGGAGTGGGAAAAGATGCCCTGGAAAGGGCTGAGGCTTTGATCGAGACAAAGGTTGATGTCCTGGTCATTGACACAGCTCATGGCTATTCCCAGAGAGTCCTGGAAACAATAAAGATGATAAAGAAGAAATTCCCTGGCCAGGAGCTCATTGCCGGAAATATCGGAACAGTGGAAGCAGCCGAAGAGATGATTAGCCTGGGCGTTGATGCAGTCAAAGTTGGAGTTGGACCTGGCTCTATCTGCACGACTAGGGTTGTTTCTGGGGCAGGGATTCCCCAGATAACTGCCATTGCCGATGTCTATAAGGTCAGTAGAGCAAAAAGAATTCCTCTCATCGCTGATGGCGGCATAAAATATTCGGGCGACATCACCAAGGCCATTACTGCTGGCGCAAGTTCAGTCATGCTTGGCAATCTTCTGGCCGGAACCGATGAATCCCCTGGTGACGTGGTCATGTATCAAGGCCGTTCCTACAAGGCTTACCGGGGAATGGGGTCGCTTGAAGCATTGAAAGAGGGAAGCCGGGATAGATATTTTCAGGATTTCCAGGTGAGTGAAAGCAAGCTCGTCCCCGAGGGAATAGAAGGCATCGTCCCCTATAAGGGAAGCGTGGCTAACACTATTCAGATCATGGTCGGAGGGCTTAAGGCGGGGATGGGCTATGCAGGCTGTAAAACAATCAATGAACTCCAGAGAAAAGCAAAATTTATAAGGATCTCGGCCGCCAGCCTCAGAGAAAGCCATGTTCATGATATCATCATCACTAAAGAAGCTCCCAACTATCACCTGGAGTAAAAAATAGCAAAATTTTATCTGAGGAAAATCTCATGAAAAAATTTTGGCGATGCTTTGTCTGCAATGACATTCATTATGGACTGAGGCCGCCGGAAACCTGCCCGACATGCAGGGCTAAGAATGCCTTTGTTGAAATTTCCTCAGACGAAGCTCGAAAAATCTGCCACATAACAAAATCCTCGCTCGACCGAGAAGGATTCCAGCAGGCCATCGAACAATTCACAGAAAAGAATGAATTTCAGGTCAATCCTGACCAGGAAAAAGTAACCATGCTCCTGGACGGCATCTTTAGCAATGAGCAGAATCAGGGACTGAAATACTGTCCCTGTCGGCTGATCACTAAGGACTTTGAAGAAGATTTAAGGCTTGTCTGCCCCTGTAATTTCCTCATTCACGACACATACAAAGCTGTTGGTGAATGCTGGTGCGGACTCTTTGTGAGGAGATGAAAATATGAAAAAACTGATCATGTTTTACGCCAGAGAATGTCCCCATTGTAAACACATGATGCCCTATGTCGATAAGCTTGAGAAAGAAACAAGTGTTGTCTTGGAAAGGCTTGAAGTCTGGCACAATGAAAAGAATGCCGACTTGATGCGTTCCTACAGATCTGTCATTGCGCCCAAATGCGACGGTCAGCTCCGCACCCCTACCTTCCTCAATACAGAAACAAATGATATTCTCTGTGGTGAAGTAGAGTACGAAAGGCTCAAAGAGTGGGCCCTGAAATAATAATTTGTTCTATCTATTTGATTTCTTTAATTCTATTTTTTTCATCCAGGATAATTATCTCATGAAACCTACCTCTTGCTCTTTATTAATAGGTTATCAATCAGCCTGGTTTTGCCAATGAAGACGGCCAGGACAATCAAAGCTCCTTCGCTTATCTCCTTGAGCGGATTGAGCTCATTTCTGTCGACTATCTCCACATAATCTATTTTTGCCAGGGGTTCTTTGTCGATAATATTTCTCATTTTCTCGATGATCCATTCAGATTTTCTCTCTCCTCTTTCGACCAATTTCTCCGCTTCTTTCAGGCTTTTAAATAAAACAAGGGCTGCTTTCCTTTCTTCAGGATTCAGATATTTGTTACGAGAGCTTAAGGCGAGGCCGTCTTTTTCCCTAATGGTGGGCAAGACTTCAATTTTCACATCCAAATTCAAATCTCTGACCATTCTCTGGAGAATAATGGCCTGCTGGATATCTTTCTGCCCGAAAAAAGAAAGATCGGGCTCCACAATATGGAAAAGTTTGAGAACAACGGTACAGACTCCCCTGAAATGTCTGGGCCGCGACTGACCGCAGAGTTTATCCTGGAGACCATTGACTTCAACATAAGTTTTATAGCCTTCAGGATACATTTCTTTCACTTCAGGGTAAAAAAGATAATCCACTCCTTCTTTGTCGAGCAGCGCTTCATCGCTTTCGATATCCCGCGGGTATTGTTTAAAATCCTCTTTTGGACCGAACTGGAGAGGATTGACAAATATGCTGACTATGGTTAAATCAGCCTTTTTCCGCGATTCCCTGACCAGACTCAGGTGGGCCTCATGAAGGTAGCCCATGGTAGGAACAAAGCCAATCGTTTTTTTCTCAGCTCTTAATTCTCTAATCACATCCTTCATCTTCCGGATGCTTGTTATGACCTTCATCGATTCTTTATTTTCTCTCCTCTTTTTTTCAAGAACAACTTCTCCCAATTCTCTTGTTTCAGATGATAGGAATGATCGTCATCTGGAAAATCGCCGCTTCTGACATCATCGATGTATTTTTTAACGGCCTGGCTTATGATCTCGTGCAGAGAAGCATATTTTTTCACAAACTTGGGCAGGTATCCGTTGGAATAGCCAACCAAGTCATGGAAAACAAGAATCTGGCCATCGCAATAAGGCCCTGCTCCAATACCGATTGTCGGAATTCTCAATTTCTCTGTCACCAGCCGAGCCAGTTCCATGGGAATACATTCCAGAACAATGGAAAAAGCTCCGGCCTTTTCCAGGTTCTGGGCATCAATGATGATTTTTCTAGCTTCTTCAATTTCTCCGCCTCTAACCTTGAACTGGCCCAGATGATGGATGGATTGAGGTGTGAGCCCAACATGTCCCATGACTGGAATTTCTGCCTCGACCAGAGCCTCAATCAACCTTAGCCTTTTCTTTGATGCCCCTTCAATCTTCACGCCTCTTGCTCCGGCCTCCTTGAGAAATCGGGAAGCGTTGTGAACAGATTCTTCAAGCGAGAGATGAAAAGAAAAATAGGGCATATCGGCAATGACTAGGGCTGTTTTGGCGGCTCTGGTCACAGGTTTGGTGTGATGGATCATTTCTTCCATGGTCACCGGGATGGTGTTCTCGTAGCCCAAAACAACCATTCCCAGAGAGTCTCCAACAAGGATGAGATCTACTCCCGCTTCATCAAGAATTCTGGCAATCGGAAAATCATAAGCTGTCAGAGCGACAATCCTTTCTCTTTTCTCTTTTTTGGCTTGAAGAAGAGGAACCGTTATTTTTGGGATTTTTTCATCGGACATGACACATCCTTTCTCCCCATCTCGCCTTATATCGCGAGATTGAGGTAAAGTCTAAAATTCATTTCTTTTTTGAACCCTTGTCTTTAAAGCTATGAGGCACGTAATACAAGGGTGTTTTTTTCATCTCCCTTATTCTCTCAATCAAATCCATTATATCCTCATCGCGGCTGAAATCCAACTCGTCTGCTCTCACCACCAGAAGAGGAGTAGCCTGGTAGTTGAAGAAGAAGTAGTCAAAAGCCTCAACAAGGTCTTCCAGGTATTTTTCTGAGATATTCTTTTCTGTGGCATTTCCTTCCCTGGCAATTCTCCTCAGAAAGGTCGGCAGCGAAATCTGAAGATAGATGACAAGGTCAGGCTTTGGAACTCTCTCGGAGAGAATGCTGTAGATCCTCTCGTAGACGATCAGTTCGTCGTCAGAGAGAGTTTGATAGGCATAAATCTTGTCTTTCTCAAAAAGATAATCGCAGATCATTCTCTCCTCAAAAAGATCCCTCTGGGCTAGTCTGATCTGCTGATGATACCGATTCACCAGAAAAACAAGCTGAGCTAGAAATGCCGCGCCCTCTTTTTCATCATAAAAATCTCTAAGGTAGGGATTTTCTGTTTTGTCGAGAATGACTCTCCCCCCTATTTTCTGGGCCAAAAGATTTGCCAGTTTGGTCTTCCCGGCCTTCAAAATACCCTCCACAGCAATGTGCTTGAAGGGGATCTCTTCTATAGCCCATTTATCGGTCATCTCTATGCCCAAGCGCAGAGTCTTTAATAAATATCGGATTAGTCCTCATAAGTCAACGAAAAGAATTATTCTTGTTTTTCTTCCACAGGAATGACGATCAGGGCAATAAGATAAAAAATGATCATGGGTAGAATGGCAGAAATAAGGCAAATTGCCACGAATATGAGCCGGACAAGAGAAACGTCTAGGTCAAAATACTCTGCCAACCCGCCGCAGACTCCGCCTATCATCTTCCATTTTTTTGAGCGATAAAGTCGCTTGGCCATCTTCCTTTCTCCTAAAAAAATTTTGCCCGACAAATTATCAGAGTGCTAATTTAGCACAGGAGAAATTCGCTGTCAAAAAGAAGAAATGTTTCAAGGAAGCATCTTTTCTCCCCTGAAATCTTTATTTTTTTAATTGATGGGTCCATTAATTTAGACCATCACGGAAAAAATGTAACATGTTTCAACTTGACTTGGATGTCTTCGTATGCTATCGGATAGGAGGAATAAAAAGAGAGAGAATTTGCACATTGGAGGTTTGACGATGAAAGGATGGACAGGCAATCTTTTGAGGATCAACCTCTCTTCCCGAACATTTAAAAAAGAGACATTCACTGAAGAGTTCGCCAAGAAATGGGTAGGAGGAAGAGGATTTGCTCTGAAAATTCTCTGGGATGAACTCAAACCCGGAATAGATCCTTTAGGCCCAGAAAATAAGCTTATTGTTGCTCTCGGCCCTATTGCGGGAATTGCAGCCCCGAACACAGGGAAAACAGTTGTAGCGGCCAAATCGCCACTGACTGGTGGTTATGGCGATGGGAATCTGGGTTCAAGAGTGACTATCAATTTGAGAAAGGCTGGCTATGACCTTCTTATCGTCGAGGGGAAATCAGAAGAACCTGTCTATATCATGATCGAAGATGAAAAAGTCCAATTTCTCGATGCTCAAGAAATTTGGGGAAAAGGAACTTATGCTACATTGGACTGGCTTTATAAAAAATATGGCAAAGGAGCAGGAATCCTGACTATAGGTCAGGGAGGTGAAAAAAAAGTCCTCTATTCTGTAATCCGCAGCATGGAAGGAAGAGCAGGCGGGAGGCCCGGAATAGGAGCAGTCATGGGCTCTAAAAATTTGAAAGCCATTGTCGTCAAAGGAAGCAAGGAAATACCTGTGGCTGATCCAGAAGCAATCAAAAAGATTGGTGCAGATGACCTGAGAAAAGTGGGAGAGATTGATAAAAAAACAGCCTGGTCCATTCAAGGAACCACTGGAGTCCTGGCCTGGTGCAATGAAGTGGCTGCGCTTCCAGTGAGAAATATGCGCAAAACTTCCCACAAAGATGCCTGGAGAATAGATGGAGAAAGGCTGAATGCAGCGCGGGTGGCCACCTATGGCTGCCCTCACTGCACAATGCGCTGTGGAATAACTATCCTGGACAAGGAAGGCCATCAATCAGAGCTGGATTACGAAAACATCGGCATGCTGGGCAGTAACCTGGAAATATTTGAATTGGCTCAGGTTGCCTCCCTCAATTATCTCTGTGATGATCTTGGACTGGACACCATATCCAGCGGAGGAGTTCTTGGATTCTATGCGGATGCCATCGACCAGGGCGCCATAGATGGGGATTTTCGGTTTGGAGATGCAGAAAAAGCCAAAGAGCTTCTGAAGCTCGCTGCCTACCGAGAAGGGATCGGAGACTTTCTGGCCCAGGGGTCGATGAGGATGGCCCAAAAAATCGGCAAAGATTCAGAGGCTTATGCCATGCACGTCAAAGGACTGGAGATTTCCGCCTATAATTGTAAGTTCATTCCAGGAATGGCCCTTGCTTTTGCTACAAGCGCCATCGGCGCTCATCATAAAGAAGCCTGGATCATAACCTTTGAGCTCAAAGAAACTGCCAGGGATTCTTATGGAAAAGAGAAGGCCCAGAAAGTGATTGACCTGCAGAGGATTCGCGGTGGCCTTTTTGAATTCATCGTTGCCTGTCGATTCCCCTGGATCGAATTGGGCTGGGAACTCGAGCATTATCCTCTTTACTTCAACACAATTACTGGCCTGAACTGGAATCTCGATGATTTCTGGAAAGTGAGCGACAGGATATATGCCTTGATGAAAGCCTTCTGGGCCCGTGAATTCCCAGATTGGGATAGAAGTAAAGATTATCCGCCAAAAGTCTGGTTTGACCCTGCCAATGCTGATAAGGAAGGAATTATTGCCGGAAAAATCCTGGATTTGGCTAAATATGACCAGCTCCTTGACCATTATTATAAGCTTAGAGCCTGGGACAGCAGAGGGATTCCTACCAAGAAGACCATGAAAAATTTAGGCCTCAGCCAGGAAGCCAAGGAGCTTGCAAAATACAATAGGCTGGAATAATCTAAGACAATGAAAATCCAGGTCAAGATCATCGGCTATCTCATCAACCAGACAGGGTTTTCGGAAAAAGAACTGCAAATTCCTGCGGCCATCACTGCTGAAGAATTATTGTCCATGATCAAGATCCCAAAAGAGATGCCCAAAATCATCACTCGCAATGGAAATGCTATAAGTCCGCTTGATAAACTGAAGGAGGGAGATAGAGTGGTGATTGCCCCCCTCTATTCAGGAGGCTGAGTCATTGGGGTCAGAGGGTCAGGCTACTGGGGTCAGACACTGCCTTAGGGGTGAGAAATTTTTTTGCCCTAAGATTATCAATCAACTTGCAGGATAGTGTCTGACCCCGAATCTCTACCTGACCCTCTGACCCCGGGTGCTTTTCATTTTTATCAATAGTTCTAGGACTAGATTTGCCTGCATGTTGGCAACAATGCCAACTCTTGGTGCCATGGGAGAAATGCCTTCCTTGCATTCTGTTTCTTCATCACCGCAGATGTAGAGATTTCCTGCTCTTCTGGTGCGAATCTTTTCGTTCTGGCCATAGCCAGCCAGGCCTGAGGCAGCGATGATTGGCTTGGTAGGAAATTGAGAAAGCCAGCTCTCAATGAGCATCTGTTTCATCTCAGCCTTGTCAAAGGCTTCGACCAGAATATCAACTGAAGCAAATAATTCGGAGAAGTTGCTGGGAGTAATCTTGACCTTGTGCATTTCGTATTCTGAAAATGGATTGATTTTCTTCAAGTTTTCTAGAAGTGCGTCGAGCTTTGCTTTCCCAATCTGATCAATAAAGTATTGCTGGCGGTTGAGGTCAGAAGGTTCTACCGCATCAAAATCAGCAATGATCAGCTTCCCTATTCCTGCTCTTGCTAGAGAAAAAGCGACATTTGAACCCAGGCCTCCAGCACCTGCTATGCCAACCACACTTTTTCTAAGAATGGATAGAATTTTTGGGTCATGTTTGGAAAAAAATTGTTTTTCTAATTCCTTCACTACCCTACGATCTGTCCCAGACTCCAGAGTAAAGCCAGAGCTGCGATCGCCCCTCCAAAAGCCCATCGTGATCGCTGCTCGGAGAAAATCTCGCCCTTGATGCCTATCCAGTATCCTAGGGGGACAACCGCAATGGATATAACCGCGACCAGGCTCCCACTGACAAAGATATGGTCAAGGACTTTTTTCAAACCTCCGGCAGTCCAGTAGCTGTAACGGACAACATAAGTTATCATCAGAGCGAAAAGCGCATATCCATTGTATGCGCTGAGAACACCAGACAAGCTGCTCCGCCAAATAATCTTGCGCTCCTTTCCCATCAAGACTGAAGAAAAGAGATCAAAAGTCAGGCCCAGAAAGAAAATTCCCAGAAGATGGCAATAAAAGGGAGGCGCATTCGCCAGCTTGAAAAGAGCTGCAAAAGCACCGACAGCTGTGGACGAGCCAGGTTCATTCACAACTCCCCTAGCCACAGCCAGTATGAAAAGCGCCCATGCTGAAAGAAGAACAGAGGCATGGGGTATTTCGTTTCCAAAAAGACCTTCGCCGACAGTAACCTCAGCTATTCCCCAGATAGAGCCAAACAACAAAAACCATAACCAGTTCTTAATGTTTCTCACCTTTTATCCCTCCTTATAAGAGATAAAGTCATCCTTTGAGCATTCTCTTTGATTCCCTGCAAAGATTTTACCATCCCCCAGAGAACATTCTCAAATATTTTATGAACAAAAGGGTTGAGGCGGATTGAAGCACCATCAACATCTAAAAAAACACAAGGCTCATTGCCTTCCAGCTTGCTCTCCAGAAAATCTGCAATCTGGCTAATTTGATGAGGACGAAAAACTGGCTTTGGCAGAGACATTTTTTTATCAGAGACAATAGCTTCAAGTTCTTCAAGAGGAGATTCCAATTTCTCCGCTACTCCTTGGCCCAGGACTTCTATTTTCTTCAGGTTTGTTTCCTGTTTGCCTCCTTCGATGAGAACAATATCCATGTCCTTGAAAAAATCTCGGGCAACTCCATCTAAATTGACTCTTTCCTTTTTTCTTTGAATCAATGCCAGTTGATCTGGAGAGAGCATGGCCACTCCATCTGCCCCTGATTCTACAAATTTCCAGGAATCCTTGCCTTTTTTATCAAGATCAAATCCTTTGCTGCAGTGTTTAATGACAGCCACTGAATATCCCCGCTTCTTGAATTCAGGGACAAGCTGCCGGATCAATTTTGTCTTACCGCTTTTCGAGTCTCCGACAATGGCCCAGATCTTCAATTTTTCTCCAAGCTTTCTTTCCTCTGAATTCTAACTTAGAACTTATAGCACAGGAAAAACGGCAAGTCAAAAATATTTACAGTAAGTAGCAAAACGTTGGGGGGGTAAAGGCAATAATTCGTGTGACGTCCCATATTGGGCGGGATGGATGCCGTTCTAAAGCCCCCGTAGCGGAGAGGGGTCCCATCGACTTCTCCGATGGGGGGAACCGACGGGACTGGTTCCCTCGGGGTCCGGGGGCTAGGGGCGGCT
>CAZPAX010000024.1:0-19899 GCA_964584535.1 uncultured Eubacteriales bacterium
TGCTTGAAAAATCAGGATTGCGAAGCTCATGGGTGGGAATCACCTTTTGCCTGACATTCAGGCTCTTGGCCAAGCGGCTTGCTTCTTCGACTTCTCTCTCCGGATAGGTCTCAGAACTGGCCGTGATTGCCAGAACGCGCTCTCCTAAAACATCTGAAGCAACTCTGAGGAGGAAAGTGCTGTCCACCCCTCCAGAGAAAGCGACCAGAACATTTCCCATCTGGGAAAGAATATCCTTGAGCTTTTTGAGCTTGGAAAGAGTGGCCTGGCTTATTTTCTCTTTTCTGGCTTTTTTCATTCCATCTTCTGCTTGCTTGCCCTTCTCTGCCTTTCCTGAGCAAGACTTTTTACCTCTTTGATGAATTCAGGAATGATTTGCTTCTCCTTCAAGCGGCGATAAAGCTTGCCTCGCTTGAAAAGAACTCCAATCCCTTTTCCACAGGCTAGACCAATATCCGCTTCTTTAGCTTCACCAGGCCCATTGACCATACAGCCCATAACCGCCACTGTCAGCGGCTCATTAATCGAGAAAAGACGCCTTTCCACTTCAGTTGCTATCTTCACCAGGTCAACCTCCGAGCGACCGCAGGTTGGGCAGGAGACAAAATTGATCCCTTTTGTTCGAAGCCCGAGGCCAGAGAGAATCTGAAAAGCCACCCGGACTTCTTCTTCCGCAGGAGCGGTAAGCGAAACCCGGATAGTATCGGCTAAACCTTCTGAGAGAAGAAGCGCCAGCCCCAGCGAAGATTTGACACACCCTGAGACAAGAGTCCCTGCCTCTGTTATTCCAGCATGAAAAGGATAATCCACTTTTTTGGCCAGAAGCCTGTAGGCCTCAAGAGTGCGCTGAACATCAGAAGCTTTCATAGAAATTTTGATGAGATGGAAATCCATATCCTCAAGAATCCGGACATGCTCCAGGGCGCTCTCGACCATAGCTTCTGCAGTCACTCCTCCATACTTAAGGAGAAGTCTTTTCTCCAGAGAACCGGCGTTGACACCTATTCGAATAGGAACATTGGCCTCTTTGGCAGCCTGGACAACTTCTCTCACTTTTTCTCGTGAGCCAATTGTTCCCGGATTGATGCGCAATCCATCCACTCCCTTTTTGAGTGAGGCCAAGGCGAGTCTGTAATCAAAATGGATGTCGGCCACAATGGGGAGGCTAACTCGCTTCTTGATTTCCCCCAAGGCCTCAACCGCTTCTCTGTCTGGGACAGCCAGCCGGACAATCTCACAGCCTGCCCTCTCCAGCCTTTTAATGGCAGAGATGGTAGCTTCTTTATCCTTGGTGTCGGTCTTGGCCATGGATTGGACAACCACAGGCGCACCGCCTCCAATTGGCACCTGACCGATCGTAATTTGTCTTGTCTTTCTTCTTTTAAACATATCTAAAGGGGGACAGGCACCTTTCACCTCTGTGAAAGGTGCCTGTCCCCGATATTGATATTTACCAGGGGATGAGACTCTCCCAGCCATTGGGCAATCTTTTGACAATGTCATTGAGGATGATAAAGGTGATCAGGAAAATGAAAATCACAAATCCAATCTGCATCCAGATCTGCCTTATTTTGGGGCTGAAATCCCTGCGGAATATTCCCTCTAGAACAAGGACAAAAATTTGCCCGCCGTCAAAAACAGGAACAGGAAATAAATTGATAACTCCAAGTTGAAGGCTGATGATGGCAATAAAGCTCATCATCGCTAGAAATCCGAGACGGAAGTAGGCATAAGAAAAATTGGCTACCTCTATCGGCCCGCCGAGCTGCCGGGTTGAGGCTTCTCCCCTGACTAAATCCTTCAAGAAATTAATTACCAGAAAAATATTCCTGGCATTGTCTTTGAGGCTTTGATGAATAGAGGTCAAAGGGCCATATCTTTTTAGGATAGTCTTCGCTGTCTGAATAATGCCTATTTTTCCGACCTTCCCTACCCAGCGAGGAGTAATGTGCAGAGTTAAAAGCTGGCCTCCCCGGTCGACCTGAAATTCGAGTTCCTTTTCCGGATTTTTCTCGATAACCTGGATGAATTGATAGAAATAGACAGGCTGGCTGTTAACAGCCAGAATAATATCCATGGCCTTCAATCCTCCCTTCTCTGCAGGAGAATCGGCATGCACGATCATGACCTTGGTCAGGATCCTTCCCAGAAATCCAGCATAGCCCATCTCAAACCTTGTTTTCTTCTCAGTGAGGAGCTGGACAGGAAAGATTTTCCCATCCCTCTTGATCTCCAAGCTGATCAGCTTATCTGGCTTGGCTCCGACAGCCAGTTCGACATCGCTCCAGGTTTTCACTTCTTTCTTGTTGATGCTGAGGATCTCATCGCCTACCTGCAACCCAGCTTTCTCTGCCGGCGAGCCCTGGTCGATCCAGCCAATCACAGGACTCTGTTCAAGATATTCAGGAACATTGACACCGACCATATTGATAATGGACATCAAAAAAATAGCCAGGGCAATGTTCATTATCGAACCCATGAGCATGACCAGAAATCTCTCCCATCTTTTCTTGGCCATAAAATCATCGGGAGCAATCTCTCTTCCGGGCTCGAACATTCCTTCTCCCAGAAATTTGACATAGCCGCCCATGGGAATCAAACTCAGCCGATAATCTGTATTCCCTTTTTTAAAGCCAAAGAGTCTTTTTCCATAACCGAAAGAGAAAACCTCGACCCGAATCTTCACCAGCTTGGCCATGAAAAAATGGCCAAATTCATGGATGAAGACGAGGATGCCAAAGACAATGGCGAAAGCTACTATCGTTCCTACTATCGATCCCATTTCAGTACCTTTGCCTGAGGACAGTCCAGGTTTGTTCCCTTGCCCTCTGATCTATCTCAAAGATATCCTCAATACTTCGCACTGGAGATACTTTGTGTCCTTCAACAGTTTCTTGAACGATATCAGCAATATCAGAAAATTTCAACTTGCGGCCAAGAAATGCGCCAACCGCTACTTCATTAGCAGCATTGAGAGCGATGGAGAAACTCTCCCCTTCGTCCAAGACCTTGCGGGCAAGTCTGATGAGGGGGAATCTTCTCTCATCAACTTCGTAAAACTCTAAAACTTGCATCTTGCTTAAATCCAAAGAGGGCAAGAGGGAATTCTCCCTCTGGGGATAGGTCAGAGCAAACTGGATTGGTATTTTCATATCTGTTGGACTTATCTGGGCAAGAATCGAGCCATCCCTCATCTCCACAAGAGAATGGACCACGCTCTGAGGGTGGATCACGATTCCGAGCTGCTCTGGCTTTAAGCCAAAAAGCCAGCGGGCCTCGATCAGCTCCAGCCCTTTATTCATCAAAGTGGCTGAGTCAATGGTTACCTTTTTCCCCATTTTCCAGCGGGGATGTCTGAGTGCCTCCTCAAGAGTCTTGTTCTTCATCTCCTCCAGGGGAGTCCCGAAGAATGGCCCTCCAGAAGCGGTCAGGGTCACTCTCTTAACATCCTTCTTATTTTCTTTTGCCAAGCATTGGAAAATTCCACTGTGCTCGCTGTCAATGGGGATGATTTGACCTCTGGATTTCCGCGCTTCTCTCAGAATCAGGCGACCGGCCACCACCATCGATTCTTTATTGGCCAAGGCCACACGTTTACCAGACCTAACAGCGGCCAGAGTCGGCCTTAACCCGGATATGCCAGTAATAGCTGAGACGACAATATCGTTTTCCTCGAAACTGGCTACAGCCTCAGCTCCCTCCTGACCATAAGTCAAATGGATAAAGGGGTCTTTGAGCCTTCGCTTTAATTCCTCAGCTTCCTCTTTTCTCTCCAGGGAGACAATTTTTGGCCTGAATTTTTTAACCTGGTTCAAGAGGAGCCGGATATTGCGTCCGGCTCCAAGGCCTACAATTCGGAACCTGTGCCTGAGTTTATCGACAAGCTCAAGGGTATTGGATCCGATAGAACCAGTTGAGCCGAGGACTGCAATATTTTCTATTCTGTTCTCAGTGAACATCTTTTATTTCCATAAGAAATTGATGAAGTAATAGAAAAAGGGCGTGGCCAGAATCAAGCTATCAATTCTGTCCAGAACGCCGCCATGACCAGGAAGAACATTGGAGGAATCCTTGACTCCGACTGCTCTCTTGAAGAGGGACTCCAGAGGGTCGCTTATCTGGGCCACGGCATGAACAAAAATTCCACAGAGAAGTGCCATCCAGAGGTCGATTTCCCTGAGCAAAATCTGTTGAGCAGCCAGAGCTCCTAGGCAGGCAAAGAGAATGCCTCCTACTGCTCCCTCCCATGTTTTTTTGGGGCTGGCCAGGGGAACCATTTTTCGCCGGCCGAAGAGCTTCCCGAAAAGATAGGCTCCTGTATCCCCCAGAAAAATGACAGAAAAAAGAAAATAGATATAAAAAGGGCCTTTTTCCATTTTTATCGGGTAAAAATAATTGAGGGTAAATCCCAAATACAATGCACCGAAGAAAGTTATGGCCAGCGAAGAAGGAAAGTAGGGAAGTTTTTCAAGCCTGTTGAAGGAGAGAAGAAAATAGATAGCAGCCAGAAGAAGACAAACAAAAAGGGCCAGAGAAAAGGGAATTTCCTTTTTGAAGAAGAAGGAAAGACCAATGATCAAAGTCAGAAAAACGCCAAGTGTTCTCTGGGGAAAAAGCTTCTTTCTCCGGGAAAGGTTATAGAATTCAAGAAGGGAGGCGATGATCACCAGCTGCCCAAAGGCAAAGACAACAAGACGAGGTGCAAACTGGATGATAAAAAAGACGAGAGCCAGTAAGATAATCGCTGTGGGTAATCTTTTGCGGAGGCTCATATTGGAAAAGATTCTTTATGAAAATCAGTCAGGGTATTTATGGGGGTGAATATCGCCAAACCTCCTTTCTCTTTTCTGATAGTCGATAAGTGCCTGAAGAAAGTGCTTTCTTCGAAAATCAGGCCACAGTTCATCGGTGATCCAGATCTCGGAGTAGGCAATCTGCCAGAGGAGAAAATTCGAGATACGAAGCTCACCGCTTGTCCTGATCAGCAAATCCGGGTCAGGCAAATGAGCTGTGTATAAAAATTGGGCGAATTTCTCTTCGGTGAGAGAATCAGCATCCAGTTCTTTCTCTCTTAAGATTTTTTTGACTCCATCGACAATCTCTGCCCGGCCTCCATAATTGAGAGCCAGAACAACCACTAACTGGTCATTGCGCTTGGTCAGTTCTTCAACCCTTTCCAGTTCTCTCAGCGTCGAGGCAGGAATTCTCTCTTTCTGGCCGATGACTTTCAGGCGGAATTTGTTCTCGACTAAGGCCTTATCCTCTTTTTTTAAATATTCCTCAAGAAGTTTCCAGAGTGTAGCCACTTCTTTTTTTGGTCTTTTCCAGTTCTCCTTGGAAAAAGCATAAAGGGTAAGGATTTTAACCCCCAACCTGGCACAGCTCTCAACAGCTTCCTGGACAGCCTTGGCTCCAGCCCGGTGTCCCTCAATCCTGGGCAAGTTCCTCTTTTTCGCCCAGCGGCCGTTTCCATCCATGATGACGGCCACATGCCGGGGAATTTGGGATAGATCGAGCTGGCGGAAGAGTGCTTCTTCTTCGCTTCCAGGTTGAATAAATCCTTCCAGCCTATTTTGCATGGATTCATTATAAGGGCGTGCCCCCAAATTGTCAAAAGATGTAGACCACTGCCATGGGATTTGGTAATCTATTTATCTTATCTAGAGAGAGAGGCTCAAGATGTGTCTCGGGATTCCGGCCAGGGTTGTGGAGATCAATGATTTCCAAGAGGGTAAAGTTGATTATCTGGGAACAAAAGTCAAAACAAATTTTTCTCTTCTGGAAAATATCAAGCCTGGGGACTGGGTCATAGTCCATGCCGGCTTTGCCATCACCAAACTGGATGAAGAAGAAGCTCAAGAGACTCTTTCTCTTCTCAGAGAGATAGCAAAACTCGATTATCAGCAAAAATGAAGGAATTTCGGGATAAGCGCTTTATCAAAGCTCTCCTCAGAGTCATTAAAGAGAAAATTCCCTCTTCCCCTCAGCCAGTGAGGATCATGGAAGTCTGCGGAACCCATACCATGACTGTCCATAAGTACGGCCTAAAAACGATGCTCGAGAACTCGGGCGTGGAAATGATCTCTGGGCCTGGGTGTCCTGTCTGTATAACTCCCAATGAAATCCACGAAGCAGCTATTGATCTAGTTAGTCAGAAAAGAAATATCATTCTAGCCACTTTTGGCGATATGACCAGAGTTCCAACCCGGAAAGGCTCGCTTCAAACCATAGTCCCTGCTCCTGGGTCGAAGGTGAAAATTGTCTACTCTCCTCAAGAATCCCTGGAGCTGGCAAGAGTCGAGCCAGAAAAGGAAATCGTCTTCCTCGCCTGTGGCTTTGAGACAACTATTCCCTCGATTGCCCTTTCGGTCAAAAAAGCCTTTGAGCAAGGTCTTGCCAATTACTCGATTCTCTCTGCCCTCTGGCTCATTCCCCCTCCCCTCAAATCAATTGTTGATGCAGGCGAAATAAAAATCACAGGTTTTCTCTATCCTGGACATGTCAGCACCATAATCGGGAAAAAGCCATATGAATTTATTGCTGAAGATTATGGAATCCCTGGTGCTATTGCCGGCTTTGAGCCAGGAGACATCCTCCTGGCCATCTCTTCGATTCTGGACCAGATCAAAGAAGGAAAGCCAGAAGTTTTTATCGAATACAGCCGAGCTGTCCGGCCTTCTGGCAACCCGATCGCCCTGGCCTTGATGGACGAAGTTCTGGAAAGAAAAGATGCTTTTTGGCGTGGTTTAGGGGTCATCCCGGCAAGCGGAATGAGATTGCGAAAGAAATTTTCCGCCTATGATGCAGAGACGAAATTCAAGCTGAAAATAAAAGAAGGAAGTGGCGACCTTCCTGGCTGCCGCTGTGGAGAGGTTCTGCGCGGCCTGATCTTTCCTTCCCAGTGCTCCTTATTCGCCAGAAAGTGCAATCCTGATTCTCCTTATGGGCCCTGCATGGTCTCTTTTGAAGGAGCCTGTCTGGTTTACTACAAATACAATCGGCTGGATTCAGAAGTATAAGTCATGAAAAAAATAAGTCTTGAGCTTGGAAGCGGCGGCAAAATGATGCGCGATTTCATCGCCCGCGAGATCGTCCCTCGCTTCAAGAATCCCATCCTGAGCGAACTCAGCGACTCAAGTCTTCTTCCTCAAGGAATTGCCTTCACCACAGATAGCTATGTCGTTGACCCCATATTTTTCGCCGGGGGAGATATTGGATCCCTGTCTATAAACGGTACAGTCAATGACCTGGTTGTCTCAGGCGCTAGGCCCAAATACATTTCCCTTTCTTTTGTCCTGGAGGAAGGATTGGCTTGGGAAGACCTGGAAAAAATATTAAACTCAATCAAGGAGGCATCTAGAAAAGCAGGAGTCGAGATAACTACTGGAGACACCAAAGTCGTCAGGCGCGGCCAGGCGGATAAAATCTACATTACAACTTCTGGAGTTGGCCCGATTGTGGCAAGAGCGCAAATCAATAAAATCTCCCCTGGCGACAAAATTATCCTGAGCGGCACTCTCGGCGAACACAGCCTAGCCATCATGCTGGCCAGAGGAGATTTTGGCCTTGAAGCCAAAGTTAAAAGTGACTGCGCGCCTCTCAATTATCTTCTTCCTCTCTGGAAAAAAGGTGTTCTCTGGATGAGAGATATCACAAGAGGCGGACTGGCCACCATTCTCTCTGAGCTTGCTGAAAGGCTTCCCTATTCACTACTTATCAAGGAGGAAGAGATTCCTCTTTCCCGGGCAGTGAGAGGAGCCACAGAACTTCTGGGCATTGACCCCCTCTACTTGGCCTGCGAAGGAAGGGCTGTGCTTATTGTCCCTAAGAAAAAAGCCAACGGTATTCTCAAAGAAATGAGAAAGGAAAGGCTGGGGAAAAAAGCAGAAATCATCGGCCAAGTCGAAAATAAGGTCGGAAAGCCTGGAGAGCTTCTGCTCCTGACTCTGAGTGGAGGCTTGAGGCTGCTCGAACCGCTGACTTCAGAGCTTCTCCCCCGAATTTGTTAGAATGAATTAGACAAAAATGAAGAGATCCATAAAACACATTTCTGTAGCCATAAGCCTGCTCATCTTTGCTACAGCCTTCTTGGCCTGCGAAAAAGCTGCGCAAAGAAAAAAGCAAGAGTATTCTTCAAGGATCAAATCTCTCCAGGCTCAAGGCACTGCTTTTGAGGGAGAAACCTTTGAGCTCCAGCTAAGAATAGTGAATCGAGGGAAAGCTGAATGGGAACCTTCCGGGAAAAATCCCTTCTTTCTTTCCTATCATCTCCTCGACGAAGACAAAAAAGTCCTTAAATACGAAAATCCCAGATTTTCCTTTCCTCAAAAAGTAAGTCCGGGCCAAGCTGTGGAGATGACGATAAAGGCCAAAGCTCCCCTCAAGAAGGGAAAATACATTCTTGAATTTGACCTTGTTCGGGAAGGGATTGCCTGGTTTAAAGATTATGGATCAGAGACTTTAAGAGTTCCTTTGCTGGTCAGCAAAAAAGAATGGCCAGAGGATAGATTCGCTTTAGATCTCGAGTATGGAAAATACACAAAATTCCAATCAAGCCTTGCTGAATTCAATGAACTCTTCAAGCTCATCCGCATAACTTTGAATCACAATGAGGTTGAGTTTAGAGGAAAAAAAGGAAAAATTTTAGGCTTCCAAGCAGGCTCTGGCTATCCCCAGATCTGGCTAAGGGATGCCAACACAATCATCCCTGCTTCCCGCTTTTTTTACGATGAGAACTGGCTCCGCTCCTGGCTTACGGAACATCTGGCTTATCAGAAAAGCGATGGAGCGCTGGAGGACTGGATAGATTCTCAAGGAAACTCGGACAAGAACACAACAGAAACAGACCAGGAAGCAAGCGCGGTTGAGGCAGCTTATCAAATATCAGAACTTATCGGAACCCAGTGGCTGGAGACGAAAATTGGGGAAGAATCCGTGATCGGAAAACTGGAAAAAGCCCTGAATTTTGTCTTAACCCAGAGATATGATGGAAGATATGGTCTCGTCAAAGGCGCTCACACCGCTGACTGGGGCGATGTGGACATGAATGAGCCTGACCAGAAAGCAATTTATGTCGACGAGAAGACTCATTGGACAGCTGATATCTATGATCAAAGCATGATCTATCAGGCCTGTGAGAATCTCGCCAGCATTTTTGAATCTCTCAGCCAGAGGAAAAAATCTTCCTTCTGGCAAAAAAAGGCCGATCTCATCAAGAGAAGGACACAGAAATGGCTCTGGCAAGAGAAAAAAGGCTTTTATAGAGTCCATCTCCACCTAGATTCTCTTGTCCATGCCATTAATGAGCAGGACATTTTTGCTTTGGGTGGCAATACTCAGGCCATTCTCTCTGGTCTTGCCGATGAAAAAAAGTCCAAAAGAATTATCGAGCAAGCCCTTTCCAGGCAGAAATCTTTTGGTCTCTCAACCATAAGTGGTGTGCTTCTTCCTCCCTACCCCAAAAATTTCTTTAAACACCCGATGATGGATGACCCTTTTGAATACCAGAATGGCGGACAATGGGACTGGTTTGGCGGAAAAATTGTTCACTCGATGTTCGAACATGGCTTCAGCAGTCAAGCCAGAGAGAAACTCCTGGAAATTGCCAGAAAAAATATCGCCAATGGAGGATTTTTTGAATGGGATAGCCGCGATGGAACTGGAAAGGGAAGCGATTACTATTCGGGGAGTGCCGGAAGCCTCAGCAAAGCCCTCATCGAAGGATATTTCGGAATAAATGTCTCCACAGAGTCGCTCCACATCTCACCAAAGCTCAGCCAAGATGAGGCCAAAGTTCATTTCTACCTCCCGGCCGCAGATCTCTTTGTGGCTTATGACTACAGGTTCTCCAAAGACAAAAAAAGGCTCTTTTTCGATTACAATAGCAATTTCCCCTTGCCAGGAAAATTAAGAATTCTCAATCCCTGGCCGGATTCCAAGCTAGCTTCAACCGGGCTTTTGGTCATGAAAGATGGGGTGAGAATTCCTTTTATTAAAGCTAAAAATAACCAGGACGAATTCATCGTTATCGAGACAGATTTCAAAAAGCATTCTTTGCTGGTTAAAATGGAAATGACCAGAATCAGGACGAAAAAGTCCTCTGCTGACGGGAATTATTAGCGGCCGAGAGAGTTATTTAAGAGGAAAAAGGGGAATTGAAGAAGGGATGAAAGGGAAGGGTTTAAAGAAAAGAATGAATTGAAATGTTTGTTAGTGAGCTTCTTATTTTCTGTGAGGAAGAGAAAGAGAAATTGAAGCATCTCTTTTTATGTAATTCAATAGGGTACAGGAAGCTGCCCTTGGCCCCCGCACCCCGGGGAACCAGTCCCGTCGGTTCCCCCCATCGGAGAAGCCGATGGGACCCCTCTCCGCTACGGGGGCTTACGGGCGGCCTCCTGCACCTATCATAAAGATCAAATATTCAGAGAAGCTTTCTGTTTGACATCAAAGATATTGAATGATAATTCTATTCACAAACCTATCCCCAAATTGACCTGGAGGTATAGATATGTGCTTAAAAAAAATCCTTTTCAGATTTCCCATCTGCTTGCTGATAAGCATGGGACTTGTATCGGGTTCTGGCTTATCAACAGAAGAAACAAAAAAAGTTGATCGTCTGGTAATCAACGCAGATCAAGGGAAAGAAACTATCAGCAAATTTATCTATGGCCATTTCGCTGAACACCTTGGCCGCTGCATTTACGGTGGATTCTGGGTTGGAGAAAACAGTCCTATCCCTAACACGCATGGCATACGAAATGATGTAATCGAAGCACTGAAAAAAATTAAAATTCCTGTTCTCCGCTGGCCTGGAGGATGTTTCGCTGATACCTACCACTGGAAAGACGGGATTGGGCCAAAAGAGAAACGCCCCACCATCATCAATGTCCATTGGGGAGGCGTAACTGAAAATAATCATTTTGGAACTCACGAATTTTTGGACCTCTGTGAACAGCTGGGCTGCGAACCTTATATCTGTGGCAATGTGGGAAGCGGCACAGTCCAGGAAATGCAGGAATGGATTGAATATATTACCTTTGATGGAAAAAGCCCAATGAATGATTTGCGACGCAACAACGGCCGGGAAAAACCCTGGAGTCTTAAATTTTTTGGTATCGGCAATGAGAACTGGGGTTGTGGAGGCAGCATGCGGCCTGAATTTTATGCTGACCTCTATCGTCGTTTCCAGACCTATGTTCGAAATTATTCAAAAAATAGAATTTACAAAATTGCCTGTGGAAGTTATGAGGACAATCGAGAGTGGACTGAAATTTTGATGCGTGAAGCAGGGAATATGATGTCGGGTTTGAGCCTCCATTACTACACTGTCCCGGGAGGCTGGGGAAAAAAGAATTCGGCAACCCTGTTTAGCGAGAAAGAATGGTTTGAGACCATGAAAAAGGCTTTGCGCATGGAAGAGTTGATAAAAATGCACTCAACCATCATGGATCGATATGATTCCAAAAAGCATGTCGGCTTAATCGTCGATGAGTGGGGAACCTGGTATGAGGTTGAAGCGGGGACAAATCCAGCCTTTCTCTACCAGCAGAGCACTCTCCGTGATGCGCTCGTCACAGGTTTGACGTTAAACATCTTCAACAACCACTGTGACCGGGTGAAAATGGCAAATCTCGCTCAGACGATTAATGTGCTTCAAGCTGTAATCCTTACTCAAGATGAAAAAATGATTCTGACGCCAACTTATCATGTATTCGATATGTATAAGGTTCATCAGGAAGCAACTCTTCTTCCCACAAATCTCGAAGCCAAAGATTATCAGTTCGAGGGCGATAAAATTCCGGCCTTAAGTGTTTCAGCTTCCAGGGATGGCTCAGGCGCAATTCATATTTCTCTCTGTAACCTCGATCCTGATAATTCGGCTAAAATGGAAATTGAGCTACGCGGCTCGATGGCCAAGACTGTCACAGGTCAAATCCTGACCTCAGCTGACATGAAAACTCATAATACTTTTGAAAAGCCTGATGCCCTCAAGCCAGCTGATTTTAAAGAGGCATCGCTTAAAAACAATTTCCTGAATGTTATTCTTCCCTCAAAATCAGTCGTGGTTTTGGAAATAAAATAAACCTATTTAACTTTCCACTCCTGAAGACCGCTTGAAAATTTTTCAGGTAACTGGATTTCCAGCCGGAGAGCATTTGTCAGAACAGGCTGGAAGCGGACAATATTGTATTTATCCCTCTCCAGCCCATATGGTCCAAGATTTTTGACCGCAAGCCAGAGGCCATCTTTTTTAAATAAAATGCGCCATGAAGCCGGCACCCGGCATTCACCCTGACCAGTATCATCAAACCAGTAAACAGAAACCTCAGAAACTCTTCTCGCCTGTTTAAAATTGTACTGGACCCACTCTACAGTTCCCTTTTTTGGCCACCAGTGAAAATAGCGAGTGGAATGGTCATTAGAATTTTCAGGTTCGAACTGGTCATTCAAGGCCTCAATCCCTTTCCCCCCTGAAGATAGTAGCTGACTTTCTGAAGCAATGCTTGACTCAGGAAGGGGACGAGCCTTTTCAGGCTGGCGGGCGATCCAGACTTCCATTTCTCCCTTTCCCCTATGAGCCCAGGCATAATAGGGAATCATCTGGAGTTTTTGTTTTTCTCGAACCTTCTTGCCTTCTTTATACCTGAAAGCAGTTGCCTCGCCTGCTATAACCAGCAAACCATCGAGCAAATCAGGCCGAAATTCTGCGGAGAGAGGAACGCTGTCTTCCAGGACATAATGGCTGACCCGACCTAAATTGTCAGGCCATTCAGCGCAATAAACGAGTGGGCCTCTCTCAACTGCCAGCCGGCCCAAATCATCCTTCACTTCTTCACGAGCATTCAGGCGGCGGACAGAAATAGGCAGGTTAAGCTCAACTGTATCATCTTTTCTCCAGCGCCGGCTAATAGGGATATAGCCTTTTTCAAGCTGGAGAGGCACAACTTCATTGTTCACTTTTAAAATAGGTTTCTCCACAAGGTCATCCAGGTATCGATAGAGATCGCTCGGAATTGGCTGATTCTGGGCCCAGCCAGGAATGCGCACATAAAGGGTAAATTGAGCTGAACGGCGGGGACGAATTTGAATTTTGACCTCACTTTTCCATGGATATTCGGTTGTCTGTTCGATTTCGAGTTCCGTGCTTTTTATCTTTATTTTTCCTCTTCCTTGAACATAGAGATTCACATAGACTTTATCATCAGCTGAGGCATAGACATAACCGGGAATTGAGGGCACAAAACGGGAAATATTGCTCGGACAGCAAGCACAGCTGAACCAAGGACTCCTTTCATGCTGACCGAAAGAGGCCAGAGGATTGGGGTAGAAAAATTTATCGCCGCTGAGCCCAATGCCAGAAAGCAAGGCGTTATAAAGTGTCCTCTCCAGAATATCGATGTATTTGGCATCACCGTGTAGCAAAAACATGCGGTAATTCCATAAGACATTGGCAATAGAAGCGCATGTTTCTGCATAAGCAGTGGCATTGGGGAGAGCATAATCAGGGCCGAAGCCTTCCCAGGCCCCTGTGGCTCCAATCCCGCCAGTCAAGTAAATCTTTTTGCCAATCACATTCTCCCAAATCCTGTCGATGGCCAGTACATAGCTTTGATCTCCTGTTAATGCTGCCACATCAGCCATACCTGAATACATATAGGCGGCGCGGACAGCATGGCCAACAGCTTCAGTCTGTTCTATAACAGGAAGGTGGTCCTGTGAGTATTCACCATAAAGCTTGTGACCACTTGCCTTTCCACGCTCATCAAGGAAAAATTTGGCCAGTCTTAAATACTTTTCTTCGCCCGTCAAGCGATAGAGCTTGACCAGGCCGATTTCAATCTCCTGATGACCGGGAACTCCTCTTCGCTTTCCAGGACCAAATTCTCTGCAGACTAAGTCAGCACTTTTTAAAGCTATCTGGAGCAAGTTCTTTTTCCCTGTCGCCTGAAGATGTGCCGAGGCTGCCTCATAAAAATGGCCAAGATTATAAAGCTCATGGCTCATGTAAAGATTTGACCAGCGTTCAGGCCCCGGCCAATCAACAGGCGATGGACCCCCGATTGTCCTCACTGTGTAAAGATAGCCATCATCCTCTTGAGCTGCAGCTATTTTGGCAATAAGCTCATCTAAGTATTTATCGAGTTCAGGATCAGGATGCTGAGCGAGAGAATAAGAGGCACCTTCGATTATTTTATAGACATCAGAATCATCAAAAGGATATTGGGAACAGAACTTTCCTTCTTTCAATCCTGCGGCAATAACAAAATTATCGATGCGGCCTGTCTCCTCACACTGCTTAAAAGCAAAAGGAATGGTTACCTTGCGGTTCGTCTCAAGGCGAGGTGCCCAGAAATTGTCTGTAAAATGAACTGCAGCCGAAGAAACAGGTTGAATCGGATAATCAGACTTTATTTTCTTCCCGCAAGAAACGCCGAAAGCCAGAAAGAAAAAAATAAGAGCTTGAATAAAACCTGACTTTCTTCTTCTCATCATTTATTGCCTCCTTTCACTTGCTATTGGCAGCTCTTTCGTGCCCGCCAATAAAAAATAAAGATGGGCTCGGGCAGTCTCTATCTGTTCAGCTCCCTATTCTCTTGATCAAGATATTGAATTCTTTCTTTTTTGAAATAGGAAGGAGGATTTGCGCAGAAGAACGCAGCTTTCTAATGGCCTTTCCCTCAAAAAAGATCTCGTAGTCTCCATTGGGCAGACCTTCTATGCTCAACTGGGTATCATGGGCATCGCTTGAGCGATTTTCAAGCGTAAAGCTGATTTCGTTCCAGGAATCATCAAGGCGGATGGGCTTTTCAGCTGCAAAGCCGTCGCGGTCCAGGACAAGATGCATTCTCACCCCTTGGTGAAGGCTATGAAATCTTTGGCGCAGTCCATCGCGGGGAATAATAAACAGGTTCTTTTCTTTTCGAGAGAGAAGACCGCCGTAGGCAAAAAGCCCGAAGAGAGGATCTTCCGAAACCACAGTTGATGCTGTTCTTAAGGCAGCACCAAATCCTAGGTCAATCTCGGCGCTGTAAAACCACGGCCCTCGCGGTTGTTCCTTCCCAAGCCAGGTCCTTCCATATGCCTCCTGGACAAATGCACTTCCGGCCCCGCCGTCATTCTCTTTTCCAGGGTACCAGAAGCCGTAATTAGATTCCGGATCCCCGGCGTTCATTAGGGCCCAGGAGCTGAGAAAGGAAGCATATCCAAGCCGGAGATAAGCATAAGGGTTTGGGGCATAATAGAGCCCGTAATCAAGGATCGCCCAGCCTCCCATCTGGGACATGTAACGGAGGCTTCTCTCTCCACCAAGGAGATAGTAAGCTGTTTCGAGCCAACCCCGGGCGCCGATGTTGAGAGCAATCTCTTCTTCCATGAACTTGCGGGCATCAGAAGATGTGACCTTCAAGGTGTGACTTGGCTTTTTCAATTCCTCGACCGCATAGCGGGCAAAAGCCTGGTAGGACTCGAAGCCTGTTGGATCATATGGATATTCAGAATGGAAAAGATTGGGGCTGTCATTGAGGAAATGCTCGACCTTGCCCTCCCACTTTTCTCTGAGCCACTCAGCCTTGTTCTTCCAGCCACGGCGCTCAAGTTCAGCAATAAGGTCCGGAATAACCAGCTCATCGTAGTTCCCCAGAGATTCAGCAGGCCAATCAGCGGTTTTGAGAGGCCAGGTGAAATAAGCCTTAGCTGTCCCGAAAGCCCTCTCAAGATAGCCTTCAGCATTCAAGTAAAGGGTTAGGCTTGGATAATAATTCGCCACCCTGTACATGTTCCAGTAAAGATTGATGACATGGGGGTAGTCGAAGACACGCCAGACATGCCCTACCCATCCTTCGCGGTCAAAAGGACTGCTCTCGCGGTTGACTTTCCAGTCCGGGATACCATACACACCATAAGCGTATTCCTCTTTGTCCGTGCACTGAAGCTTCCCCCAGACAAAATTTTGAATATAATACTCAACCGCTTCTATCTCTTTGGCCTTGGGGAAGGCAGCGTTTTTGGCCGCGATATAGGGAGCCTTACAAAGACCGGGGTCATCACAATTGAGGACATAACGGAGTAGCCCATCCCTGTCATCAGGGCTTCGCAAAATCTTGTTCCGCATGTCCCACTCGGAAAAAAGACCATTATACCATTTGACCGGATTGCGGTGCTGCTGCCTTCGAACGAGGAAAGCAGCCCGCTTTTTAATAAGGGTTTCGAGGGGTTGGCTGACGAAAAACTCAAGAACCAAGCTCTGGTCCTTGCCGAAAGAGATGAAGAGTTTGTTCTCGCCCAATCGAAAGAAGCGGAGGCGGTAGATGTAAGTGTCTGTGGCTTTCTGGCCAAGTTCCTCAATTTTAGTTTGGCCGGGGAACTCTGGAATAATCCGAAAGCCTTGGTTTCGCGTGTGGAGCGAAATGAGAGCCTCAAGGTCAAGTGGAACAGTCATACCAGGGACGACCTGAATATCAAAGAGTCCCTCCTCGTAGAGGACTTTGCGGACACCGTCATAGTCGTCAGCCCAGCGGAATTTAAACATGTAGGTGAGCTCATCGTTGGGAGAGAATTTAGGGCTTAGAGTCGCTGACGTGTGGGGCTGACGCCAGTTTCCACCCTTGGCCGCAGCCTCTTCTCCCCTTCCATAAGAGTGGATGTAAACTCCACGGCTGTCGTAATACTCAAGTTTTGCCGCTTTGAAGTTTCGCTCATTTCTATTCGCTTCAAAAAGAGGACATTCCTGGACTGGTGTCATAACTAGGTAGGGACCCTCAGTGTTGGGCCTCATCCAGAAAATGAATGATCCATTTCCGGAGACAAAGCGATGAGGAACGACACGCCGGGTATACATCACGGTCTTTTCCCAGCGAGGCTCGGAATTGAAGGGAAGAGGAAGCAAAACGTCGCCCAGCTCCAGGGGTTTGTGGGTAAGGTTCCGGAAATGAAGCATCCAATATAGGGCTTCACCTTCCACCTTGAAGCGGGTTTGAAATTCTAAATCAGCGAAATAGTCGTCCCAACCGGATTCGTTGTAAATAACAAAATGATGGGGAAGCCCATGTTCTGAAGGGGAGATAATAACACGACGCCTCTCAGGAGGTATTTTTTCTGTCCAAAATTCCTGCCAATTTCCGCCCGGCATGCGGTAGCGGACAACGACATGGCCTAAAGCCCTGTGAGGCAGAATGTAATCGGTATTATACTTATCGCTGGTCCGCTTGAGGCTTGTGATGCCAGCGTCGTCAAAATTCAAAGTAAAGTGGGACGATGCGGCCTGCTGCAGTTTATTCCCTCTTGAGGCTTCTTGAGGTTCCTCGTTTCCCCTAATATCCACAACGAAGGTCACAAAAATCAGGATAAATGCCATAATCGCTGTGGCTAATTTCTTTCTCACCATTGTCACCTCTTTTGATTTTTTAGCCTCTGCCTGATTTTTTAAGAATGACAATTTAGAAATATTTAATGCCTTTGTATTAGCTTGTCAGAATTTTACTTCGATTCGCTCGCCAGAATATTTTATGGATTGGCGGATGCCTTCAGGAATCAAGAGAACCTCAAAAGTTCGCTGGCCTGTCTGCTTTAAAACTGATCTTTTATCTGGCTCGATAGTTAATTTCTTCAAAGCATCATCCCAGCTAAATTTTGTCCACAGGGCTTTATTTTTCTGATAATCGAGGCTGTGGCCATCATCTTCATAGAGCACAAATTCGCCGCTCTCTCCCCTATAAACATTCAAGGTGATCGGTTGCTCGCTTGGCTGATCAACATACTGAATTGCGGGGCCAAAAGGAATAATGGCCCCAGCTCTTACATAAAGAGGCAGAGTGGATAAATCGACATAGCGGCTTATCTCCTGGTTGCCAGCAACCGCCACCTTCGCCCAGAAATCGTACCATTTGCCTTTGGGTAAATAAATAAGGCTCTTGGACGCACCTTTTTTCACAATTGGCGCAACCAGGATGTCGCGGCCCCAGAGATATTCATCTCCACAGCTCTGAGCTTTTAGATCGTCAGGATAATGCAACCACAAAGCCCGCATGACTGGCATGCCTGTATCGTAAGCTTCGCGGATATGAGTATAAATATAAGGTATTAACTGATAGCGAAGGTTAAGGTATTGTCTGCAGATGGGCTCAACCTCGGGATTGTGCAGTTCATTGCTATCAGGAGGAGCAGTTCCTTTGGTCTCAGGATTTATTTCGAAAGGGCCAAGCTCACCTGTATTCCATCCCCAGGGAAGCCTTGTGTGCCAGACACGGCCATGGGAGCGGAAAAGTGGGCAAAATGACATAAACTGAAACCAGCGAACATACAATTCTCCTGTCAATTCCCTGGTGGGAGTAAATCCACCAATATCCGTACCCCAGAAGGGAGAGACACTTAGAGAAAAATTGAGGCCAATGGGAACGTGGGCAGCAAGAGTTTCCCAGAGAGAAAAAACATCTCCTGACCAGACCCAGCCCCCATATCTTTGAATGCCAGCATAGCCTGTACGGTGAAGACTGAAAGGACGTTCGTTCGGCCGCTCTGATAGAGGGCCTTGATAATAGATGAGATGACGGGCAAGCCGCGAGTCAATCGGCAACTCATCACCGTTATCAGGCCACCAGCCGTCTATTCTCAGGCTAAAAACATTTCTATGTCTATCCCAATAATTGGCTATGTGATCAGCACCTGTTTTCTCACCTGCCAGAGGAGGAAAATTCCCATGCAAAGTTTTTGGGGCGCGGTTGACATGGAGAATGACTTTAAAATTCAATTCATGAAGTCGATTGATGATCTCCTGAGGTTGATCGAAACTTTTTGGATTAAATTCCAAAGATCCATGACCCAAGTTCCAGCCTTGCGGGCAATAGCCAGTTCCAAGGTAAATTAAGCCATCGCAAGGAAGTTGTTTGTGGCGGAAACTCTCGGCAACAGACAAAACTTCTTCAGGGCCCGAAATAGTGCGATGACTCTGGAAATAGCCCAGGGCCCACTTCGGCGGCAGAACAGGGTGTCCAGTGAGATTAGCATATTCGCTCATGATAACCGAAGGGGCATGACTATTAATCACAAAAATATCCAGAGGCAAGGGTTGCTCCTTTTCTTCTCTCGATTCAGCTTTTGCTTGGAAAAGACCTTGCTTCTCCCTAAGATCGAATGTCCCGTTGTAAGGCCGGTGGACGAAAATTGCCCAGCCTTCTGTACCAATCAGAAAAGGAACAGGAACTCGAGAGCCGAAAATCTGGTATTCTCCTGCCCTATGGCCATTGGTCATTGGATCAAAGGCTCCTTGGCGGTCGAATTGCTTACCGCCACCGCCAAGGCCCAAAATAGGGCTATTTCCAATTCTGAAAGCCATAGCTCCTGTTTTCTGATTGAAAACTAATTTTTGAATAATATTTCCTCCAGCATCTTGAATCTCAACTGATAATGGAGAGGGGATGATTCTGATCCGCAATGTTTTGAGGGAAATAATCCTTTCTGCCTCAAGACTGGTTATTCGAAAAGCCGGAGGCGGCCAGTCACGGGGAACAAGCACAGTAGAATCAGTGATTGGCTCCAGTTTGCCCTGAGCATTAAAGGGCAGAAAAGTTATGCGGATCGCCTGTTCGCTTATCGGCGTAAGCGAAAGCTCAACCTTTTGGCCGGCAAGATAAAGCGGAGCTGAGCTAATAATAGCCGGGGCAAGGCCTCCTGCTTTTACTATAAATAAAAAAATTACGAAGAGGAGAAAAAATCTCATTTTGCTCATCAAAATCCTCAATTGATCAGAGATAAAAAAAAATATCTTATGATGAATGAATCAGGGAATCTGAATGACTGCTTTGATGACACCATCCCTGTAACCAGCGAGAAGTTCAAAAGCCTCTCGAATTTTTTCAAAATGAAATTTATGGGTGATCATGAAATTCAAATCGAGCTTTGAGC
>CAZPAX010000025.1:0-10787 GCA_964584535.1 uncultured Eubacteriales bacterium
ATCCTTTATCAAAAGTGATCAAATGGACTTTCTCGAATTTCTCAGGCAAAACAACAGCGGCTAAAAGAGAGTCAATTCCGCCTGAAAACATGAGCGCAACTTCATTTTTTATCCCTTCCATAACTTTCTCCTTGCCAAATTATTTTTAATTATTCCTGAACAATAAAATTTTTTCAACAGATATTCGGGGCAGACATTGCCATGGAGAAGAGAATTTCACATGTCCTTGTCTGTCCAGTCACCCTATGAATTATCCGATCCTAAAATCTTATTTCTCATGGCTGAGGATAGGCTCCACAACTGTCTTCCTGGAAATTCTCTTTCTTATTCTCTTCACGCAACATCCCCCTTGATAGAACCAGAGGAAAATAAGACCTCCGATCAAAATAGTGAAAAAACCCAGAACACTCAAGACAACAATAAGGAATGTCTTCATTGAAATCTCCTCCTTATTTTTATAATTTCTATAAAAACGATAAAATTAATATATTATTTTGGGCAGATTGTCAAATCCTGACCCATTGACTCAAAGGCTAAAAAAAAAATAAAATTAGAAACTTAGGAAAAAGCTAAAGATGAAAGAAAGTTATAATTTTGACCGGATTGAGAAGAAGTGGCAGAAAATTTGGGAGAAAGAAAAAGTTTTTGAAGTCTCCGAAGACTCCCAAAAGACAAAGTTCTACTGTCTGGAAATGTATCCCTATCCCTCCGGCTACATCCACATGGGGCATGTTCGGAACTATACCATTGGGGATGTTATCTCCAGATACAAAATCATGAAGGGATTCAACGTGCTTCATCCCATTGGCTGGGATGCTCTTGGGCTTCCCGCTGAGAATGCAGCTATCAGCCATGGCATTCATCCTCAGAAGTGGACTCTTGATAACATCGCCCACATGAAGAGTCAATTGAAAAGACTCGGCATCAGCTATGACTGGTCAAGAGAAGTGAACACCTGCCTGCCGGAGTATTACAAGTGGAACCAGTGGATTTTTCTCAAGATGTTCGAGCGGGGGCTGGCCTACCGCAAAAAAAGCTGGGTCAACTGGTGTCCCCAGTGTCAGACAGTTCTAGCC
The DNA here is from genome assembly GCA_964584535.1 of uncultured Eubacteriales bacterium. Classification (GTDB taxonomy): domain Bacteria; phylum Acidobacteriota; class Aminicenantia; order Aminicenantales; family CAZPAX01; genus CAZPAX01. The sequence continues at coordinate 1,077 of CAZPAX010000025.1, forward strand.
AATGAGCAGGCAGCTGGAGAACATTGCTGGCGGTGCGAGGCAAAGGTCGAACAGAAAAAGATGGATCACTGGTTTTTAAAGATCACTGCTTATGCTGAAAAACTTCTTTCTGGACATGAACTGCTTGGAAAATGGCCTGAACATGTCCTCCTCATGCAGAAGAATTGGATCGGCAAGAGCAGTGGTGCTCTGATTTCTTTCCCTGTCGTCAATTCTTCTCAGTCCATCGATGTCTTTACGACGAGGATTGACACGATCTATGGGGCAACCTTTCTGGTTCTTTCCCCTGAGCATCCGCTGAGCCAAGAGCTCGTCTCTGATTCCCGGGAGAAGGCGAGGCTCCAAGAATGGATCTCAAGGACAATCGCTGATTCCCGGCTTAAGAAAGAAATCGGGAAAGAAGAGAAAGAGGGAATTTATACAGGAAAACGGGCCATTAATCCTTTTAGCGGTGAAGAAATTCCAATCTGGGTTGCCAATTATGTCCTGATGGAGTATGGCAGTGGAGCTATCATGGCTGTTCCTGCCCACGACCAGAGGGATTATGAATTTGCCTTAAAATATTCCCTGCCTATCAAGGCGGTTGTATTTCCCGATAACGATAAATCGGGCACAGATCAAACATCTCAGGCCTTTGAAGGCCTTGGAATTCTTCAAGATTCAGGGCCTTTTTCGGGTCAAAAGTCTCAGGAAGCTATAGAAAAAATGGCTGAGTACGCGGCAGGGAAAGGCATTGGTCTCAAGCGCATAGTCTACCGGCTTCGCGATTGGGGTATTTCCCGCCAGCGCTACTGGGGCACACCTATTCCCGTCGTCTATTGCCAGAAATGTGGAATTGTTGGAGTCCCTTACCAAGATTTGCCTGTCAAAATTCCCCATGGAGTGAAGATTACCGGAGAGCAAGGTTCTCCATTGGAGAAGGTCAAAAGCTTTGTCAACACCACCTGCCCGAAATGTCATGGAAAAGCAAGGCGGGAAACAGACACCATGGATACTTTCTTTGATTCCTCCTGGTATTTTTTCCGCTATCTCTCTCCCAATGAAGAAAGGCTTCCCTTTGATAGCAACAGTTCAAAATATTGGCTTCCCGTTGACCTTTATATTGGAGGTGTCGAACATGCCATCCTCCACCTGATCTATGCCCGCTTTTTCACAAAAGTTTTGAGGGATTTAGGCCTGACTGCCATAGATGAGCCATTCCCCCACTACCTGGCCCAAGGAATGGTCACCAAAGATGGAGCAGCCATGTCCAAATCCAAAGGGAATGTTGTCTATCCTGATGATATGGTCAAAAAATACGGAGCTGACGCCTTGAGGCTTTTCATCCTCTTTGCCTCTCCCCCTGAAAAGGAATTCGCCTGGACCGAAGAGGGAATTGAAGGCTGCTGGAGATTCCTGAACCGCATCTGGCTAATTTTTAAGGAAAATAGGCGACTCTTCGAAGCCAAGGATGTGAAGGGAAAAGAAAAGGATATTGAGGAAAGCAGCCAGAGGTTGTTGAGAAAAATGCATCAGACCATAAAAAAAGTCAGTGAGGATATCGAAACGAGATTTCATCTGAATACAGCCGTCAGTGCGATCATGGAGCTCTATAACCAGATCAGGAAAGAAAAGGAAATTCTGGAAAAAGATGAAAAAGGGAGACGCTTGCTCAGACAAGCCCTGGAAAAACTTGTCCTTCTCCTTTCCCCCTTTGCCCCCCATATTAGTGAGGAACTCTGGCAAAGGTCTGGGCATAAGGAGCTTCTCATCCGGACTCCCTGGTCAAGCTATGACCCTAAACTGGCTAAAGAGGAAATAGTAACAATTGTCGTCCAAGTCAATGGAAAATTGAGGGATAAGTTTGAGGCCCCCCGAGATCTCTCTGAAGATGAGATGCGCAAGCAAAGTCTTTCTCTCAATCGAATCCAGGCCATCATCGGCAAGAGGCAGATTAAAAAGGTTATTTGTATCAAAAATAGATTGGTGAACATTGTTTTCTAAATTTTTGAAACCGGAAATGAAAAAAGTTACATCACTTGTTTTTGTCTGTTTTCTTTCCATCCACTGCAGCTATCATCTGCGCGGCACAGGAAGCTCTCTTCCCTCTCATATCAAGAATATCAGCATCCCCATGTTCAGGAATTTGACCACACGCTTTGAACTGGATCTGAAGCTAACCAAGAGTGTCATCGATGAGCTTGTTTCCAGGGGAAAAGTAGAAGTCATAGCTTCACTAGAAGGGGCGGATGCAGTTTTGTTAGGGGAGATCATTTCTTTCACTGTCAATCCCATAGCATTTTCCGGTCAGGCGACGGCTGACCGTTACAATATCACCATCGTGGCTAAGATTGTCCTCAGAGACCTCGTCAACCAGAGAACCATTTTTTCCAACCCTTCTTATGTCTATATGGAAGAATATGAGGTGCCCGAAGGAACAGATTTTGAGAGTCTGGAGACAGAAGCGATTGACAAGGTAGCTGAAAAGTTTGCCCGGAGTCTGGTGGTCACAATCCTTGAAGGATTTTAGGGGTGTACAGCTTTCTGCTCGGCAGAGAAATTAGGGAGGAAACTCTTTCTCCCCTCTATTTTTTTTATGGCGAAGAGAGCTATCTCGCCCATCAATTTGTCGACGAACTCAAGCAGGCCCTTATTTCTCCTGACCTTCAGAACTACAATCTGGAAAGATTTCACCTTGAGGATACGTCCTGGATGGAGATTATTGATCTGGCCAAGACAATTCCCTTCTTTTTTTCTTCGTGGCGAATTATTGTTGTTGAGATCTCTGAGGGAGAAAAGGATACTCTTACTCCTCAGGAGGAAAGAATAATCAGGGATTATTTTCCCTCACTATCCCAGAGGACTGTTCTTGTTGTCATCTTGTCCGGGAAAATAAAAAGAGGCCATCCCCTCCTTAGATTTTTTTCCACTCTTCCCTCCTCCCAAGTCTTCTTAAAAGGATTAAAGACTCTCAAAGAAAAGGCGCTTTATGACTGGATGGAAAAGAAATTTGCCTCTCTTGGCAAGAGGGCAACCGATGAAGCGAAAAAAAGACTGGAGGAGATTATTGGCAGTGACCTCTGGAGACTCGACAATGAGCTGGAAAAGCTTACCACCTTTGTGGCTGAAAAAAATGTGATTGACATCGATGATGTTAACCAGGTCTCTGGCTGGATCAAGACATTTATAGAGTGGGAACTTGCCAACAGTTTAGAGAAAGCCAATTTTGAAGAGTGCCTTGTTGTCTTGAACAATCTTTTCAAAGAAGGGAACAAGGCAGAGTACATTCTGGGGATAATTTCCAATTTTTTCCGGGATATCCTTCTGGCTAAGGTCTGGCTGAGGGAAAAAACGAAGGATAGAAAGGAAATTTTCAAGGAATTGAAGCCCCATATATCCGAAAAATTCACTACTCTTTATTCGGCAAAATGGAGGGCATTTTTCTCTCTAGTTGAGACGATTTCCCAGAAAGAACTAAACTCCATTTTGGGAGAACTGGAACAGATTGATTTAAAAATAAAAACATCGGATGTCTCCCCTCAGATACTTCTGGAGAGCTTTCTCTATAATTACTGCGATTTTCGAAAGAAAAGCCATAAAAAGGAAGAATTCACTTAGAGGGAGAAGGATTAATTATCTCGACCTGGCGGCTCAAGCGCGATTTGAGTCTTGCCCCTTTGTTCTCATGGATTGCTCCCTTCTTGACCGCTTTGTCTATAACAGAGAAAGTCTGAGGGAGGAGCTCCAGGGTTTTTGCTTTATCTTTATTTTTGATCTCTGCTCTCAATTTTTTAATCTGAGAGCGGAGTTCAGATTTATTTTTCTTATTAACGGCACTTCTACGGAGACTGCGGCGCCACTGGCGAATAGCTGACTTGTGACGAACCATTATTTTCTCCTTGTTGGAAGTGATATGATAGGATATCTCCCCTTTAAAGTCAACCGAGCGCATGACCGAGCAAAAAGAGATAAAATTTTGAAGGAAAAGAAAAGGGAATAAAATGGTTATCGTCTTGCAGAGAGTCAAAGAGGCTTCGGTTGAAGTCCTAGGCAAGGTTATGGGGAAAATTGGCAGAGGCATCTGCCTGCTGGTTGGAATTGAAAAAGGCGATTCGGAGGAGGATGCTGAGTTTATGGCAAAAAAAGTTACAGAGTTGCGGATTTTCCCTGACCAGGAGGGGAAGATGAATTTATCCCTCTCTGAGGCTCAGGGGGAAGTGCTGGCTGTTTCTCAGTTCACTCTGGCCGGGTCTGCCAAAAAAGGGAGAAGACCTAGTTTCGACAGGGCAGAGGAGCCGGATAAAGCAGAGAAACTATTTGCCCATTTTTTGGAGTCGATCAGGCAAAGAGGCTTTAGGGTTGAAACAGGCATATTTCAAGCCATGATGGATGTTCGCTTGATCAATGATGGCCCAGTCACTTTCATCCTCCATTCAAAGAGAACCTCTGAGCCTGAATAGACATCTTCGCCAAAGATTCCCTTTAACCGAGGCCAGAAGCTTTGCCACTCATGAAGAAAGAGTGAAATGATAAGAAGAGCTTCTGCCTCTTGAGAAGAATAATCCCTGATACCTAAGTAAATTTCAGGTTGCTTGCCTTGCGCAGAGCTTCTTCGGCTGATAACCTGACATAGGGATTTTTGTCTTTTGTCAGCCTGACCAGAAGGGCGAGTGCCTCTTTCCCGCCAATCTCTCCCAGGGCATGAGTTGTGCTCCGCCGGACATCGACATTCGGGTCATCAAGCAAAAAGGCAATATGCTTGATAGCTCCGCTCTCTTTTCTTATCCCTAGGATTTTCAGAATGGCGCTTTTGACATACCAAGGAGATCTGAGCATTCTTTGATAGACCAAGTTGAGATTTAGAGATTCTCTCTGGCTCAATTCATTGATGATAAATTCTCGAATTGACTCACTCGGATCAGACAATGCTTCAAGGAGAACTTTAGGAACCCAAGAAGCCTTGAGCTTGACTATTGCCTTCAGAATTTTTAATCTTTTTTGCTTTTCCCTGGTTGACTCTATCTTTCTCATAACAGATTTCGAGATGTAACTGTTCTTCTTGGTCCTTTCCTCAAAATCTTTGAGGGCCCTCCGCGAAGCTTTGAGCACAGCCTGATGGCTCTCTTTAAGGCTTTTTTGAAATATTCCCGGATCATCGAAATACGTATTTCTTAAAAATTTGAGGGCTGTGGCCCGGACAACGGGGGACGTTTTTTCGTCCTTGATGACTGTGAGGAGGAGGTTGATCCTTTCCTTCTCTTCGAGGTCCTCGATATGGCTGTAGATAAATTTTATTTTTTCATGGGGAGCGAGGGACAAGAATTTTTCCCAAAATTCCCGAACTTCCATCGCCAATTAAGAAGCGGCCGGACTACTCTCTCTAAACCATCTCCAGGATATGGCCCATTTTCTCCTTTTTTGTCTTCAGATATTTTAAATTAGTGTTGCTCGGCGGAATTTCAATCGGGATCCGCTCGACTATTTCCAGGCCATAGCCAGCCAGCCCGACAAACTTCCTCGGATTATTGGTCATCAAGCGAATCTTCTTAATCCCCAGAGAGACTAGAATTTGGGCCCCGATACCATAGTCCCTTTGGTCGGGCTTGAATCCCAGTTTTCGGTTAGCTTCGACTGTGTCTGCCCCCTGATCTTGGATGGCATAGGCTTTGATTTTATTGGTCAGGCCGATGCCCCTCCCTTCTTGATTCAGAATATAAAGGATGACTCCTTTTCCCTCCTTCTGGATCATCTCCATGGCCCGATGAAGTTGCTCCCCACAATCGCAGCGAGCTGAGCCGAAAGTATCTCCAGTCAGGCATTGAGAATGAGCCCGAACGAGAGTTGGTTCATCCTTCTTGATTCCTCCTTTGACCAGGGCAATATGGTTTTCCTTATGGATCGTATCTTCAAAGACAAAAATGCGGAAATCTCCGTATTTTGTCGGAAGATCTGCCTCATCAATCTTTCTGACGAGCCTTTCATGCTTCATCCGATACTTGATTAGGTCAGCAATTGTCAGGATTGGAATATTGTGAGCCTGGCTCACCTTTTCCAGATGAGGCATTCTGGCCATGGTCCCATCTTCATTCATGATTTCACAGATAACACCTGCAGGCTGCAAGCCAGAGAGGCGAGCGATGTCCACAGCAGCTTCTGTTTGCCCTGCCCTGGCCAGCACTCCACCCTCTCGTGCCTGAAGTGGGAAAATATGGCCAGGCCGGGCAAGATCAGAGGGCTTTGTTTTGGGGTCCATGACCATCATGATTGTCTTTGCCCTATCATAGGCGGAGATGCCTGTTGTCACTCCCTCTTTGGCGTCGATAGAGACTGTAAAAGCTGTCTGAAAACGGGCTGTATTGTCGGCAACCATCAAAGGAAGCTGCAGTTCCTCCACTCTCTTTTTTGTCAGAGGTAAACAGATAAGACCCCTGCCATGTTTTGTCATGAAGTTGATAATTTCGGGAGTCACCTTCTCGGCGGCAACCATCAAGTCGCCTTCATTCTCTCTGTCCTCGTCATCAACGATGATGATGAGATGTCCAGCTCTGACTGCCTGGATGGCCTCTTCGACAGAGGTTGCTTTTGGATGTTTTTCCATTTTCTTACTCATCATTTTTTGAACGTCCGATCTCGCCAAAAGGCTAGGACTTGCCGTAACTCATCCAATTATACACGTATTTTCCGATTATGTCACACTCTATATTGACTTCATTGCCACATCTTATTTCACCCAGGTTAGAATTCTCAAGAGTTATGGGAATTAGCTCTACTTCAAGCTGGGAAGTAGCGAGGTTGGCTATGGTCAGGCTCACCCCATTCAAAGAAATCGAGCCCTTGGGTATGAGGTATTTTCTGAGTTGGGGAGGAAAAGAGACAAAGAGCCTTTTTCCTGGCTTCCTTTCTGCAATTTTGAGCACTTTCCCTCTGGCATCAATGTGCCCCGTGACAAGATGGCCACTGATGAGGGAACCTGGTGTGAGAGGAAGTTCAATATTCAGCCTTTGACCCTGACGAAGGAAACCGAGATTGGTCAGGCTGAGAGTTTCTGCAGAAAGATTAAAAAAGAGAACATTCTTTTCTTTCCGGATCAGGCTGAGGCAGACTCCGTTCAGGGCAATGCTCTGGCCAATCTCCACTTGTGAAGAGATCGTTGGCGCTTCTACAGCGATCTCCTTTTTCCCCAGGCGGTATCCCCGGAAAAGACCCAGATGAGAGATGATTCCTGTAAACATCAGAAATATCCTTCCACAATTACATCTTCGTCTATTTGAAAATAATTCATTTTTTTCAAGGATAGTGAGTCTCTGACAAATTCCACTCCTTCTCCCTCAAGAAAGGAAGGCGAGCTCTTCCCTCCGATCAGTTTGGGAGAAAAGGTCAAAAAAACTTTATCGGCCAGCCCTTCCTCGATTACGGATGTCAAGACTTGACTCCCTCCCTCGATGAGCAGGCTTGTTATTTCCCTCTTTGCAAGCCAGAGGAGAACTTCCTTTAAATTTATTCTGGAGGCAGAACCTGGAAGCGAAATAACTTCTACTCCCTTTTTTTGCAGGGCTTCTTTTTTTCTTGGAGAGGCTCCCTGGAGAGTGAAAACGAGAATTTTCCCTTGAGGAAGAGTGGAAAGAATCCTCGCTCTCAGAGGAAAACGGAGTCGAGAGTCGAGAATGATGCGCCTTATCTTTTTCCCTTTCCAATGGGGATGGCGGATGGTCAGCCTAGGATTATCATGGAGAAGAGTCTGGATGCCAACCAGGAGGGCATCATATTCTCCTCTCAGCAGATGGATATATTCTCTTGTCTTCGGAGAGGAAATCCATTTGGAATCAAGCCTCTTGGTGGCCATTTTGCCATCGAGGCTGAGGCCAGCCTTGAGGGCGACAAAAGGTTTTTTCTGGGTGATGTACTTGAGATAAGCTTCATTGAGATGCCTGTTTTTCTCCTCAAGAAGGCCAACAGAGACATCAATTCCAGCCTCTTTCATTTTTTGGATACCTTTTTTAAAGACAAGGGGGTTTGGATCGAGGCTGGAGACAACGACTCTGTTCAACTGAGCCTGAAGGAGAGAGTCCACACAAGGAGGCGTTCTTCCCCAGTGAACGCAAGGCTCAAGGGTGATATAGGCTGTGGCATTTCTGGAAAGAGAGCCTGCCTGCTCTAAAGCGATGATCTCCGCATGGGGTTTTCCAGCCGCCTCATGGAAGCCATAGCCGACGATACAATCTCCCCTGACAATTACTGCCCCGACCAGAGGATTCGGGCTAGCCCTGCCTCTGGCTTTTTCAGCCAGACCATAGGCCATTTCCAGGTAGGAGATATCTCTGAGGTCTTTCATGAAAGAAGGGCGTTCACAAATTGCTGAGGAGAAAATTCAAGCATGTCTTTCTCACTTTCTCCAAGGCCAATAAACTTGATGGGAAGTCTCAATTCGTCAACTACACTGATAACACTTCCCCCTTTAGCAGTGCCATCCAGTTTGGCCAGAAAGATTCCAGTAATGCCAGAAAACTTGAGAAACTCTCTGGCTTGAATCAAAGCATTCTGGCCCACACTGGCATCGAGAACGAGCAAGATTTCCTGGGGCGCACCTTCAATCTCCCGGGAGATGATCCTTCTGATTTTCTCCAGCTCATTCATCAAATTGATATTGGTATGGATCCTGCCGGCTGTGTCGACCAGAAGAAGATGCGCCTTATGAGCCTTGAAAGACTGGAGGGCATCATAGACTACAGAAGCAGGATCAGCACCATATTGGCCCTTAATGACAGGGACATTCAATTTTTTTCCCCAAAGGCTCAGTTGTTCCTGGGCAGCAGCTCTGAACGTATCGGCAGCAACCATTATCACCTGCTTCTCTTCATTTTTAAAATGATAGGCGAGCTTGGCCAAGGAGGTCGTCTTCCCTCCTCCATTGACTCCCACTCCCATCACCACCGACTGAGAAGAATTCAGGACAAATTGAGAAGGGTATTGGGAGAGAATCCTGATGAGTTCTTCTTTGAGGATTGCTTCTATGGCAGGAAAGGAATCGGTTTTTCTACTTTTTTGGCTAAGGGCCTGGATAATCTTTCCTGTGGCACTTGCTCCAACATCTGCCAGAATCATCACTTCAGCTAATTCATCTAGGATTTCCTCGCGCTTTTTTTCACTTTTGAGGAGTTCTTCAAACTTTCCTTGGAAGGCTTTTCTTGTCTTTGTCAACTTCTCTTTCAGATTACCTAGCATGGCATAACCATTATATTTTTCAATAATTTTAAAGTCAATGAGCTGAAGGCGCTATGACGAATTGTGTTGTAGAAATAAAGTAAAATTATGTTCCCATAGGGAGGGAACTACTGCTTTCCATCGATTTTATGTATTTCAATCTATCTTTCTCGCCTCTTGCCAATTTAATTCAAGTTTTCAATAAGACGATTGCGTCAATCAATCTTCCCTATATACAGAAGCGATTTCAGCTAGACAAACGTCTTCTATTCTCAAGCCAAAATTGGGGCTTCAAATATAGTCAATTACCACACTTTTCGTTAAAGAGCCGTTTCTCCTCCAGAAGGAACTCATCAGTCTAGAGATGGCACAGAAGATCCTCTCCTGGCATCATACGGGGTTCTCAGTTCACAGTTGGGTGCGGGTTAAGACCAAAGAGAGGAGGCGGAACAGGAGGGAAAGTATATTATCCGGCCGCTGCTCAGTCTGGAACGTCTCTTCTTCTTGGATTAGGTTGCCAGAAGGATTTTC
>CAZPAX010000025.1:10887-19462 GCA_964584535.1 uncultured Eubacteriales bacterium
ATCGGCAAAGAGGATTTGGACGACATGGGGGCCGGCCGCGAGCTTCTTAAACTCCTTGGTGTCGCCGGCGCCGACGATGCCGTAGTTAATGCCGTCGATAAGAATTTTATAGGCCCTCCCTGACTGAGATTGGTTTTCGATGTAGAAAATTCCCGTACTGTTTATTTCACATCCTTCCATAAAAACCTTGCAGGCAGCAAAGCCAACGAGATAAAAATTGCCATAAGAAATAAAACCTTCTGTTTCGTCATGGGTGCACTCCTTCTCTTTGAGCTCAAGGTGCTAGGCCGGGCATAGCCCCTTGGGTTGTAGATTGAGCTCGATTGTGTTAAATTGAAAAAAGTCAATGAGTGATTCTGTCTGGGTCATTGCCCCGCCTCAAAGGGAAGCGAAAAACTTAGCTTCGGAACTTGGTATTCCTTTACAGATTGCCCAAATCCTCGTCAACCGCAAAATCCGTGACCCGGAGACAGCCCACAGATTTCTCTATGGAACCCTGGATGAGCTTCACGATCCTTATCTGATGACAGGAATGAGAGAGGCTGTGGAAAGAATCCAAAGGGCTATCGCCCAAAAAGAAAAAATATTGATTTTTGGCGATTATGATGTGGATGGAGTCCTCTCTGTGGTGATGCTTTTAAAGGCCCTGGAATTTTTAGGGGCTGAAAGGGATTATTTCATCCCAGAGAGGCTCAAGGAAGGGTATGGAATCAAAGAAAAGCACATTGAAGTTGCCTTGAAAAAGGCGGCTCGCCTGATAATTAGCGCTGATTGCGGCACAAAGGCCAGCGGGTTCGTGAAGAGAGCCAAAGAACACGGCATTGATGTGATTATCACCGACCATCATCGGCCCGGAGAGGATCTCCCAGCGGCCCTAGCCATTCTCAATCCTGTTCTTAGCCAGTCTGGCTATCCTGATAAAAGTCTGGCTGGAGTCGGAGTTGTTTATAAACTGATTCAGGCTCTCTTCGAAAGAACAGGAAAATCTTCTTTTCTTCCCCCTTATGTAAAGCTTGTTTCAATCGGTACAATCTCGGACATTGCCGAGCTGAGAGGAGAAAACAGAATATTTGTCAAATTTGGGCTAAAAGGGCTGGAGAATGTCTCCAATGTCGGGCTGCAAAGCCTGATAGATATCTGTAGACTTAAGGGCAGAAGGATTTCTGAGGGCGATGTGGGTTTCAGGATTGGGCCAAGAATTAATGCTGCCGGAAGAATGGGCACAGCGGATACGGCAGTTCGCCTCTTTTTTGCAAGCTCAGAAGAAGAAGCAGCGGAGCTTGTCCATATCCTTGATGAGCTGAATTCAAAGAGGCAGAGAATAGAAGAGGAAACATACAGCCAGGCACTAGACAGGACAAATCAATATTCCCTTGATAAGCGATACAGAATTTTGATCCTGGGTTGTGAGGAATGGCACCGGGGAGTGATCGGCATTGTCGCCTCAAAGCTCAAGGATTTCTTCTACCGGCCTGTGATCCTTTTTGTCTATGAAGATGGAAAGGCCTTTGGCTCAGGCCGAAGCACGACTGAATTTTCCCTTATCGATTGCCTGGATAATTGTCGAGATTTTTTCCTCAATTATGGAGGCCACATGCTGGCGGCTGGCTGCGTCCTTGCCCAAGAGAAGATGAAGCCTTTGAAAGAAGCCATGAACAGTTTTGCAAGTTCACGAATAACTGATGAGGACCTGAGAAGGAAAATCTCCATAGACACAAGACTGGATTTTTCAGAAATCAATTATTCCCTTCTCGATAATTTTTCTCTTCTTCCCCCCTTGGGAGTCGGAAATCCGAAGCCGATATTTTTGACTGAAAAAGCACAAATTACTAGTCATCCGCAAAAGCTTCAGGGCAAACATGCCAAATTTCTGGTCAGGCAGCAAGGACGGACTTTCGAGGCTCTGGGTTGGGAAAGGGGTGATTGGGCTGAGAATTTCCAGCAAGGTAACCAGGTGGATCTTATTTATTCATTTCAATTTTCCTCCTACCTTGGAGAAGAGAGGCTCTGCCTTTCTGTTGAAGACATGAGAAAGTGAGAAAAAATTGAAAGGAAAGGCAAAATTCCATCTGGCCAAAATCATAAGGGCTGGGGTAGCTTTCTCCCTTCTCGTTCTTCTCATCATCATTTCCATATACTTCATCACCCACTGGCGGAAAGAGGAAGTTGTCCCTCGAGAAACTAAAGAGATCTCTCAACAAAAAATTGAGAGGACAGAAGAGATTCAGCATCTGGAGTTCAAAGGCGACCAGGGGAGAATTCAGATTAAGGCCCAGAAGCACTACATGGGAGAAGATGAGAATTATTATTTAGAGGGAAAAGTGGAAATTCTTGAATATGGGAAAAAAGGGGAGCAGAGGGTATCGATCTGGGGAGATAAGGTTGTCTATGACAAAGACCTGAATCATTTTGTTCTCCAGGGCCAAGGAAAGGTAAATTACAAAAATATTTTCTTCGAATCCAATTACCTGGAGTACAACAAAAAAGAAGAGGTCCTCTCCAGCGACAAAGGAGTAAAATTCTCATCCCGAAACTTCAAAGGCTCTTCCCAGAAAATCAGCTATTTCCTTAACCAGGAAAGATTAACGCTGGAAGGAAACATTGAGGTTGAGATGATGCCTGGCAGCAGAGAGTCCCCTCCACTCCTAGTTAAGGGAAATAGCTTCACCTATATCCGACAAGAGAGAAAGGGCAATGTCGAAGGGAATGTCCAGCTCTTTTATGGAAAAAATCATAGCTCCTCTGACTTCCTGAGTTTCGAGCTCTTTGAAGATGAAGAACATATCAGCCTTTTATCTTTAAAAGGAGCTGTAAAAGCTTATTTCCTTGAAGAAGAGAAAAAGACCCCCTCCCCTGAGCAGGGCTCTTTTTTCTCTCAAACCCATGAGCGGCGGCTCGAAGCAGAGGAGATAACTTTCAGGGCTTTTCTGAATCTGCCAAAAGTCCATTCTGTAGAAGCGAGGGGGAATTGTTCTCTGAAACTCATTTTTTACTCTGGCCGGATAAGCAGTCTCCAGGCAGAATCCATGGATTTTATTTTTAATCTCAAAAGAGAGCTTAGAGATTTTAAGGCCACCCAAAAAGTAAGGATGTTTGACAAGGAGGAAGAGACAGGTGAGGAAAGGCTTCTCGAGGGTGAGGAGATGTCTTTGGAAATTAGAAGAAATGTCCTCTGGGTTATCGGTAAAGCCAATTCTCCCTCAAGGCTTATCTCAAAAAACATGGAGATTGCTGCTCAAGGAATAGCTCTTTTCTTTAAATATGGAGATCTAGAAGCGAGAGAGCAGGTCAAAGTGGTTTTAAAATCAGAAGGAGGACAAAGGGAGCTCATGGGCTTTTTTTCTAATGATAAGCCTGTCTTTGCCACAGCCCAGGAAATGAGATATTGGAAAGAAAAAAAGCGTTTTACTTTTAGTGGAAAGACGAGAATTTGGCAGGAGAAGGAAATGCTCCTCGCCAATGAGGTTATCATTTTCGAAGAGAGTGGAGAAATCCTCTGTGCAGGAGAAGTCGGATCAATCATTTTCCATAGACCTAGAGAAGGGGAGAAAGAGGAAAAGATTGAGATTTCTGGGGAGAGGATGAGCTTCGAACCTCAAAAGAGGCTTGTTGCTTACGAGGAAAACTGTTCATTAAAGGTTAAAAATATCAATCTCAGTTCTCAATCCATTTCTGTTTATCTGGATGAGGAGAAAGGGAAGATGAAGCTCGTTGTGACCAAGGGAAAAGTGGTTATTTCCCAAGATCTCCAAGAAGGCCAGGGGGAGGAAGCAAGATACAATGTGACGGAGGAGACTATTGAACTCCTGGGAAACCCTGTTTTTATCGACAAAGACAGGGGGAAGATCGAAGGGGATAAATTGACTTTTTATATGGGTGATGGTAGAATCGTCGTTGAAAATAAAGAGAGAAAAAGATCAGAAATCATCATAAAAACGTGAAGTATGGAATTTTATCTGAAAGCAATAAATTTACGAAAAAGCTACGAGCGGAGAAAGGTTGTCGATGACGTTTCCATTGAAGTCAAAAAAGGTGAAATCGTCGGGCTTTTGGGACCCAATGGTGCAGGCAAAACAACCACTTTCTCTTTGATTCTTGGCCTCATTCCTCAAGATTCGGGACAAATTTATTTAAATGGAGAAGATATCACCAGTCTCCCTATGTACCTGAGGGCTCAGAAAGGAATTGGGCTTCTACCTCAGGAGCCGTCTGCATTCAGAAAATTAAGTGTGGAAGAGAATCTTCTCTCCATAATGGAGACAATTCAAGATTCTCATCCGAAGGAGAACCTTGATTTGGTCAGGATCTTGCGAGAATTTGGTTTGGAAAAAGTGGCAAAAGCTAAAGCCTATACTTTATCCGGAGGAGAAAGGCGAAGGCTTGAGATAGCCAGGGCCATGGTTCCTGGTCCTGCCTTCATTCTCCTCGACGAGCCTTTTACAGGAATTGACCCTCTAGCCACTCAAGATCTCCAGAAACTCATTGTCTCCCTAAAAGAAAAAGGGGTGGGGCTGCTTGTGACAGATCACAGCGTTCGAGAGACACTGAAGATTACAGATAGAGCTTACATCATGAATAACGGAAAAATCTTAAAGGAGGGAGTTCCCCAGGAGTTGATAAATTCTGAAGAGGTGAGAAAGAGTTATCTCGGAGAAAATTTCGATTTCCATTGACCCCTTAAAAAAGGTGAAGGCTAAAGATGGTTCTCAAGCAAAGACTTGACCAAAGGCAGGTTCAGAAACTCATCCTTGCTCCTGCCCTTCAACAGGCTATCAAGCTTCTTCCTTTGACCAACCTGGAACTCATTGAAATCATCGACACTGAGCTTTCTCAGAATCCTGTCCTCGAGCTTGAAGAGGAAACGATCGAGAAAAAGCCAGAAGCGGAAAGCCGAGAAACTGAAAAAGATGAGGAGGAGCTAGAAAAAAAGCTGAAAGAGATGTCGAAGGATTTAACTCTGGAAGAGAGAGGGGAACTTCGGGAAGAGAAGGATGAACTAGCTTTTGAATCTTACTTTCAAGAATATTTTGACGAGGGATTTCGTCCCTTTTTTTCCGAGAAAAAAGAAATTCCCTCTTTAGAAAATATTCTATCCAAGAGTCCCTCCCTCTGGGACCACCTCAACTGGCAGGCCAATCTGACATTTTTCGAAATCTTGGACCGAGAGATTGCCCAGCTCATCATCGGCAATATCAACGAAGATGGCTATTTGACCTCAACATTGGAAGAAATAGCCAGGATGACAAATAGCTCTGAGGAAAGAGTGATTGCCATCCTGGAAAAAATCAAGAAATTCGATCCTGTCGGAGTCGGAAGCCGGGACCTTAAAGAGGCCCTTTTGGCTCAAATGGATTATCTCCAAATCAAAGATGAGATAACCCGAGCCATTGTCAACCAGCATCTTCCGCTCATTGAAAAATCTAATTTTAACCAGCTGGCCAAAATCTTAGGAATTCCTCTTTCCGCCATCAAATATCACATAGAAATTATTCGCGGCCTCGATCCCACTCCCGGCAGAAAATACAGCCAAGAGAAAACATTTTATGTTGTTCCCGATATTATTGTCACCAAAGAAAATAACGAGCTAAAGATTTCTCTCAATGACGAAGGCTTGCCCCGCCTGAAGATTAATAACTATTATAAAAGGCTTCTGGCCAAGGCCTCAAAAGATAATCCTGAAGCATACAGGTTTCTCAAAGACAAGATCAAGAAAGCCCTCTGGTTTTTGCGGAGCTTGAGCCAGCGTGACCAGACGATCTATAAGGTCGCCAAATACATTGTCAACAAGCAAAGGGAGTTTTTTGAAAAAGGAATGGACTTCATTAAACCATTGACTCTAATGGAGATAGCCCAAGAGATTGGAGTTCATGAATCAACCGTGGGCCGAGTTGTTGCCAACAAGTCTATGATGACACCTAGAGGCGTCTTTCCCCTGAAGTACTTCTTCCACAAGTCTCTTGTCGGAGATTTTGGTGAAGAGATTTCATCCTTAAAAATCAAGGAAAAAATCAGAAGACTCGTCGAAAGCGAAGAAAAAAAGCAGCCCTTGAGTGATATCGAGATAGGGGATCTGCTAGCCAAGGAAAATCTAAAAATTGCGAGACGAACTGTCGCCAAATACAGGAAACAACTGAAGATCCCTCCTTCCCATATAAGAAAACGGAAGTTTATGATGGAGGAGACCTTATGAATGTTCATTATACAGCTCGACAGACTACGATCACTCCTGACATAAGGCAGTATTGCGAGAAAAGGCTCAAGTCTCTGGCGAGGATATTGGGTTCAGTAATCGAGGTTGATTTGATTTTTTCTGTGGAGAAATACAGACACAAAGTTGAGATCAATGTCAAAGCCAGAGGATCGAGTCTAGTTGTCACTGAAGAAACTCACAACATGTTCAATTCCATGAACTTGGCTTTTGATAGCCTAGAAAAGAAACTGAAAAAAGAAAGGGAGAAGTTCAGAGAGAAGAAGAGAAGAAAAAATAGAGAGAAAAAAGGTTTCTCCTCTTTCCTGGAAAAAGGAGAAGAGGGGAAAAAAATTATCAGAAGCACTGATTATTCCTTAAAGCCTATGCCTCTTGAAGATGCTCTTGTCGAGTTTGACCTCGAAAAGAAAGAAATTTTTGTTTTTCGAAAGCTGGGATCAGAAAAATGGGCTGTTCTCTACCGCCGCAAAGATGGAAATTATGGCTTGATTGAGCCCGAATAAAAGGAATATTCTGCTCAAGGCGAGCGAATCGTGAAACTTCATGACCTATTGACGGAAAAGATGATCATTCCTGAACTGCAATCTGAGGACTCGGAAAGTGTTCTCAAAGAAATGATCATTTTTTTAAAAGCGAATAACAAGATCACAAAAGAAAAAGAGCTGTATGAAAAGCTTATCCAGAGAGAAAAGCTGGGAAGCACAGCCATCGGAGAGGGGGTTGCCATCCCCCACTGCAAAATAAAAGCGATTAAGAATCCCATTGTCCTTCTGGCTATATCCAAAAAGGGAGTGGACTTTAAGTCCATCGATGGAAACCTCTCCCATATTTTTTTCCTTGTCGTTTCTTCTCTTGATAATCCGAGCTTAAATCTTCAAATTCTGGCCGCCATAGCTCAGCTGGTTCGCAAGGCAGATTCTCTGAAAGAAAAAATTCTCAAGGCGGGAAATCCAAGAAGCATAACAGATATCATTCGCCAAGCAGAAGAAAAATTGAATGGCTAGAGAGCGAAGAAAAAAAATTTCTGACCAGATTAGTGTCTATGGGGGACTACTTCAGATTTTTGATCTGGGAGTTCTCATTATCGGTGACAGCGGGATAGGCAAGAGTGAGAGCGCTCTGGAACTTATTTCCCGGGGATGCCGTTTTGTTTCAGATGATGTGGTCGAAATTACAAAGATGGCCAACGGCGAATTGATAGGAAAGTCTCCTGCCCTCAGTCGCTATTTCATGGAAATAAGAGGATTGGGCATTATCAATATCAAAGAGATTTTTGGCCTCAAAGCCATTTCTGAGCAGTCAAGAATCGATTTGGTCATTCAGCTCAAAAAATGGCGCCGAGGAAAAGAATATGACAGGCTTGGCTTGAAATTTCCTGAAGATTATGAAATTTTGGGGACAAAGATACCCCAGTTGAATATTCCGGTCGCTCCTGGAAGGAATATCGCTACTCTGATTGAAGTGGCCTGCAAAGTCCATCTTCTCAGACAAAGAGGATACCTTGCCTCCCAGGAAATAGTCAAAAAACTCAATCGGGCTCTGACTTAAAGGTTGGAAGGCAAAAAATGACCAAGGACGATAGATTCCTCATTATCACTGGACTGTCGGGGTCGGGCAAGACTGTGGTCAGCCGCTATCTGGAAGATTTGGGATACTATTGCCTAGACAACTTACCTGCCAAACTTATCCCAACTTTTGTTGACCTCTGGATGAGGAAGGAAGTGGAAATAGAGAGAGTCGCTCTTGTCATCGACATCAGGGAAGCTGGATTTTTGTCAAAATTTCCAGAAGTCCTGGAGGAGATCAGAAAAAAAATATCGGCAAAAGTGATCTTCCTGGAAGCCTCTGACGAGACTCTTGTCAAGAGATTCAGCGAAAGCCGTCGCCCCCATCCTCTGACAATAAAAAAATCTGTGCTCGAAGGCGTTCGCCTAGAGCGCAAGAGGCTAACTCATATCAAGAAATTGGCTGATGAAGTCATCGATACGACGACGACGACCATTTCTGAGTTAAAAGAGAAGCTGACCAACAGATTTGTCAAGAAAAAGATGCAGAAAATGCAGATTGCTATTGTCAGTTTTGGCTATAAGTACGGCATTCCTCTGGATTCGGATCTGGTCTTTGACACCAGATTTTTGCCCAATCCCTTCTACATCGATAGATTCCGAAACACGACCGGTAAGAAAAAAGCTGTCAAGGATTATGTCCTCAAATCGGCCGAGACAAAAAGTTTTATGGGGAGACTTTTTTCGTTTATTGACTATCTGGTTCCCAAGTTCATTGACGAAGGCAAGAGCTACCTGACCATCTCCATCGGCTGTACAGGAGGAAAACACAGGTCTGTGGTTATCTCCGAAAAATTAAGAG
>CAZPAX010000026.1:0-18993 GCA_964584535.1 uncultured Eubacteriales bacterium
GTCCTGAACAAAGCCTGCATAATCGATCATGTTGTCTATGCGGTTAAAACCGTTGCCCTTCAGAATTAATGTGTAATAGTATTTTCCACCAATAAGGAGATTGTAGCACCCGCCAGTGATCGGATCATTCACACCGTAAATGTCCCAGGTCGTATGGGCATATTGGATCTCGCCGCCGAATTTGAGCTCATGGGTGCCGGCTAAGTTGTCAATGAAAGCGGTGGCATCAGTATTGAACTGGAACCGGTTGCGGGTGTAAAGGTCATGATTCCGCCAGGAATTGCCCCCGGATATGCCAGTGTTGTTTTCGACCTGTTGGGCCTCGCTACCTTTACCATTGAGAAGCAATTGGTAAAGGACCATGCCATATTTCAGGTTGGCAAAGAAATTTGGGCTAAAAAATTTGGTATACTGAAAATTGAGAACATGGCCCGGCGCCCTTCGCTTTTGGGTGACGCTCTCCATTGAAAACTTAGAGGCTCCACTGTCGTCACTGATCTGGTTAGAGTGGTTGTAGGAAAGAGTAAATTTGTCATTAATTCCTGGCTGGAAGCTCAGTTTGAGAAAGGGATAAGGAACGAAGGTTTTGACTGGTTTTTCTTGGCCTGGAGGACAGTTTCCAGGATAGCCGGCCACAAACCGTTCTGAGCTGTTGAAACTGCCGTTCATAAAGAACCAAAGCTTGTCCTTGATGATCGGTCCGCCCAGAGTGACGACCGGCTCGTATTCCAGCTTGTTTCCGCTCTTCGCTCCTGCAAGGGGAGTGTTTTTTGTATTATCCCCTTTCAGCTTCTCATGGTTAAAGTAGAAGGAGCTGCTGCCGCTGAATTTGTTGCCTCCAGATTTGCTGACAACGTTTACCACGGCACCGCGGACACTTCCGTACTCTGCTGTCAATCCTCCGGCTTGGATCGACATCTCTTCCATGATATCCAGACCAAAATTGACACCTGCAGCTTGCACACCAGTGGCAGCGTCAATCAGGTTCACGCCGTCCAGGAGGACGGAATTGTCCATTGTGGAGCCGCCGTGGGCGGAAAGGGCGTCAACGCCTGGCGCCATGTTGAAAAAGGTGTTCAGAGTACGGGCAGCCGGAATAGATCTGAGAAATTCTTTGTCTAAGTTGACAGGCCGGCCCGTGCGCTGCTTGTCAACCGTCGGACTTTGTCCAACAACCACGATGGACTCTTCGAGACTCTTGGGCTCCATGGCGACGTCTACCTTAAATGTCTGAGCTACTCGAACCACGACTCCTTTACGAACCACTGTGTTCATGCCCTCTAGTTCAAATGTCATCTCGTAGGCGCCTGGGGGGAGTTGCATGAACCGGTAGGCGCCCCGCTCATTGGTGGTAGTGGTTAACTTGGGAACAATCATTGCCGGAGATGTGATGGTTACAGTCACACCTGGCAATGGGTCGCCCTCAGGTGAGAGCACAGAGCCAATGATGTTGCCGCTTTGAACCGTGGTCTGCGCAATCCCCAGTCCGGCAAGCGAGAGGATTGCCATCACAAAGAGAATTTTTTTTGACATAATACCTCCTTATAATGAATTAAGTATAAAATACACTTTGCAAGATACATGCCAAAGTAATTTAGCCTTATCTTATTGGGATAAAGCCTCCAAAAAATCCAAAAAATTGGAATATAAACCAAAAATTTGGATTTTTTTCTGTTCAGCTTTCTGAATTTCCTCGCTAAGGTTTTTCAGAAAGGCTTCCAGCTCAGCGATGCTCATGTACCTATAACAAGCCAAAAAGGAAACCAGTTCCTATTAAGATTAGTTGATTTTATTTATTGCTGTTCAAAGTGCTGAAATTGAAATAAACGGCAGGGAAGGAGCGATTCAATTCTTAAATCTAAGAAGGTCGGCGGGGACAGGTTGGCAGAGTGATGATCTCTTTTGGCCCTGGAAATAGCACGCATTCCTCGGGTTTGCAGCAGGTTTCGCAGACCCGTTTGAAGCTCTGAAAACTGAGCAGTTTTACATCCGGCGCGAGAAAGTCCGCTTTTACCGGCTCCTGCTGCAGAAGGTCTGTACTGAGATATTTTTTATTGTCGTCGGCAAAGACTGTGACCACGACAGTATCTCGGCTCAACATATTCTGGGCGATCAGAGCCCCGAGGAAATTTGCTCCTGAAGAGATGCCCACGCCAATGCCGAGCGTGGAAGCCAATTTTTGGGCCATGATGATTGCGTCGCCGTCATCCACAGCGATGATCTTGTCGAGGCCTTCGAGTTTGACGATGGGTGGAATAAACTCGTCAGAGATACCCTGGATTCGGTGCTTCCCGACCTTGTATCCTGTAGACATCGTCGGAGAATTTGATGGCTCCAGGGGATGAAGCTTGATAGCGGGATTCTTTTCTTTGAGATAGCGGCCAGCTCCCATGATTGTTCCGCCCGTGCCGACTCCAGCCACGAACGCATCTGGCCGCAGCGACCGGAAATTGAGCTGCCACCAGATCTCAGGGCCAGTGGTCAGGTAATGGGCTTCGACATTGTCTTCATTGGAAAATTGGCGGGGGAGAAAAGCGCCAGGCGTGCGAGCAGCCAATTCCTCAGAGAGCCGGATACTGCCGAGGAAACCACCTTGCTCGTGGCTGACGAGATGAATAGTCGCCCCCAGGCTTCGGATAAGGTTGATCCGCTCGGCACTCATCCAGTTGGGCATGAAGATCACTACAGGGTGTCCTAGCGCGCGTCCTATAGCTGCAAACGAGATGCCTGTGTTTCCGCTGGTTGCTTCAATGATGAGGCCGGAAGGCATGAGTGCTTCCCGTTCGTACGCTCTCTTGAGGATGTGAAAGGCCATCCGGTCCTTGACGCTGCCAGTCATGTTTAGATTCTCAGCCTTAGCGTAGATGACCCGCTTTTCCCCGCGGAAGGTGAATTCGACAGCCAAGAGGGGAGTGTTTCCGATCAAGCTGGAGAGATCACTGATCTGGCGTTTTTTTTCTCCTGAGACCTTCATATTAACCTCCAAGAATAGAGCAGTTTCTTTGTTGCGATTGCCCGCTATCTATAAAATCTATTCTCAAAGAGCAAGCTTCTCGACAAGATAAAAAAATATATCGCCAGGAGATGAGCTGTGTCAAGACAATAGCAATTCTGCGCTGAGTCGATACTTAAGCTCTGCCTTAATAAACATAAAATTTTTGTTGATTTTTCCTTTTTTCTATGATAAAGGCATAACACAGAATTAATTATAATAAAGCGAAGGAGGGAATAACATGAAACTCAGCACACTCATGGTCATCAAAGCCATCATCGTCCTTATCTTTGGAATTGGCTTTGTTGTGATTCCCGCTCCAATTTTGTCCTTGTATGGCGCGTCACTCGATCCAGTAGGAACTCTTATGACCCGGCTCTTTGGAGCAGCGTTTATTCTTCTATGTGTCTTGCTCTGGCAAGCTAAGAGCGACGCGGGATCTCAAGCCCTGAAGGCCGTTGTCTTAGGTATTTTTATTGGGGATACTATTGGATTTGTCATCGCTCTCTTAGGCCAGCTCTCAGGCATATTAAACGCCCTGGGCTGGTTGAATGTGGCTCTTTATTTTTTGCTTGCCGTGGGATTCGGGTATTTTTCATTCAAGAAATAGGGGAATTTCATTTTAAGAGTCGCCGGGAACCTTTCTCTTCTTAAGCTCTCATCACATCAAGGGAGCATTTATAGGTTCAGTAACTTTGTTAAGCGCACTCTCGCATCCTTGACTTCAGGAAAACCAATGCCAGCATCTTTCCAGACAAAACAGAGTTTTCTTAAAAGTAAGTAATTTGTTCAAATTCTAAAGTTGAAGAACTGAATATCTTGGAATTATGTTCTTGGGAATAAAACGAGACCCGCATAATTCTAGTCATTTCAAATCCTAAATTAGAGGATTGAGGAAATTCTCTAAGTACCTAAAGTTCCTCATGAATATTCACACCTCTTGACAAAATATACTTATGAGTATAATACTCTAAAGTATAAAAAACGCTTCTTCTGTGAGGTAAGCATGTTCATTGACAGGGAAAAAGAACTGGCATTTCTTGAGCAGAAATGGGGAGAGTCCAAACCCCAGATGATTGTGCTCTGGGGAAAGAGAAGAGTCGGGAAAACAGAGCTTGTGAAACAATTCATCATGAATAAACCCCATATTTATTTCCTTGCCGAAAGCACTCATGAAAGAGAGCAACTCAGGAGATTTTCTTTGATTTTGGGAGAATTCTTCAAGGAGCCCCTTCTTACGACAAGAGGATTTGACAATTGGGAAGAGGGATTTCGATACATCAGAGGAAAAAATCAGAGATTTGTTCTTGTGATCGATGAATTTCCTTATCTTGTTCAATCTAACAGTGCCATTCCCAGCATTTTTCAAAGCGCATGGGATGAAAATTTGTCTAACAGCCTTATTTCTCTCATATTGCTCGGATCCAGCGTCGTGATGATGGAAACAGAAGTCCTTGGTTATAAAGCTCCTCTCTATGGAAGACGAACAGCACAGTGGAAGATTCAGGCCATGCCTTTTGCTAAAATTAAAGACTTCAGACGGTCAAAATCCTTTGAGGATCAGATACTTCATTACTCAGTGAGCGGCGGGACTCCTGCTTATTGGCTCTGGTTTTCAAAGGGGAATGATTTTTATCAAAATCTGAGAAATCATGCTTTAAAAAAAGGGGAACCTCTCTATGATGAAGTGGAGTTCATCCTAAGGGAAGAGCTAAGGGAACCGAGGTATTATTTTTCTTTGTTGCAGGCGATCGCTCAGGGAAAAAGGAGACTCTCTGAAATCGTAAATGCGACTGGTATTCAGCAGCCTACAGCCAACAAATATCTCGGCGTGCTCTCTGATCTTGATATTATTGAGAGAGAAGTGCCTGTAACTGAAGATAAACCTCTCAAAAGCAAAAAAGGCCTGTACAAGATAAAGGATGAATTTTTCCAATTCTGGTTCCGTTTCGTTTTTCCAAGAAGAGCAGAACTCGAAATGGACTATGTTGATAGAGTCATAGAAAGAATCAAACAGGAAATGCCTGATTACCTTTCGTTCGTTTATGAAAAAGTCGCTCGTGAAATTGTTATGAACACCACTGATTTATTTTTCAGTTTTGAACATTTGGGAAAGTGGTGGGATAAAAATGAAGAAATTGATATTGTTGGCTTGAGTGAAGAAAAGAACGCTATATTATTTGGAGAAGCCAAATGGAGCCAGAAGCCTATTGGAGAAAATATTTTTGAAGATCTCAAAGCAAAAGCGAAAAAGCTCAATTGGGGCGATGCCAAAACAGCTCATTTCTATGTGCTTTTCTCTCGGAAAGGATTTACAAAGGGGATGATTGATCTGGCCGCAAAAGAAAGAGTAGTTTTATTCCACGGAGATAAAATCATCGGGCCTTCAAAATAAAGAGAGGAAAAATTGATGGAAAGGACACCTGAAACAGATTTATGTCCATGTCGCTCAGGGAGGAGATACGAAGACTGCTGTTTGGCGAAGGATTATGAGAGAAGTCAACTCAATAAAGCCCGCATCTCTAATGAAGAATTGCAAAGGATCTTGAGAGAAAAGCATTTTGATTCCTTGGAGAGATTGCAGGAATTTGTGAGACACCACACT
Source organism: uncultured Eubacteriales bacterium (assembly GCA_964584535.1). Classification (GTDB taxonomy): domain Bacteria; phylum Acidobacteriota; class Aminicenantia; order Aminicenantales; family CAZPAX01; genus CAZPAX01. The sequence continues at coordinate 5,598 of CAZPAX010000026.1, forward strand.
GAACAGCAAAATAGAAAACCGCAGTCAGATTTCCTTGGCCTTTCTCCTGATCAGGTTCACCGCATGATTTATTTTCCTTTTACGAGAACCTCAGATATCGTCCATTTCGCCAGCGACCTTCCTGCAGAGTCATTTGTGGCAGTCCCTATTGTTCGCGATATTATGAAATTTTTGAGTGCTTTTTTTCGAGAAGGCACTCAAAAAGCGACAGAAAAAGGGAATCTGCCGAGGAAATTTGCAGAAAAGCTTTTTGAAGAAATTGACACATCGCCTTGGAAGGGAATCATTAAGTTCCGCTCCGAGGTTGATTCGTGGGCAGTATATTCTCTCCGCCATATTTTAGCGCTGGGCCGGTGGATTAAAAAGGAGAGAGGGGACTTTCGATTGACTCGAAATGGAAAAGATGCAGTGGTGAACGGATTTTCGAATCAACATTTCCTCAAGCTTTTTCAAACGTACACTTTGAAATTCAATTGGCCATGGCAGGATAGATATCCAGATTTCTGGATTATACAAAGCGGATTTCTCTTCTCTCTGTTTATTCTGCATAAAAAAGCCAGGGCTTGGGTTAAAGAATATTCCCTAATTCCTTATTTCATCCGTGCCTTTCCTAGCATCTTACGAGAGGCCGAAGGGGAATTGAAAGAGTATTACCGGACAATCCTGCACTGCTATTCCCTGAGATTTATGAACAGATTCTGCGCCTATTTTGGCCTGATTGAGACTCAGGAGAAATCAGTCGGTCCATTTCGCTATGAATTGATACTTAGAACAAGCGGTCTTTTCCATCAGTTCTTATCCTGGATGATCTAGAGTCCTTATGAAATAGCTCCAGGGCATTGTATGGAAATAGAAGACATGATTTAATGAAACTGTCTTCAAGGACAAGGTTCTCAGATAAAACGATGAGGTGGAGATTAATTCCAAGGAGATGAATACGAAAGGGAAATCAAAAAAGAGAAGAGTTTCTTTCCCTTTTGATAAAGGAAGAGCAAAACTTCTCAAAAGAATAGAAAAGTCACCCTCTTTCTCAAATTATCAGATAATTCAAGTGCCTCCGAGCAAAGAAAAAATGTCTGAGGTGATCTTAGACTTCTTGGAGCCGATCATAAATCTTTGCGAAGCCGAAGAAAATCTCGATAAAGCAGTTGGTTTTGGTATTTTAGTCTGGAATGCGTCTTTACTGCCGAGAAAACAGCGAAGAGAGACTATTGAGGAATTCACCAAAGCATGGGGTTTTGAGAACAAAGAAATGCGAAGTGATTTTAAGTATTTTTTTAAGTTTCTCCTGAAAAGGAAGAAGAGATATTTTTCTGAGAATAAAAGGATAATCGTTGATTACCAGTTTTCCCGGGTTGGTAAGAAACTTATGCTTTATGTTGTTTCGACCCCATTTTTCAAATAAATGTATTCAGAGTTTTTCTTAAGATATGATGAGTCTATGGGAAATGGAGGGGGCAATCTCTCGATCTGTTTGATAATTCTTTTTATTGGCCTATAATAAACCCGGTAATGAAATATTGATGGCGGGGTGGCGGAACAGGCAGACGCAAGGGACTTAAAATCCCAAATGAAGGATCTAGCTATCTTCTTTAAAATCAAGGAATTGCCTTATTTATCAATTATTTATGGATTTGTTTTGGTTCCTACAAATTCTGATTAGTACCTATAAGTTCTCCATGAATATTCACAAATTATTCACAATGGAGAAAGCCAAAGATAACGAAAGCTCTTAGATAAGGAGTCGAATTTGACAAAGGAGGGATAGGCTACGAAATTGAATAGGCACGTTATGGATGTGGTCGCCAAGGAGTCAAAAATAACCTTGAAGAATTAGTTATTTCAATGATAGAATTCAAGAAAGGATAACAATGAGAACTAAAGCATCAAAGCCGGTTTGTGAAATTAAAAAGATTTTATTGGCGCATAAACAGGAATTAAATGAGAAATATGGAGTCAGGGAAATTGGCATATTCGGCTCGTATGTGAGAGAAGAAAATAGGAAAAATAGCGACATCGATATTCTTGTTGAACTAGAGAAACCGATGGGATTCTTCAAATTTATCAGGCTGGAGCGCTATCTATCCGAATTGTTGGGAGCTAAGGTGGATCTTGTTACAAGGAATGCTCTTAAGCCCCATATCGGAAAGCGTATCCTTGCAGAAGTCATCTATGTCTAAGAAGAGAAGGATTATTGAATTAAGAGATTATCTCAACGACATCCTGGAGATGATTGCCGATATTGGAGAATTTACAGCGAATCTGACATTTGAAGAATTCAAAAAGGATAAGAAGACCCTTTATGCAGTTATCCGATGTCTTGAAGTCATTGGAGAGGCCAGTAAACAAATCCCATCCAATGTCAAGAAGCATCATGAACAGATCCCCTGGGAAGATATCGCGACTATGCGAAATAAACTTATCCATGAATATTTCGGCGCTGATGTTGGTATCATCTGGCATACTGTTCAAGAAGATTTAGTGCCTTTAAAGGCAGTAATTAGAAAGATCGCGAAAGATTTTTCGGATTGATTTTTTTATCGTTTTTGGAGAAAAACTGCCGGGGTGGCGGAATAGGTAGACGCAAGGGACTTAAAATCCCTCGGCTGGCAACAGCCGTGCCGGTTCGAGTCCGGCCCTCGGCACATATTTTGATGTTTAAAAATTGATTTTGAGGTAAGGAAAATGAGCCAAAAACTGGATTATGAAGAATTTTTCAAACAGGCCATTTTGAAATTAAGAACAGGCAATTTCAAAGGAATTCACTCTGTCTACAGCGGCTTCAATGAAGCCTTCAGGAAGTATTATGATAGAGTGGATCCCATTGAAATAACCAATCAGTTGGCCAAGGAAGGTAAAATTTTTATCAGGCCTGTCAAAGGGGGAGTAATGCTTTATCTGTCTGAAGATGCTCCTCAGATAAATAGAGGTGAGCAAGCCCTCAAAAAGATGGGCCTTTTATAGTTCTCATTTAAGGCGAAAAATTCCTGAAAATTTTCTAGATCTTGAGAAATCGAAGGGATTTCTTTATGTCCTGATGTAAGCCAGAGGCATAAAACTGACCTGAAGAGGAAGGAATAAATTAAATCGCAGCTTACAAAAATAGCTGGCCTCAGATAAAATCTATAATTCAAGGAGGTAACGATGATCCTCAGTCAGAAAACAAAAATTGATGAACTTCTGAAAAAATATCCATTTCTTCTCGATTTTCTGATTAACCTTTCGCCGAAGTTCCAGAAACTCCGCAGTCCAATTCTCCGTAAAACTATGGGAAAGGTGGCCAGTCTGGGCCATGTGGCAAGCCTGGGGGATATGCCTCTGGACAGACTGCTCCAGGCTATTGCTTCAGAGCTCAAAAGAGTCACTCACGAAGAAATCCAGATCAAAGCTATAACAGAAAAAGAGACGCCTTCTCCCTCCAAAAAAGAACGAATGGAAATCCTCAAGAATATCATCCGTGACCTGCACAAAGGCGTGGATCGAGAAAGCCTTAAACGGAGATTTGGAGAACTTATTAAAGATGTTTCTTCAGCAGAGATAGCGGAGATGGAACAGAGCTTGATCGAAGAGGGAATGTCTGAGGAAGAAATCAAGCGCCTCTGTGATGTGCATGTCCAGGTCTTTAAGGAATCACTGGAGGAAAAGAAAACTCCTGAATCCGTACCTGGTCATCCCCTCCATACTCTCATGGCTGAGAATAGAGCACTGGAGAAGCTCATCGCTGAGGCAAAAGATTTTCTTGGCAGGATGGAATCTTCTGCCGGTTCACCCCAATTCAAGGAAACAAGGGAAAAGCTTCTCGTCCATCTGAAGAAGCTCTTTGAAATCGAAAAGCATTATCTAAAAAAAGAAAATCAGTTATTTCCTCTTCTAGAAGCAAAGGGAGTCAGCGGGCCTTCCAAAGTGATGTGGGCGATCCATGATGACATCCGCAGCCATCTCAAGGAATTCCAGATGGTCGCAGATGGCGAGAATATCAGGGAAATCGTCGTTGCCGGCAAAAAGGTTCTGACTGAAATGGCTGACATGATCTATAAGGAGGAGAAGATACTTTTTCCTATGAGTCTGGAGACGCTCAAAGAGGCTGATTGGGCCCGGATAAAAAGAGGAGAGGAAGAGATTGGATATGCCTGGATTGTGCCTGGCTCGGAATGGAAGCCTTCTTTTCCATTTAAAGAGGAGGAACTCCCCGCGACTGCTTCTGGTTATGAGAAGCCTGTTCAAAAAATCGAACTTAGCACAGGAGCTCTGACTCCTGAACAAGTGAATTTGATTCTGACCCATTTGCCGCTTGACATATCATTTGTCGATGAAGAGGATAGAGTCGTTTATTATTCAGCAACGAAAGACAGGATATTCACCCGGACTCCAGCTGTCATCGGCCGCAAGGTTCAAAATTGCCATCCCCCGAAAAGCGTGCACATGGTGAATAAGATTCTGGAGGCCTTCAGAGCCGGAAAACGGGATGTGGCTGAATTCTGGATTGAAATGGGAGGCAAATTCATTCATATCCGCTATTTTGCCGTTCGTAATGACAAGGGCGAGTACAAGGGGTGCCTTGAGGTCGGTCAGGATGTGACAGGCATACGTTCTCTTCAAGGTCAGAAAAGGCTTCTGGACTGGGAATAAATTGCGCTCTTCTGGACAATCTCCACAATTCCGGGATGAGCGCAGCCAGTGATGATAACCAAACCTTTTCCTATTTTGAGGATTAACGATTGTTCTTTGATGGCCTCTCCCAGTGTCCCGCTGAGAAAGACATTTTTTGCGATTTCTAAAGGCTGGCTGGCTATCACAACAGAAGATCCCAGGCCCTCCACTTTTTGGACAAACTCATCCGAAGATGTGCTAGGAATATAGACGGGCAGATTCTTCCTCTTTTCTAATAGAGAAGAAAGTGCTCCACTATGGTCTCGGTGGAGATGAGAGATCAAACATATCGACCTGTTTTTGTGTATTTTCCAATGAGCATTCTCAGCCGCTCTGCTACAGAAGGAGCATCCATCTTTTTTCCTCTGAGAATATCGCGGGCACTGAGACCGCGCCTGTCATAGAAATTTTGGTTAGCGTCATGGTCGATGGAAATGGAAGCTCCCTGGACAGAAACACCAGCAAAGAGTCCTTTGCTCTTGGAATAGGAGTAGATCTCGGCCTCAAATTCGACATCTGTGCTTGCCTCAGCTCTCCTACCCACAGGCCCAGCAGTAACGCTGACATCTGCGCCCAGAGTGATCTTGCCCTGAGTGATATTTTCGACACTCTTTCCGCTTTTGAAGACAAGCACAATATCTGTCTTCTGGACTCCGATCTGCCAACCCAGACTTCCTCCAGCCAGAGTGATGAAGCAGGGATTGCTCCAGCTGCCGCCTTTCTCCCGGAGCATGATCACTCCCTTGCCATACTGTCCTCCCAGGACATAGGCTGCCTTGATAACTCCGGGAATAATAGCGATACCATAAGTATTCCGCAATAGGGCTTCCGGGATTCCCTCCTCAGGAAGGTCAACGATTTCCCTGACCACCTGGATGGCTGTCTCCACTCTTTCAATTTCCTGGCTCTGGGCAAGGCCATGATTTGGTACTGAGATTGTTCCCCAGAAAAGGAAAAAGGGCATGATTGCCCAGAAGAAAAAAGCTTTTCTATTTTTCAGTCTTCGGAGCATTTCTTTCCTCCTCTCGATAAATTATATTCTTTAATACATCATTTTTCGACAGGAGGTTCATAAAAATTAGAAAAAAATTATAACCATTCTTTCCTGAGTTTGCTAAAATGAAAAAAAGATGGAGGTTATCATGCGCAGCGGGACAATTTTCGCCGCATTCTTTCTTCTTTTTTCAGCAGAAATGCTTTTTGCTAAGGCTACAGAAAAAAATAAAACGAGCGAACCAGCTCTGGGCACACAGGGCATGGTCAGCACTGCCCATCCTCTGGCTACTCAGGTTGGAATTGATATCCTCAAGAAAGGAGGCAATGCTTTTGATGCGGCAGTGGCAGTGGCGGCAGCCCTCAATGTGGTGGAGCCGATGATGTCGGGAATAGGCGGCTATGGAACAATCCTGATTTATGATGCGACAAAGAAAGAGATACGATTTCTCAATTCGAGCGGGAGAATTCCTTCGGGATTGAATCCAGACGTTTTCCGCAAGCCTCATCCCCGCTACCTCGAGAACCGCAAAGGCCCGGCTGCAATTTCTACGCCAGGAAATGTCGCTGCCTGGGAGGCCATGTCAAAGACATATGGCCGGCTCGAGTGGCCGGATCTTTTTCAAGCGGGAATTCAGTTAGCCAAGCAAGGCTTTGTCCTTGATGAGGAAACAGCGATGATGATAGAGCATGCCTTTAAGGATTTTCCGGATCAGGCGAAAGCCATTTATGGAAAGAATGGAAGACCTCTCCGGAAAGGGGAAAGGCTCTTTCAAGAAGATCTTGCCGACTCCTTGCGCCTGATTTCAGAGGAGGGAGCCAAAGCGCTCTACGGAGGGAGCCTCGGAAAAGCCATTGATCGAGAGATGAAGCGGAGTGGCGGATTTCTTTCTCTTGAAGATCTGGTCAACAATAAGGCGGAATGGTGGGAGCCGATTCACATCACCTACAGAGACTGTGAGGTTTATACCGCCTCTCCTCCGAGCACAGCCTTTCCCTCTCTCCTCAGGCTGGGCATAATGAATCAGTTTGATGTTCGGCGCCTTGGCCATAATAGCCCAGAGTTCCTTCATAGATTTATTGAAGTGACAAAGCATGCCTTCTGGTGCCGGCTTAGCTATGCCGGCGACCCGGAAGTCAGCCCTCCACCTCTCGATTATCTCCTCTCCGAAAAATATTGGAAGGAGCGGGCTTCAAAGATTGATCTCCATAAAGCCAAACCTTTTGTTTATCCTGGCCTCAAAGAGTCTGACTCTCAGCAGACAACTCATTTTGTTGTGGCTGACTCCTGGGGGAATATTGTCAGTGCGACGCAAACTCTCGGCAATCTTTTTGGAAGCCGGATCATGCCTGAGGGAACTGGAATCTGGCTGAACAATTCTCTTTCCTACTGCACTTTTGAGCCAAAGGGGAATCCCATGGATGCTCATCCTGGCCGGAGGAAACTCTCTGGCGACTGCCCGACGATCATCGTCCACAACGGCAAACCCTGGGCAGCACTCGGCACTCCTGGAGGCCACACCATCGGACAGACTGTCCCTCAGATGGTTATGAATCTCATCGACTTCGGCCTGGACGTTCAGGAGGCCCTGGCTTCGCCTCGAGTTAGCTTTATTGAGCCAGATACAATTGCTGTCGAAGAAGCCATCGGAAAAGATATCATTAAAAAGCTTAAAACTCTCGGGCATAAGCTTCGTCTGGTCAAAAGACCTGGCGGTCTTGGCAATGCTCACGCCTTGCTTATTGAATACGATAAGGATGGCCAGCCGTTGCGCTTCAGAGGAGCCTCTGACCCCCGCGGCCATGGCTTGGCCCTTGGGTATTAGAATCTGCTCCTTTTAAAAACTAAGATTAAGGCATTAATCATCCTTCCCCTTGCTTTCACCCTCTCCTCAAGGGGAGAGGGAAGGGTGAGGGGTGTTGATAGGCAGAGGAATTCGATGTAGAATAACGCCAACCGAAAATCAATGACAGGCGTGTTTCTCATCTTACTCTCCTATTTGATTGGCTCATTTCCCTCGGCATATCTTGCAGGACGGTTGTTGAAGGGCATTGACATCCGCAAAGTCGGGGACAGAAATGCAGGAGCAGCCAATGTCTATCGGCATGTGGGGCACACTGCAGGCTTTATGGTCAGCATTATTGATATCAGCAAAGGAATTGTCACTATTCTTTTGGCCAAAGCGTTCTCCGCCTCAGAGCCAGTTGTTCTTCTTTGTGGCCTGGCAGCAGTCGCTGGACACAACTGGCCAGTCTTTATTGGTTTCAAAGGAGGAAGAGGAGCAGCAACTACACTAGGAATTCTGCTCGCCTTGCTGCCCAAGGCAATCGTTCCGCTCCTTGCTTTGAGCTCAATCCCTTTTTTCCTGACCAGAAATACGAGTCTTGTTTGTGCCACAATCTTCGCTCCTTTGCCGTTTGTCGCTCGGTTCATGGGAGCTTCCTGGCTCCTTATCGGATATGCCTTGGCACTTCCTTGCCTGGTTGGCCTGACCCACCTTTTTTCCACCAGGCACTTGTCTGAGGAAGCTAGGCACGAGACGCATTACATACGTTAGGCCTAGCATTTGAATTGCCAATCAAACCCTGATTGGGAGCAAATTTTTGAAGAGCAGTCTGTTTAAAGTTCCTGCCTTTTGAAGACTAGCCAGGAGACAAGAAGACTGATGAGAATCAAGGCCAGACTGATTACAAGAGCTGGCCAGGCGCTTGCCTCATTGCCTATGACAAGGCTTGCTCCCCAGGAGAAGAGAGAGGAGGGCAAATATTTCCCCAATCCAGGGAAAGAACTTAGAGCTGAGAGGCTAATGATGATACTCAGGCCCAGACCAGCTGCGGCCCATTGCGACCTGAAAAGAGTGCTGAAAAAAAGGGTCATGGACACATAAACTGCAAGCGAGAGAAAGATCAGGATATTTAGGGCCAGCCAGGCCGAAAAATGAGGAGCGTGGAAAAGGACCAAAGTGTAGTAAAAGCCGCCCAGACTGGCCAAAACAAGAGAGATGAAGAAATTCAGACAAAGAGCTGCGAATTTGGCTAAAAGGAAAAAGCTCCGGGGAAGAGGCTTAGCCAGAACCATCGAGGCTGTGCCCTTTTCTTTCTCCTGAACAACTGACCCCATGGTCATTAGCACGGCCAGAACGATTCCAAACTGGCTGATATTTTTCACATACTGACTGATGGCGTCAGCAAAGGTCGGCTGAGGGATAAGCGCTGCAAAACGCTCAGCGCCGGGCATCATTTTGATCAATTGAGGCATGGATTTTGCTAGTAGCGGGGATCCCAGGCCAAAGACAAGAAGGATAACTGCTGTGACCAGGAAGCGATAGCAGCGCCAAAGTTCGAGCAATTCTTTTCGAAGCGAAGCAAAGAAAGTCATTTGATATTTCCTTCTTCCCCGACCAGGCGCAGGAAAATATCCTCAAGAGATGGAGTCACTATCTCGTAGCGCCGCAAAGCCAGGCCGCTTTGAGCGGCCTTGGCCAGCAAGGCCTGCCTAGCCATAGGCAGATCATTGACAACTACTCTGGCCACTGAATTCTTACGCAGCACAGAGTTCACCCATTGGAGAGATTTCAGAGAATCTATAAAAGATTTAAACTGGACTTCAAAGCCTATCTCACATTCCAGTTCGAAAGCGGGCACAGTGTAGTGGGCAAGAAGCTCAGCCTGGGGAGCTTCGACCACTAGCTTGCCGCGGTTAATTATACCGACTGTGTCGCATACTCTCTCCACATCAGCCAGGATGTGGGTAGACATGAAGACCGTGCATTTGCCGTGCAATTGAGAAATTAGGTCAAGCACATCCTTGCGGCCGGCCGGATCAAGGGCGCTGGCCGGCTCATCGAGAAAGAGTACTTCTGGCCGATTGACCAGGGCCTGGGCGATTCCCAGCCTCTGGCGCATACCTCTGGAGAAGCCACCGATGCGGCGCTTTCTGACCTCGTTCAAGCCAACATGCTCGAGCAACTCCTGGGTGCGAGTCTTTCTTTCTGAATGAGAAAAGCCAAAAAGCCGAGTGATGTGGTCGAGAAATTCAGCAGGTGTCATCCAGGAGTAGAAAGCAGGATCCTCAGGCAGATAGCCAATACGGGTATTCACGCTACGGCTTGCACTAATTTCTTCTTCCATGATCCAGGCTCGGCCAGCAGTAGGACGGGCAAGGCCAGTGAGCAGGCGGATGGTGGTTGTCTTTCCTGCGCCATTTGGTCCTAGAAAACCAAAGATTGTGCCTTGCTCGACATTCAGAGTCAAGCCATCCAAAGCGATGACTTTGCCGAAAAGCTTGCGCAAGTTCTCGATGCGTATAGCCGTCATTCCTGCCTTCCGACAAGAAAATAAATTATGGGACCAAGAAGCTGGCCAAAGATGATGATAAGCACCCAGAGCCATTTTGGACCTCTGGTTTTCTCCCGGCGAACAAGATCAATCAAGGCAAAAATCATCAGCCCTAACTGGAGCAAGATGATGGGAATCAAGAGAGCTAAGTATTCCCTGATTTCATTCATTTTTTGCGATTTTTCCTTTTCTCAATTTTTTCTACTTTAAAGCAAGAAAGAAGAGGAAGTCAAGTAAAGCGATGGACCCGAAAGCCTCAGATAAAAAATAAAGACACGACTCGGACGGTCCCTGTGTGTTCCCGACCAAAACCCACGCTCCTACATGAATGGGGACAAGCACCTTTTTTCCCTAAAAAAGGTGCCTGTCCCCGCCTTTACGTACCTTAGTTTTGGGATTGGCAACCCTTGACCGGAATTTTCAGTTTTGTTTGACTGGACAATTTTCCTGTGATATAAGCACCCAAGAAAGAAAGCGGAAGCCACTTTTCATGCCAGAGAAGAAGGGACGTCATGAGTTTTCAATCGATTGATTGGATTGTTGTCTGCCTCTATTTTCTCATCCTCTTCGGCATTTCCTGGTGGTCCATGAAACAGAAGCAGCGGTCCACTCAAGATTATTTTCTGGCCGGCCGCCATGTTGGTTGGTTTGTTGTGGGCGCATCCATTTTTGCCTCCAATATCGGAGCTGAGCATATTGTCGGACTGGCCGGGACAGCTGCCAAGAGTGGTGTGGTCATGGGACTTTATGAGCTTCATTCCTGGATTATTCTTCTTCTAGGATGGGTTTTTGTCCCCTTTTATATGCGAAGCAAAGTCTTCACCATGCCTGAATTCCTGGAATTGCGTTATTCTCCAAAAGCCCGCTGGTTTCTATCGCTTATTACATTGATCGGATATGTGGTGACCAAAGTCTGTGTCAATGTCTATGCTGGAGCTGTCGTCTTCCAAACGCTGATGGGAATTGATTTCTGGACCGGAGCTTTGTTTGTTTTGATTTTTACCGGAATTTATACAGTTCTCGGAGGGTTGCGCGCTGTTGTTTATACAGAAGCCCTCCAGACGATTGTCCTCATCTTAGGATCTGTGATAGTGACCATTGCTGGATTAATAAAAATCGGCGGCTGGAGCAATCTCCATTCCATTGCTGGAAGCAGCCATTTCGACCTCTATTTGCCTTCTTCCCATCCTGATTTTCCCTGGCCCGGCATGGTCTTTGCCCCGCCCCTTGTCGGCTTGTGGTATTGGTGCACTGACCAGTACATTGTCCAGAGAGCTCTGGCCGCTAGAAACGAAACACAGGCCAGGCGAGGGACCATTTTCGCTTCTTATCTCAAGCTTCTTCCTTTCTATATCTTTGTCATTCCCGGGGTGATTGCTTTTGCCCTGGCCAAAACAGGAAAGCTTTCCTTGGCCTCAGCCGATCAGGCCTTTCCGAGCATGGTCATGGCCCTTATCCCTACGGGATTAAAAGGGTTAGTTGCAGGAGGATTGCTGGCTGCTTTGATGAGCTCGCTGGCCGCAGTTTTTAATTCTTGCTCAACTCTTTTCACCATGGATATTTACAAGAAAATCAGGCCCCAGGCATCAGAAAGGACATTGGTTCGAGTAGGAAGGATTGCCACAGGAGTCATGGTTGCCTCTGGAGTCGTCTGGATTCCTTTGATGAAACACATTTCTGGTGAGCTTTATCACTATTTGCAGAGTGTCCAGGCTTATATCGCTCCGCCCATCGCTTCAGTCTTTCTTCTCGGAATTTTTTACAAACGGATCAATGCCAAAGGAGCGCTCACAGCCCTTATCGGAGGCTTCGCTGTTGGGATGGCCAGGCTTGTAGCCGAGCTCAATAAAGGTTCACTTAGCGGATGGCTTCATACTTTTGCCTCAGTCAATTTTCTCTATTTTGCGATTTTTTCTTTCTTGGGATGTATGGCGGTCATGATTATTGTCAGTTTGCTGACAGCAAAGCCTAGCTACGAAAAGATTCAAGGATTGGCCTATGCCACAACTGTGGCAGCTGACAGAGCCGCCTCGCGCGCCAGCTGGAACTGGGGAGATGTCATCCTCTCGCTCTTTGTTGTCGCCGCGATTGCCTTTACGTTAATCTATTTTAATGGATAAGCCCGGTCAGGCTCCTTTTGAAAATCAGCGTTGTATATTCTTCAAGGTACCTGCTTTTTAAAAGCTTGCATCCTGCTTTGATAAAGTTTTTTTTCAGCTCATAGGCATATTCATAGGCAATTCCGGAGAGAAGCAAGTGGCCTCCAGGCTCAAGATGCGCTTGAATGTCGTTGACGAGAGAAAGGAGAATATCACCATATAGATTGGCCATGATGAGATAGAAACGCCTGTTTTCGAGCATTTTTAGTTCACCCTCAAGAGGAATGACATTCTTTTCTACTCTATTTAATTGGATATTACTCGCTGTGGTTTTTATTGCTTGAGGATCGGGATCTAGAGCGATTACGGATTCTGCTCCTAGTTTTGCCGCAGCAATGGAGAGGATGCCTGTGCCGCAGCCGAGGTCCAGAACCTTTGAGCTCGGAAAAAAAGGAATGTTTTCCAGTTCCTCAAGGCAGCTATGAGTTGTCTCGTGTTCTCCTGAGCCGAATGCCTGGCCAGGTCCCAAGATAATGGGAATCCTTTCACCCGCATCCATGGCTTCAAAAGGACGCAGAACCAAGAAACGATTTCCTATTCTCAGGCTCATGAGAGATGCTTTCAAGCTAAGCGATCAAATCCTCAGAAAATATAGATTTGGGGAAAAAGATTGTCAATTATTGTTTGTGCCAGAAAATTGAATATATCGTTTTTTGTTGAACAAGATAAAAATCAAGGTGAGGATTCATTCGAGAAGAACTAACCCATAGTAGTTTGGCTTATCCCGTCGAGATCTGACAACCTCAATGGGAAATCCGTTCGAGCGGACAGTGGTAAAAACATCTATACCGCAGGCCTCCATGGACGGCCTTGCTTTCTCCGGATACTTGCAGAAATCCTTGCATCGAGCACACAGCTCGCAGGGGCCTGAGGCCATAGCAAAGGCTTTCCAATATCCATCCAGAAAAATTTCTCTCTCCAAGGTCGAGACAATTTCCCGGATGTCTGTATATTCATCGCCATGAACGAGAAGCGCATGCTTGTAACTCTGGAGAGTTCTTCTTGTCTGTTCTGGTGTTGGCGAAAGAGGAGGACAGGCGAGTGACTGTCCATAACCATCGCATCCAAACTGGCATTTGAGCCTGACCCATTCGGCAGTGACAACGCTTGTAGCTAGAATAATTTTGGCGTTCTTTGCACCCAACTTTTTGGCCCTGTCCAAATATTTTCTGTATTTTTCCATTTCCTTCTCCAGATAATAGATCTTCAATCTCATCAATTCTTGAGATGAGAGATCAAAAATGGTCTTTCCTGAT